>NZ_AP025343.1:1200000-1512500 GCF_021654775.1 Paenibacillus azoreducens | reverse complement strand
TATATTTTTCCTCCCCGTATGGTATAATCAGTTGTAATCACATTCGTTACATGTAACTATAATAGATACAAGTTTGTGTTTTGTCAACTGTTCTTTGTACTGATTGGCTTGTAACGGTATTATGGGCATGTTATAAATGATTATATTCGTATAGTTAGAAAGAAGGGGAGCACGGTGTCCATCAGCAGCAGGTTCTCTGTCGCGATACACATTTTGTGCTTGCTGGCAATCAACAAGGATAAAGCAACCAACACTTCCGAGTACATTGCCGGCAGCGTCAATACCAATCCCGTCGTCATTCGCAAAGTTATGAGCATGCTAAAAGGGGCGGGGCTCGTTCACGTGCGTGCCGGAGTAGCCGGCGCCGAACTTGCCAAAGAATTGCAGGAAATTACACTTCTGGATGTATACAAAGCGGTTAACGTCGTGGCCGAAAACGATTTGTTCAGCTCGCATGAGCATCCGAATCCGGAATGCATTGTCGGCAGAAATATACAGCATTCATTGACCAAGCAATTTTCCGCCGCTCAAAAAGCGATGGAGCATTCCCTCGAGATTGTTACTCTCGCAGATGTGGTTCATGATATTCTAATGTCCGATAACGTTTAAGATTCTAGAGGAAAATAACCACCGCAAGAAGCCGACTGCATCAGCAGCCGGCTTTTTCAACATATTAGAAAGTATTATCCTTAGGGAAACGCATCTCATATGAACAACGGAAACATCGGACTAAAAGCGTTCTGCTCCATATTTTTACATCATGCAAACACAGAACCGCGCGTAGCCCCAGTGCAGTGCAGCGTAGAATGGCGGAGGTCCGCCCCATATAGCGTTGTTACTGCGCCTTCAAAAGCGGCTGCCAGCTAAGCCCCTCTCCGCAGATCCGGGCACGCATTTCCGAAATGCTCCGCAGCGTTTCTTCCCGCTGGTTTTCCAAATCGTCTACAGATTTCTCATGCAGCGCGTCCAGCTCTTTACGCGTTTCCGCTTCCGTATTTGCGATAGCCTGCTTGTTAGCCTTTATGATTGCGGCCAAATTCGCAGTTTGTTCCTTGTAAATTTTAGCGTACTCCTGCTGGGCTTTGGTTTTGCTGATTTTGCCGAGGTTGTATCTCAACATTGGGCTGTTTACATAATCCTTGCTCGAAGCCATCTTTAGTTTTTGCATCGGACTGTTTAGAAAATTTTCATTGACAGCATTTTTGTATTTAAAAGCCGGGCTGTCCAGAAAATTGGGGTTAATATCTTTTTTGTATTTCCAGGTTTTGCTGTTCAAAAAATTCTCGTTGAGTTCCTTCGCATACTCCCACATGGTGCTGTTCAAAAAATTCCGGTTCGCTTGTGTAGCATAACGATTCATCGGGCTGTCCATAAATTTAGGATTAATCATCTGCTTGTATTTTCTCAAATCGTCGGCCTTTTCCCGACTGCCCCCGTACTGCTCCTGAAGTTTGGTCAAGTCGGCCTGAAGCTTTTCGTTCCACTCTTTTTGGTCTGCGAGCACTTTGTTTTCCACACTGTTCATCCGGTCGGTATACTGCTTCAAATATTCCTTATAATTAGCATCCATCTGCTGCTGATCAGCTTTGTAAGCTTCCGTTATTTTCTTGTTGTACGCTTTGTAATCATTCCATACCTGGTTGATCCATTTCGTATCCGTTGCATGGGCCAATCCCGATGGAAGAACCATAACCAAGGCTGTTACCAAACCCAAAATGGGCAGTAAAAATTTATGTATGCTTTGCTTCAATATACCTTCCCCCTTATTATTCTGATTGCATCAAATCATCCACATTTTACCCGCCAAAATGATCCCTTCCAATATGTAGCCCGCAAATCCTTACTTTAGAACCAGGAAATCACTGCTTAGGTAAGCATATGAAACTTTCGCATTAAAGCAAGGAAAACGGCTTGATCACCGCGTACAGGTCCGGTAGGCCGAGGGCGACAGTCCTGTATAGCTTTTAAACAGCCTGGAAAAATACGCGAGCTGCATGCCGATCTGGTCGGCAATATCCGAAATCGGAACATCCGTGTAAGAAAGCAGCCTTTTCGCTTCATCCATCCGTTTGCGCTTTACATATTGCATCGGCGTGACTCCCATGATCTTTTTAAAATAGGGAATAAAATAATTCGGGTGCAGATGCACAATATCCGCAAGGCGCTCGATTTCCATCGGTTCATGCAAGTGCTTATGAATATATGCCAGCACGTCTCCGAGCTTGCTCCGTTCGGTTTGCCCCATAAAATCATTCCAAATATCCGTATAGCCGCCGTCCTCCAGGCAACAGGCCAGCATCGTCAACAGGCAAGCTTGAGCGCGCAGCAGCGAAAAGGGACCGCCACGGTGAAATAAATCCACCAGTTCCTTAAAGGTCTGTTCGATAAACCCGGGGTTGCTTGCATCGCATAAGTAAAGCCTGCTGTCTGCCGGAAACAAAGGCCACTCTCCCACCTTGGCGTCAAAATGGCAAAAATAACGCGTGTAAGGATCGTCCTGATCGGTCAAAGCCATCTGATTCGTGCCCGCAGGCATGATCATCATCTGATTGGGTTTGGGCTCATAAAGAGCGCCGTTCAGGACAACGGAACCTCTGCCTTCCGCAATAAAATAAAAACGGTGAAAAGACGGCGCGATTGCCGTCCGGTTCCATCCGGAAAATCCCTTTTTGTATTGGACATGGCTTATACCCAGTGTCAAACCTTCCGGCAGCCTGCCGAACATATCCATAGACCGCTCCATTCCAGTCCCTCCCCCTTTTCGTCAACCTTATTGTAGCATTCGTATTTGTCCAAAACACATTAATTTTGTGCAAAATACTCTTAATCTAAGTCATTCTCATACCTTGAGATTCCGGCTAAGCTTAGGGGGAATAGACAATCAGAGAGGTGGAATCGCGGCATGGAAAAAGTACGCTTTGGCATTATCGGCATAGGTAATATGGGCTCGGCGCATGCTCTCAGCCTCATAAAGGATATTCGCGGCGCGGAACTCGCGGCTGTTTGCGATACGAATCCTGACAGGCTGCACTGGGCGCAAAACAATTTACCGGAATCCGTGCAGCTGTTTGAAACCCCGGAAGCTTTTTTTGCATCCCGAGCGATGGACACGGTACTGATCGCCACGCCGCATTACGATCATCCGGGCTTGGCGATTCAGGCATTTGAAAACGGTTACCATGTATTGGTGGAAAAACCTGCAGGCGTATTCACCAAAGCGGTAAGAGAAATGAATGATGCCGCCGCCAAATCAGGCAAGCAGTTCGGCATCATGTATAATCAGCGCACCAATCCGCTTTACATCAAGCTTCGCGACCTGATTGAATCCGGCGAGCTCGGAACCGTAAGAAGAACCAACTGGATCATTACCAACTGGTACCGTTCGCAGAGCTACTACAATTCAGGCGGCTGGCGTGCGACTTGGGCCGGGGAAGGCGGCGGCGTCCTGCTGAATCAGGACCCCCATCAGCTGGATCTCTGGCAATGGACGACGGGGATGATGCCCAAACGAGTACGTGCTTTTTGCCAGTTCGGCAAATATCGCAGCATTGAAGTCGAAGACGATGTGACGGCTTACGTGGAATACGAAAACGGCGCCACGGGCGTGTTTGTGACAACCGTCGGGGAAAGCCCCGGAACCAACCGTTTTGAAATCAGCAGCGACAACGGCAAAATCGTCATTGAAGACGGCAAGATGACATTCTGGCGGCTGCGCGTGCCCGAACCTCAGTTCAACCGTGAATTTACCGGCGGCTTCGGCCAACCCGAATGCTGGAAATGCGAAATTCCGGTTCCCAGAGACGGCGGCCCGCAGCATAAGGGGATTTTGCAGAACTTTACGAATGCCCTGTTGAACGGAGAAAAACTGATCGCTCCCGGCGAAGAAGGCATTCATGGATTAACCATATCCAATGCGATGCATCTATCTGCATGGACCGATGATTGGGTCAATCTGCCGCTGGATGAAGATCTTTTTTACGAAAAACTTCAGGAGAAGATACGCAGCTCCACATTCCAAAAAGAGCAATCGGTCGGCGTCGTTCTAAATGTCAAAGGAACCCATTAATACAGAGGAGGATGTTATCCGTGAAACTTTCCGTTTTTACTGTGGTGACCCCGGATCTGGCTCCGGAAGAGTTGGTCCGCTCCGCCCGGGAGGCCGGGCTTGACGGTGTTGAATGGAGATTTAAGGAGGTGCCGGCTGCAACCGCCGGTGAAATCCCGTCGTTTTGGGGCAATAACCGGTGCTCTATCGACCCTTCTCTATCTGAAACAGAGATTTTGAAGTTCAAAGAAATCACGGAAAACGAAGGGCTTGAAGTCGTCGGTTTGACGCCTTACCTGCACGAGATGAAGCTCGATGAAACCGAGCACGCTTTCCATACGGCCCGGCTTCTGGGGGCCAAAATGATCCGCGTCGGCGCAGCTCCTTATAATGGAACCCGTTCCTATCCCGAACTGTTCGAAGCGAACATCCGTTATTTGCGGGAAGCCGAGCGAATGGCCAAACAATACGGCGTCAAAGGCGTCGTCGAAACTCATCACGGAACCATCGCCCCAAGCGCGGGATTGGCTCATAGGCTGGTCAGCCGCTGCGATCCGGATCATATCGGCGTTTTGTATGACCCTGGGAATATGGTGCATGAAGGTTATGAACATTACCGGATGGGAATGCAGCTGCTTGGTCCGTATCTGGCACATGTCCATATAAAAAACGCCCGCTATGTTAATGACGGCAGACGTGAAGACGGAACGGTCAAATGGCGCTCGGAATGGGCGCCGATGCGGGAAGGCATCGTCGACTTCGGAAGATTGCTTCAGGATCTGAAAAGCGTTGGTTACAGCGGATATTTGGGCATCGAGGATTTTAGCGGCGAATACAATTCACGCGAACTGCTGAAGCAGTTTGGCGAATTTATGCGCGAAAGGATGCAGGACGAATGACAGTCTCCAAACAGGATGGAATGAACTATGCCCCCAAGGGTAAACCCAACCCTGTCGTGAAGCCGGGAGAGTTCGTGTTTGCCGCGGCCGCGCTTGATCATGGTCATATCCACGGCATGAGCCAAGGGCTGATCGAGGCGGGCGCCACCCTTAAATGGGTGTTCGATCCGGACCAAGCCAAAGCCGAAACCTTTGCCTCCAAATTTCCAGGCGCGCAAGTGGCGGACAGCCTTGAGTTGATCCTTGAAGACAACGAGGTGCGCCTGGTTGCGGCAGCCGCCGTTCCCTCCGAACGCTGTGCTTTGGGGCTGCGGGTAATGGATGCCGGCAAAGATTACTTCACCGACAAAACGCCGTTTACCTCATTGGACCAGCTGGCACTCGCCCGGGCCAAAGTCCGGGAAACCGGCCGAAAATACATGGTGTACTACAGTGAGCGGCTTCATGTGGAATCCGCAGTGTATGCCGGGCAACTTATCAGGGAAGGCGCCATCGGACGCGTACTTCAAGTTACCGGATTTGGCCCGCACCGCTTGAACGCTCAGACCCGGCCGGACTGGTTTTTCCGCAGGGAAAACTATGGCGGTATTTTATGCGACATCGGCAGCCATCAGATCGAGCAGTTCTTGTATTACAGCGGCTGTCAGAATGCAGAGGTGCTTCACAGCAAAATCGCCAACTATCATCATCCGGAGTATCCGGAGCTGGAGGATTTCGGCGATGCCACTTTGGTTGGCGACAACGGGGCAACCCAATATTTCCGGGTCGACTGGTTTACGCCGGACGGACTTGGAACCTGGGGAGACGGCAGAACCTTTATTCTCGGAACCGAAGGATACATCGAGCTGCGCAAATATATCGACGTAGCCAGAGATCCTGCCGGTGATCATGTTTATCTGGTCAACAAGGACGGAGAACGGCATTTCGCCGTGCACGGACAAATCGGCTATCCGTTTTTCGGCGAACTCATCCTCGACTGTCTGAATCGGACCGAATATGCGATGACGCAGGCACATGCCTTCAAAGCAGCCGAGCTGTGCCTGAAAGCACAGGAAATCGCCGTCCGTATTAGCTAATGCATAACTAAGTTCAAAAGCGAATCCCTTCGGGCTTCGTCGGACTTCTTTCCGATACTTATTTTACATCTAAAAGACAGGATGGGATCAGCATGAATAAAACTGGAGCAGCTATCATCGGCTGCGGAGCTATATTCCCCCTTCACGCCGATGCAATCGCAGAACTGGAAGATGCAGAGCTGCGTCTAGTGGTTGATATCGACCCAAACAAAGCAGAAGCTGCCGCACAGCGATATGGATGCGAAGCCGCGGCAGATTACATGCAATTGCTTCATCGGGAAGATATTCAGGTCATTCACCTGTGCACGCCCCATGATCGGCATGCCGAAATGGCGGTGAAACTGCTGGCCGCAGGTAAACATGTGCTGACCGAGAAGCCGCTGGCCGACAATCCTGCTTCCGCCCAAGCGATGTTGGAAGCCGCTAGAGATAGTAAAGGACAGCTTGGCGTAACATTTCAAAACCGCTACAATGAGGCCTCGCAGCGGATTTACGAATACATTACTTCAAGCGAATTGGGCAATCTACTTTGTATGAAAGGCATTGTAACCTGGCGTCGCGATTGCTCCTATTATCGCAGTGCAGCATGGAGAGGCAAATGGGCCACCGAAGGCGGCGGGCTGCTGATCAATCAGGCCATTCACACGCTGGATCTGCTGCAGTGGTTCGGCGGTGAAATCTCCTCAGTGAAGGGCAGCGTTACGGCCGATATGCTGGAAGATGAAATTGAGGTCGAAGATACCGCGCACGCACGCATCGAGTTTAGCAGCGGTGCCAGCGCATTATTTTACGGATCGAACGCTTATGGCACCGATTCGCCCGTCGAGCTTGAAATCGTGTTCGAACATGGTGTCTTGAATCAGCGGCATGGTTCCCTTTATCTCAGGAAAGACGGGCAGGAAACGAAGCTTTGCGAGCCGCCACGGACCCATTCCAAAGGCAAATCGTATTGGGGAACAAGTCACCGAAAGCTGATTGCAGACTTCTATCGTCATGTCAGAGAAAACAAGCCATTCTGGATCAATGGAGAGGAGGGTATCAAAGCCCTGCAGCTGATCGCCTGCTTGTACGATGATACCCGAAATCGGCGGGGGTTGCGTTATCCCCCGGTAAGATAAGAGAAAACCAATCACTCTTCTAGCCGATCACTCTACTATATAAATCAGGGAGAAGTATAGCTGAGGTTTTCGTTTGCGGTAGATGCATGATCATAACGCGTCCTCTGGTGATATATCTTCCAACCATAAGAAAAGCTTCTATTCGAAGCAATTTCAACGCCGAATGACCCTGCGTAAGATGAAGCTTTTCTTGCGAGCAGAAAGTCTTCAGCTATTGCTGAAAATTTATACTTTCTTTACTCTAAAGAAAAGCTTCTATTCGAAGCAATTTCAACGCCGAATGACCCTGCGTAATTTGAAACTTTTCTTGCGAGCAGAAAGTCTTCAGCTTCCGCTGAAAACTTATACTTTCTATCATCTTCAAAAAAACTCCCGCACGCTTATCATGGCCAGCCCGTAAAGGCGCTGCTGGTATGCGGTGCGGGAGTTCTATTTTTAAAATGAGGGTTCTAATATGATGAGAATGTGATTCGTTATCTAGGCATGAGTACCGAGCACAGGTAGTATCTGATTTCTGATATCACATTTGAGTACAATCCGAACTCGGTATCTGATTTCCGATATCATATTTGAGTATAATCCGGTTCCACCGTCTGCTTTCTGCTAACACATTTAAACACAAGCCGGATCTAGCGTCTGTTTTAGCTACTCACACGAATCCGAGACCGGTGCCCGCATTTCGCTAACGAAACTGGGAAACGCTATTTCCCCGAAATCAAGATCAAATAAAATCTAACGAAACTACATATCGTTATTCGGCAGAAATTTGGCTTTATGACCGTCTTTTTTGACCAATAGCGATACAGAGTTTCGTTAGAATCTGTAGAAGTCTGATTTCGCTAAAATAACGATACCAGGTTTCGTTAGAATCCGTAAATCACTAGATGAACCTTCGTTCTTTCGTACCTTCGTCGGTCGGGGGTGCATCCCCGTTAGAACCTGCTTCATTGGTTGTTGCTTAAGCCAGCCCGGCAAATAGCAAACGACCCACGACGTAACGAATTGCAGCATGCGGGTTCCTTCGAAAGGTCTGCATCAGTATCCAAGGCATTTCTAGAAAGTGCCACCGAAAAAGCGAGCCACAGCCTTTTTACTGAACGAGCTACAGCATGCTCCTTATAGAGCGAGCCGCAGCATGTTTTACAGAACAAGCCGCAACTTATTTTATTGAACGAGCTGCAGCATGCTTTACTGAACAAACCACGCTTGTTTTACAGAACGAGCTACAGCCTGTTTTACGGAAAACGGGTTACATCATGCTTGCAGCTTTCGTTACGAACCGCCATCAAAGTAACGCCACGACTCCACACCACCCACGCCTGCCCTAAGTCAAATTATTTCTTCGAGGCAATGGAGAACATGACCGTCTTCTGGGCATTGTCGACCAAGGCGTTAACCGTGTAATCGCCAACCGTTGCCTGCTTCGACGCCGCCAGCGGTCGTCCAGCCTCCACTTCGGTGCAAATCGAATCGAACCAGCGCTGGAAGAGAGCCGCATTAAAGGTGAACAACTGATTCGTAAACATATCGATCGATTCCTTGTTCCGCGCGAGCGTTCCCTCACGGAGACGAACCGTGATGCCATAGGTGTTAAACGTCGGATCAAGCCAGATCGCAACCTCTTCCTGGGATACGTTTGTTCCAGCTCCTACATTCCCGGCGACACTGCTTTGCTGTACGGCCTTTTTCTCCTTTTCATCCTTATAAAGACGCAGTGTCGTTTCCACGATTTCATAATTGGTTCCGCGCAGCTTGCCTGCCTTGATCAGCGTTTCATACGCATCCCACATCTGCTTGTCAGGGAAAGCCACGATTTTTTGGCCGCCGCCTGCTGTCGGCACAAGCCGCTGCAGCTTTTCGGATTCAGGTTTGATCGGAACACGTTTCGCTTTATCCGTCAAACGGTTCAGAATCACCAGCGATTCCGCGCGGGTTACATAACGCCCCACCCCAAAATTCCCGTCCGGATATCCCTGCATGATGCCTTTGATCAAGGACTCCGCAATAAATTTCTGTTCCCGGTCATTGGCACTCGTCAAATCTCCGTAGGACTGCGCCACCGAGCGGCTGAATTGCTCATCCTCAAGAAACTCCGTTTCCTGGAGCGTATAGAAAATAACTTCCGCGACATTTTCGCGGGTCATATCCGCCTGGAAATCACCGAAGCGGTTTTTGTTCAAAAAGTTGAGATCGCTCGCCACATCTATGTAAGGTTTGGCCCAATATCCGGTCGCGGCAGGCTTAAAATTGAAATAGCGGTAATCCTGCTTCAAAATCGTCCGATTCTCCGTGGAAAGCATGTCAAGAAACGATCCCTTCCAGCTTCGTTCCTGATTAGGATGGAGATCGCTAAAAGACAACATCAGCATTTTGATAAACTGGTCGACCTTGACCGGCTCGTTTGGCCTGAAACTTCCGTCCGGATAACCGTCCAGTATTCCTTGCCGTACCATTTCCTCGATTTGTTCCTGGGCCCAGTGTCCTTGAATGTCCGTAAAAGCAGCGCGCTTTGGCGCAGCGACCGAGGTCTGAGCAGCTTCCGCACGGTTTCCTCCGGTTAATCCGGCCTCCGCCATGAGTCCTGCCGCCAGCAAAACGGAAATCAACACACGGATCGCGATATTCATCTTCTTTTTACCTATCTGGTCTTTCATTAGTTAGGCCTCCTGCATTAGTCAATCTACGATTATTTTTCCAGCAATCTAGCCGCCAATCGTCACTAATATCCAGAAAACCACAATTATTTCGCCTTGTGAATAGGCCAAACGGGCATTGAGGTCTATCCAGACAATCAGGAGTATGAGACTATTTCACATCAGACGGAACCACGTTTTTTACAGCAGTAAAATAGGCCTTAAGGCGATGAAATGCGGAACTTAATAACTAAGGTGTATCAACTTTACCTATATACGGAAAATAACGATACATATTGTATTTAAATAATAAAACGCTTCCATTAAAGCATGACCAAAAGACGGACGGCAAAATGATGAAAAACGAAAAATCGCCAGTGCCTGAAGCACCAGCGATTTCTCCCTGAGACCCTAAGGATAAGCGTCCTCACCCTCATTTCAGGTGTTTGCAAGATCCTCCTTTAAGCGTATATCGAATCAAAAGCCGCTTCTACCTGCGGCAAAATATCATCCCAACTGGCCTCAGGCGTTTTGCTGACCGTGACGAACTCCCGGATGCCGAAGATATTATCGACGCCTTCAATGTTAAGCAGCGCAGCGGCTAACGGATGATCGGTCTGTTCGCCTTTTTTGAGGGAAGTACTTTTCGGACCTTCGAAAATGGTGGTATTCGTGTTGATTTTAACGGAATTAGGATTAGGGGTAGATTGAACATGGTATTGGATTGCCATGACGTCACTCCTTCTTTTTTGGAGATTATAACATGTGCAGGCAAGTTTTTACGAATCGCCATGAAATTAGTTTGACAAAACGGATGAAGGCCCCCATGCGCCTGCGGTATGCACTTGCTTTAAAGGAAGGGACTCAATTACAATGAAATAAGAGAAAAAATACGGAAACGGGGTGATGCTGTGGGCGGGTTTAACTTAAACTTTGGGGATGACGGTGCCAAGTACATCGTATCGGGAGATTCCATCTCCAAAGGCGTCATTTACGACGAGGTTCGAAAAAAATACGTCGTTTTGGAAGATAATTATGTCTCTCTTCTGCAAAACAAGCTGAAGGGCGCGGTCCGCAATACGGCAAGATTCGGTAATACGCTGCTCAAGGGTATAACCAATCTGAAAAAGGATGTGCAGAAGGAAAAACCCAACATCGTGCTGATCGAGTACGGCGGAAACGATTGTGATTTTAACTGGAATGAGATTGCTTCGAATCCCGAGGCCGAGCATCATCCGAAAACGGATTTTAACACTTTTGAGAAAATGCTTACCGAGACGATTCATGAGCTCAAAAGCCAGCAAATCATACCGATCCTGATGAACCTGCCTCCGCTGAATGCGGACAACTATTTCAAATGGGTCAGCAAAAGCAATCCGGAAGCGGAACAAAACATTATGAAATGGCTCGGCAGCGTCACCAAAATCTATTGGTGGCAGGAACGGTATAATTCGACCATTCAAAAAGTTTCCGAACTCACCAAAACCAAGTACATCGACGTGCGCGGAGCTTTTCTGGAGCAGCCCGACTTCAGGAATTTCCTGTGCTCCGACGGCATACATCCGAATGAAGCCGGCCACCGGATCATTTGCGATAAAGTCGTGGAGTTCATCAAATCGAATTACAGGGCATTGCTGCTGGATGGCGGCTCAAATCTTGCTTGCGAATCATAATGTAAATCTAAAAATCGGCGGCCGCAAGGCGCGTTATGATGAAGATGTTTTGGGGTACAGGATGCGATAGTGTTCTGTACCCTTTCCCTTTGCCCCGGAAGTACGCCAACACAATCGCGAGGTGAGTATGATAAAAAACATACTGATTATAGAAGATGATATTTCCCTCAGTAACGGCATCACCTTCGCCCTAAAAAGCAGCGAGTTTGCTTGCGTTCAAGTACAAGATCTGCATTCCGCAAAGCAGAAAATGAAAAGCTTGGGCTTTCAATTAATCATTTTGGATATCAACCTGCCCGATGGCAACGGGCTTGACTTTCTGCAAGAGCTCCGTCAATAATCCGCTGTTCCGGTCATCATACTAACCGCCAATGATCTGGAAACGGATGTCGTCACCGGTCTGGAACTGGGGGCGGACGATTATATTACCAAACCGTTCAGCTTGATGATTTTGCGGGCCAGAGTCAATGCCAGATTAAGAGAAGGGAATGCCGCTGCTTCCGATACGATAAGAGTTGACGGTTTCTCCTTCTCTTTCGCCAGGATGGAATTTTCAAAAAACAATATGCCTATTGAACTTAGCAAAACGGAACAAAAGCTGCTGCGCATTTTGCTTGAAAACAAGGGGCAGGTTCTGCCAAGAGTGCAATTGGTAGATTCGGTTTGGACGAATGGCGCCGAATACGTGGATGAAAACGCCCTCTCGGTGACGATCAAACGCTTGCGGGACAAGCTGGAAGATACACCGTCTTCACCTGAATATATTAAAACCATCTACGGCATCGGCTACACTTGGGCGGTGAAATAATGGAATATTTAAGCTGGATTTATGCTGCCGCCGCGATTGCCGGGCCCGTCATGGCAGTTGCGGCGATTCTGCTTTATCGCCAAAAAATGAAACATACCATGCAGAAATTAAACGTTATGCTGGACAACGCCATCGACGGTTCTTTTTCCGAAAGCTCCTTTGACGAGTCCTTACTGTCGGCAGTGGAAGCCAAAATGGCCCGATACTTGTCCTCCTGTGCAGTGTCTTCGAAAAAGCTGGCTGAAGAAAGGGACCATATTAAAAGCCTGATTTCAGACATATCCCATCAAACGAAAACGCCTATTGCCAGCATCCTGCTGTACTCTCAACTGCTTGGCGAACATAAGCTGCCGGAGGACTGCCAGGTATATGTAAACGCTCTTTCCTCGCAGGCTGAAAAGCTGGACTTCCTGATCGGCTCCCTTGTGAAAATCTCCCGGCTTGAGACCGGAATCATCACCGTAACCCCTATACAAGGAGATGTGCAACAGCTGCTGCATGCCGCAATCAGCCAGATCAAGCCGAAAGCCGAGGCCAAGCAAATAAAAATCATCATTGAAACAACCAGCGGCAAGGCATATTTTGATTTCAAATGGACGGTAGAGGCACTTTATAACATTCTCGATAACGCCATCAAATACTCACCGGCCAACAGCTCCGTTAAAATAAGTGCCACACCCTATGAAATGTTTCTCCGTATTGATATATCCGATGAAGGCATTGGAATCGCGGAGGAGGAGCAAAGCAGGATTTTTTTGCGTTTTTACCGCTCTGCGGCCGCAAAAGACAAGGATGGCGTAGGCATCGGCTTATTTCTGGCAAGAACGATCATTTCATCAGGCGGCGGCTATATCAAGGTTTCCTCCGATCCGGGGCGGGGTTCCGCCTTCTCTGTTTTTTTGCCGACAGGAAAATAACGAATCTTTCAAACCCGTTAGATTTAAGAAAGAACGTGGAAAGATTGTTTTGGTAGCATGTCTGTATTGCAAGAAACGTGATGCAGACTTTTTCTTTTGGAGGAAAGCAAAATGATCATACTGAGAACAACAGAACTGAAAAAGCAGTACGGAAACGGCGAAACAACCGTCCATGCATTAAACGGCGTAAACCTGTCGGTAGAATTCGTAGCCATTATCGGTACTTCCGGCAGCGGAAAATCGACTTTGCTGCATATGCTCGGCGGGCTCGACCGCCCCACAAGCGGTACCGTAACCGTAGACGGCAAAGAAATTTTTACGCTTAAGGACCAGGAATTGACTATTTTCCGCCGCCGCAAGATCGGCTTTGTATTTCAGAACTATAATCTGGTCCCGGTGCTTAATGTATTTGAAAATATCGTATTGCCCATTCAACTGGACGGGAACGAGCCGGATCAAAACGATGTGAAGCGGATCGTTGAAACGCTGGGACTTGCAAGCAAGCTGCACAACCTGCCGAACAATCTATCCGGCGGCCAGCAGCAGCGGGTTGCCATCGCAAGGGCGCTGGCATCCAAACCTGCCATTATTCTCGCTGACGAGCCTACCGGCAATTTGGACAGCAAAACCAGTCAGGATGTTCTCGGCCTGCTGAAAGTGACAAGCGAAAAGTTCCGGCAGACGATTGTGATGATTACCCATAACGAGGAAATCGCACAACTCGCAGTCCGCATCATTCGGATTGAAGACGGTAGAATCGTAAGCGGTGAACAGGCATGATCAACGTGAGGAATAAATATGCGATCCGCTTATTGTCCGACAGAAGTTTTCGCATGAACAAAACTCGCAACATTATTGCGGTGATCGCGATTGCGATGACGGCGGTTTTATTCACCAGCGTGTTTACGATGGGGTTTGGCGCGGTGGAAAGCATGCAGCGAGCAGGGATGCGCATGTCCGGCAGCGACGGCCATGCCGCGATCAAGTATGTTACGGAGGAGCAGTTTGACGCCGTAAAAAGCCATCCCCTTGTGAAGGAAATCGCCTATTGCCGGATGCTGAGCGACAGCGTTGACAATAAGTCTCTGATCAAACGTCATACCGAGTTTTGGTATCATGACTATACCGGGCTTAGATACGGCTTTGCCGAGCCGACAAGCGGACATAAACCGCAAGCTGAAAATGAAGTGATCGCCGACACCAAAACGTTGGAGCTTATGGAAGTCCCGCTGAAAACGGGCGCGCCTGTCACGCTCGTGCTGACGATCCATGGCAAGCAGGTTCGACGCGAATTTGTATTGGCCGGCTGGTGGGAAAGCGATCCGGGGTTTAACACCGGGCAAATCTTCTCCTCACGCGCATATATGGATGCGCATCAGGAAGAGCTGCACAACACTTATTATAAAGACTATTCGGTTTCCGGAGCACTCATCGGATACATGAAGTTTAAAAACAGTCTGAATATAGAACGCGACCTGAAAACGGTAATAACGGAAAGCGGCTTTTCCATGCAGGAGGGCTCCCCCAATTATATTGCCACAGGCGTCAATTGGGCCTTTATGTCCACCGGTGTTAAACTTGACGCAGGTACGATGCTTGGACTATCACTCGCCTTGCTGTTATTTGTGTTCACCGGATATCTGATCATTTATAATATTTTTCAAATTTCCGTTTTGCGGGATATCCGTTTTTATGGTCTTTTAAAAACCATCGGCACCACAGGCCGGCAGCTGCGCGCAATCATACGCCGGCAAGCGTTGATGCTCTCGCTGCTCGGCATTCCCCTCGGGCTTTTAGGCGGATTTTTTGTAGGCAAGGCATTGGTTCCGGCGCTAATGGAACAGTCAGCCTATGCAGGCAGCGCGGTGAAGGTGTCGCCCAATCCGCTGATTTTTGCGGGGGCCTCCATCTTTGCCCTCATTACCGTGTGGATTAGCACGTACAAGCCGGGGAAAATGGCGGCAAAAGTTTCGCCTGTCCAGGCTGCAGGTTATACGGATCAGACGCCAAGTCGGGGGAAAAAGCTCAAAAAATCCAAAAAAGGCGGCAAGATCTGGCGAATGGCGTTTGCGAACCTTGGCCGCAATAAAAAGCGCACCGTATTGGTCATTCTAAGCTTAAGTTTGAGCATTGTGCTTACCCATACCGTATTTACGCTTTCGCAGAGCGTCGATGTAAACAAAGCACTCGAGAAGTTTAGCGATTCGGACTTTCTCATCGGCCATGCCGATCTCTTTAACCATAAATACAGCGGTCAGGACAACGCGCTCAGCGAGAGCTTCATAACCGCAGTCAACGGGCAGAATGGTTTTGAAACCGGAGGACGCCTGTACGGTTCCTGGGGCAGTTATCAAAGCCAAACCTCCGCCCAGACAATGAATAAAAGAACGGACGGTTCATTTTTAACGGCGATATACGGACTTGAAGAATTTCCGTTTAGCCGTCTGCGTCTTGTGGATGGTGAGATGGATATGGGCAAGCTCGCCACGGGAGCCTATATTCTCGAGGGCGTGACGGCCAATGATCACAATGAAGTCGAGGCCGGCAGCTTTAATCACCAGGTAGGCGATCAAATCACCCTTACATACGGCGATCATGCACGGAAGATGACCGTACTCGGCCATGTTGTAGAAAACCCCAGCACGAATACGGACGGCAGCTGGGTGGGTTCCGCCTTCTTTTTGCCTGGTGATGTGTTCAAAGAACTGACCGGAAATACTTACGCCATGAGCTACGCATTTAATGTGGCGGACGATCAAGAGGCCGATATGGAGAATTTCTTGAAGCGATACACGGACAGGACCGAACCGACCATGAATTATCAGTCTAAGTTCACTGCGCTTGCGGGTCTGGCAGGCATACAGAATACCGCTCTGCTGATTGGCGGTTCCTTGGCGCTCATTATCGGAATAATCGGTGTTTTGAACTTCATCAACGCCATCTTGACCAGCATTCTGACCCGACGCAAGGAATTCGCCATGATGCAAAGCGTTGGTATGACGAACAGGCAGCTTGCCGCGATGCTGTGCTGCGAAGGCGGCTATTATGCGGCTTGGACGGCGGTATGTTCCATTTTGCTGGCCACCGGTTGCTCGCTGCTGATTTTGCAGCCGCTGTGCGGACAACTATGGTTTTTAAACTATCGTTTTGTTTTCTGGCCGCTCCCCATTCTCTCGCTGCTGTTATTGGCGCTGGGACTGCTTGTCCCTTGGGCCGCCTATCGCACGGCGGATAAACATAGCATCATTGAACGCCTTAGATTAGCCGATTAACCGGTTAAAAACGAAACCTGCAATCGTTTCGTTTTGCGGGCAACATGATGCTCATATTAAAGTATTCTAACGGACACAGCTGCAGCTATTAGGAGTAATTTCGTCCATTATGATTTCTAACGGACACAGTTGCAGCTATTTAGTGAAAATGACCCTGTTTTCGATCATTTGCGGCAATTAAGTGCTGTGGTGTCCATTAGAATTTGAAAATCGCTGTTTTTTGCGAATTAGCGTCCATGGTGTCCGTTAAGTGCGGCTAATCGGCGCAAAAGGGAGCTCGCACCCTCCTCCTTCGCCTATGCCGGCACGATATTCGTTCGCTTGCGGCATCTAGCGCCAAAAGATTATCCCTCGAGCTGCCTCCCGACCGGCTGGATTTTCCAAATGTCGGACGCATACAGCCTAATCGTTCGGTCGCTGGAGAAATGGCCGGAGCGGGCGATATTGATCACGGATTTGGCCGCCCAGGCCTGCGGGTTCAGATAAGCGCGGTCCACGGCCGCCTGCGTCTTTGCATAATCGCCAAAATCACGGAGCACGAAAAATTCGTCATTATGGTCCAGAAGGGACTGGCGAATGACCCCGAATTCGAGTTCATGGCAGCAAAATGGACCGGGAGATACCAGCTGATCGATGATCCGCTTGATTCTGGGGTCCCTTTCGTACATGTCTCTCGCCAAATACCCTCCATATTTGTAATAATCCTGCACCTCTTCCGACCGCAAACCAAACAGGAATATATTATCGTCGCCAAGCAATTGATGCATTTCCACATTAGCGCCGTCCAGCGTCCCGATCGTAAGCGCCCCGTTCATCATAAACTTCATATTGCCGGTGCCGGATGCTTCCTTGCCGGCGGTGGATATTTGCTCGCTGACATCGGCGGCGGGGATGATCTTCTCCGCCAGGGAAACTGAATAATTTTCCAGGAAAAGCACCTGCAGCTTCCCTTTCATCTGCGGGTCCTTGTTCACGGCGTCAGCGACCACATGGATGAGTTTAATGATGCATTTTGCCAAATAATAACCCGGCGCCGCCTTCGCGCCGAAGATATAGGTGCGCGGCACGCGTTCCGCCGCCGGATCGTCTTTGATGTCGTTGTATAAATGCATGATGTGCAATATGTTCATCAGCTGTCTTTTGTATCCGTGAAGCCGTTTGACCTGTACATCGAAGATGGAATCCGGGTCAACCGACGCCCCCTGCTTCTGCCGAATGTATTCGGCCAGCCGCAGCTTGTTTCCCCGCTTGATGCTCATGCATTTGTCCCGGAATGCCGGATCGTCTTTGAACGGCTCCAGCTCAAGCAGTTGATGCGGACTTTCGATCCAGGCCGTGCCGATGCTTTCGCTAATGGCGACGCCAAGTTCCGGATTCGCGTGCAGCAGCCAGCGCCGATGGGTGATGCCGTTGGTTTTGTTATTAAACCGGTGCGGAAACAGCTCATAAAACGGCTTCATGACGTCTTGTTTCAGCAGCTCCGTATGCAGCCGGGCCACGCCGTTGACGCTGTAGCTGCCAACCACCGCCAGATGGGCCATTTTTACTTGATCGTTTTCGATGATGGCCATTTGGGAAACGGCATCCGGCTGGCTCGGATAACGTTCCAGCAGCATGCCGCAAAAGCGTTTGTTGATTTCCTCGATGATCATATACACGCGGGGCAGCAGCTCACGCACCATCTGGACGGGCCATTTCTCGAGCGCTTCGCTGAGCAGTGTATGATTGGTGTAGGAAACCGTCCGGATCGTAATATCCCAAGCTTCGTCCCACCCGTAACCCTTCTCGTCGATCAGGATCCGCATCAGTTCCGGAATGGTCAGGGTCGGATGCGTATCGTTGATATGGATGGCCACCTTGCAGGGCAGCTGACTGTAGGGAAGCCCCAGCTTCTCGAAGGTCCGCAGCACGCTTTGCAGGCCGGCCGCGCATAAAAAATATTGCTGCTTCAAGCGCAGCAGCTTGCCTTCGTACCTGGAGTCATCGGGATACAGAAACTCGGAAATAGATTCCACCGAACGGTTATAGTCCAAAAATTTATAATAGCCGTCTTCGCCATGCACCCGCAATTTCGCCGGGTCCACCGCCGATTCGGCACTCCACAGCCGCAAAGTATTTACATGAGGCCGGCCGCAGCCGATGATGGGAATATCATAAGGTACGGCCCAAATTTTCTCGTCATCAGCCGTTTTAAAAATGGTGCGGCCGTTTTCTTCGGATATTTCCACTCGTCCCCAAAAGCTGACCTCGATCCGCTTATCCGCCCTGCGTTCTTCCCACACATACCCTTTTTGAAGCCAGTTATCCGGCAGCTCGACCTGATGTCCGTCCACGATTTTTTGTTCGAACAGGCCGTATTTGTACCGGATCCCGCAGCCATGTCCCGCATATTGCAGCGAAGCCAGGGAATCGAGGAAACATGCGGCAAGGCGTCCAAGCCCCCCGTTGCCAAGACCTGCTTCCTGTTCCTGCTCTTCGATCTCCTGGAAATCCCAACCCAGATCCAGCAGGCCGTCCCGAACCGTGTCGAGCACGCCGAGATTCAGCAAATTGTTTCCGAGCAGCCTGCCGATCAGAAATTCCATGGAAAAATAGTATACCTGCTTTTCCTGCTGCTTTTTATAGGTTTCATTCGTCTGCGCCCAATGACGTCCGATTCTCTCGCGAACCAGAACGCCGAGAATTTGATAGACATCGCCTGCCGTCGCTTCTTCAAGGCTTTTTCCCAAACGGCTGACCAACTGCTCTATGAACGCAGCCTTAAACAATTCCGTGTTGTTAAACAAAGAAGTATCCTCCTGACGCATAAAAGTTTAGATCGCCGTGTCTTTGGCAACCACAAACGGCTTTCTGACGTCACCCTGCAGCTTTCGCCCCCGCGAAATGATGACGTCTTTGTCCAGAATGACGTTTTCAAGCTTTACATCTCCATGAATGACGCATTTTTGCATAATGATAGAGTTGTGGATCCTTGCCCCTTCCTTGACCTGCACGCCTCTGAACAAAATGCTGTTCTCGACGGTTCCGCCGATCTGGCAGCCGTTTGCCACCAAAGAGTTGCTGACTTCAGCCGTTTGGAGATATCTTGCCGGGACTTCGTATTTGATTTTGGTATGGACGGGCTGCTCCCGGAACAATGAATTGTATTTCTCCGGCTGGAGCAAATCCATGCTGTTGCGGTAATAGCTTTCAAGCGAGTTGATCACCGCATGGTACCCCTTGTATTCATAACCGGCGATTTTCAGCCTGCTCCGGTTTTTGTGGATGGCATCGCGGAAAAAATGGCTCTCACCATGGGCGATACACTGCTTGGCGAGATGCAGGAACCGCCTTTTCTCCATGATGAACATTTCCATATATATGTTGGAGTGCTCCCGCTCATGATGAATGTCGGTTACGCGGCCGTTTTCGTCCACATCCAAACGGATGCATTGCTGATGCTCCGGCTGAAGCCGGTCGATTTTCGTATATATGAGCGTTACATCCGCTTCCTGCTCCAGATGGTATGCATAAGCGTCGCAAAAATCCACGTTGCTTAAATGCTGGCTCCCTGAATAAATGACATATTCGGCCGAGCCGCGTTCGAAAAAATCCTGATTGTTATGAATATGCTGCATTTCGCCGCTGGAAACATCGGTTGGATCATTCCAATCGGGAGGCAGAATGAACAGCCCGCCGCGCTTGCGGTCCAAATCCCAAGGACGTCCTTCGCCGAGATGATCCAGAAGCGACCGGTATTTGCGTCGGACGAATAACGCTATATCGAGCACGCCCGCATGCATCATATTCGACATGACAAAATCGATCAGCCGGTACCGGCCGGCAAAAGGCACCGCGGCACCGCACCGGAAATAGGTCAGCTCGCCCAGCAGTTCCAGCTCATGATCCAGATTGATAACTCCCATAAGTTGCTTCATAAATGACACCGTCCTTTTTCAGAATGTCAGGAAACTTCAATCCTTTGCAGGATTAAAACGTATGGGGTACCGGGGTCCCCGCAAAATGATCGGAATAAGCTTCGAAGGCCGCACGTCACTTTAGTACTTTTGCTTCGCAAAAGCGCCCCTCTGTGAGAGGCGCCCGGACTTCTTTCCGATACTCTCAGTACTTTTGCTTCGCAAAAGCGCCCCTCTGTGAGAGGCGTCGGACTTCTTTCCGATACTCTCAGTACTTTTGCTTCGCAAAAGCGCCCCTCTTGAGCGGCGTCGGACTTCTTTCCGATACTCTCAGTACTTTTGCTTCGCAAAAGCGCCCCTCTTGAGCGGCGTCGGACTTCTTTCCGATACTCTTTGTGGGGTTATTTCAAGATTCCAGGCGCGTTCTCTAAGAGGGAAAACGGGATAATTGACAGTTTGTCGCAGCTTCGTTATCGCTCGTGATCAATACAATCTCACTTTCTTCCTCCCTCTCGCCGCCGATGACGGTACCGTCTTCAATCACCATGTCTTCGGCAATAATCGCACGGTGAATCCGGACATTCCTGCCAATGGATACCTGCGGCATAATGACGGAATCCGTTATGACGCTGCCCTCCCCTATCTCTACGCCGTAAAAGAGCACGGAATGGTTAACCTCCCCATGGACGGTGCAGCCTTCATTGATCATGCTGTTTTTTACTTTTGCGCCTGGAGCAATGTATTCGGCGGGCTGGTTGGGGTTCCGGGTAAAAATCCGCCATTCCGGATCATTGAGCATAAGCGGCGGATGCTCGGACAACAGATCCATATTTGCTTCCCACAGACTGTCAATCGTTCCGACATCCTTCCAGTAACCTTTAAACGGATACGCATACAGCGGTTTTCCCTGCGCCAGCATCATCGGAATGATATCCTTGCCAAAATCATGATGCGTACCGGGGTTTTCCACATTTTGCAGCAAGGCATTTCTCAAAACATCCCATTTGAATAAATATATGCCCATCGATGCAAGCGTGCTTTGCGGCAGCGCAGGTTTTTCCTCGAATTCATAAATCCGCAAATCGTCGTCAGTATTCAAAATGCCGAACCGCGACGCCTCCTCCAAACTTACGTCGATCACCGAAATGGTGCAGTCGGCGTTTTTCAGCTTATGGTAGCTCAGCATCCTTTCATAATCCATCTTATATATGTGATCTGCCGACAGGATCAGCACATGCTCGGGATTGAACTGTTCGATAAATTTCATATTCCGGTAAATGGCATCAGCCGTGCCCCGGTACCAGCTGGTTCCATCTTCCCGCTCGTAGGGAGGTAGAACGTAAACGCCGCCGCTGCGGTGATCCATGTCCCAGTCGCTGCCGATTCCGATGTAGGAGTGAAGCACAAGCGGTTCATATTGCGTCAGCACGCCGACGGTATCAATACCCGAGTTCGAACAATTGCTGAGCGGAAAATCGATAATGCGGTAAGTGCCTCCAAAATAAACCGCCGGTTTCGCTAGAGTTTTCGTCAATCCCTTGAGGCGTTTCCCCTGTCCTCCCGCCAAAAGCATGGCCACGACTTCTTTCCTCCTCATGGAAGCTCCTCCTTCACCATATTCTGATTTTTGTTGGTTATCCGGTTGGCAAACATTTCGGCTAAAATCCCCCCCACAAAGTGACGTATATCCTTTGAAGCTTATTCCGATTACTTTGCGGGGACCCCGGAAGTTTATTCTTTCTGATAGGTTAAAAAATCCAGCCATTTGCGGCACCGGATAGATTGGGTGGATTGCTGTGGAGATTGGAACACGGATAAACATGTTGCAGACAACTTTTAACGATTATGTAGTGGATATTTGCTTGAGTATTTGAATCTGTTCAAGAGGAATAGACAAGGACGGTTCCATGAATCAAAGAGGAAAACCGGTGGTCACGGTTCCGGCCCGGGCAGTATGAGATAACTTGTTCCCACTACAGGGATATGATAGAAAAAGGTTTTTCATTCGCAATCCCAAGCCAAAAAAGGAATGATCGGTGCCGAAAACGTTTGAGGTGATATTGCGGGTTGGGTACCCTCTTCGGAGGTTTGAAAAATCCCTTAATGAAGAAGTGACTATAAGCAAAAAAAATAGCGGTACAGGAAGAGTTATTCCTTGTACCGCTATTTCATCATATTAGGTGATCGTACATACTGAATATCCTTAATTCAAGTTTGCCCCTTTCAGGGCACTAGGGCACCTCTATTGTTTGTTTCGGAGCATTTTTACTTCTGCCCGGCTGGTTCCGGCTGGCTTTTCTTCAAGTAAGCGCGCCAGGTAATGCACCACTGCTTGGGATCGTCAAGGGACGATTCTATGTTGCGGTGCACGGTGCTGTTATGCGGGGCGGTTTTGACGATTTCCGGCTGCGTGTAAGCCTCGTTCGAAATATGCTCCAGCGCCTGGATATATTCGTCCAAGTCTTCCTTGGAGTACGATTCCGTCGGCTCCAGCGTAAACGGCTGCGGCACGATGTACGGATGATGGGAGGTCCAGTAATGAAGTCCGAAATCGCACATCCGGCGCGTAATGTCCTCCGTCGTCACTCCGGTTTCATCCGTGAGCTGTTTCCAGCTGTAGCGGACCTGCTCAAGGCGGCGTCCTTTAATATATGGAGCGCTTGCGCCGCGGATTTGCAAAATTTTGTGATATAGATAATTGTTGTTCAGCACCGCAACCTGAGCCACATCTTTGAGCCCTTCCGCGCCAAGGCTCATGATCCAGGCATAGGCGCGGAGCACGGTTTGGGCGACGCCATGGAAGCTGCGCACCTTGCCGATGCTGTTGCCGCCCTGTTCCGTCAGCACATACCGTCCATCTGCGGCAAGCTCTACGAGCGGTCCCGGCAGGAACGGCTTCAGCTCCTCCGTCACGCCGAGCGCTCCGGTGGCCGGACCCCCGCACATATGCGGCGCGGCGAAGGTTTTATGCAAATTAAAGAAGCACATATCAAATCCCGCTTCCTTCGCGCGCGTAATCCCGAGCAGACCGTTGGCATTGGCCTGGTCATAATAACAAATCCCGCCCGCTGCATGCACCACATCCGTGAATTCCCGGATGCGATGGTTGTATATGCCGGTATCTTCCGGATTAGCGACAACGAAACCGGCAGTCCGTTCGGAGACGGCGTTTTTCAGCTTCTCGAGATCCGGGAAGCCGTCTTCGTCAGGGTGCAGCGTTATGATCTTGTATCCCTTCACCGCCGCAGTTGCGGCCTGGGAAGGATGTGAGAAGATCGTCGTGATAATCTCGTCCCGCTGCTCTCCTTCACCGCGTGAATCATGGTAGGCACGGACAATGGAGGCCATGGCCAGCAGCGCTTGCGTGCCGCTGCTCGGCTGGAATGAGAAGGCGTTCATGCCGGAAATTTCGCGCATCGCCAGATCGAGGTTATGGTAAATTTCCAGCATCCCCTGCACGGAATCGACGTCCTGAAGCGGATGCAATTCGGTAAGGCGCGGATTTCTGATCAGCATCTCGTTAATCCGCGGAATATATTTCATCGTACAGGTTCCCTGCCCGATCTCGACGTTCAAATCCGATCCGAGCGTTTCCTGGGACAGTCTCAAATAATGCCGGAGCACCTTGGCCTGCCCGATTTCCGGGAGTGCCGGAGCTGCGTTCCGCCGCATGGATGCGGGGATGTGATCCTGCGCGCTGCCGACGGCTTCCGCGATGGCGGATTCAGTGCGCGGCGGTATAACTCCGCGCTCTCCGGGCCGGTGCAGTTCGAAAATGACCGGCTCATCCCATTTGGCTTGGTGAAACTGGCGAACTTTATGGTCTCTTTGAATCCGTTTCATGTCTCCTTCGCCTCCTTTTTATGATCTCGGTTGATATGCCGCAATCGCGCGGAGCGCCGACGCAAGACGTTCCAAATCGGCCTGCGTGTGGATTTCAGTCACACAATACAGCGCGCATTGCCCCCACTGCGGATAACCTGCGGACAAATCCTTGCCGCCGAATATTCCTTCATCCATCAAGCGGCGGTTGATCTGGGCCACCGTCAAGCCGGTATCATTAAAGTCAACGACAAATTCCTTGAAAAAGGCGCCTTCAAAGCGAAGGGAAACACCTGGGATATCCGCCAGCAGCTTCGCGGCGTAATGCGACTTCTCGATGATGGTAGCGCCGACTTCCTGCATCCCGCCCGGTCCCAGCAGCGACAGATAAACGCCTGCCGTAATTCCCCATAATGCGGTTTGGGTTCCTACCGATTCTTTGCCTTTTTCCCGCAAAGCAAACGACGTACGCTCATAAGCGACATCTCCGAAGCCGTACTCTCCCTGGGCTTCCGTCGGAACAATCCCAAACAAGCGGGATGGATATTCCATCACGTATTTCTCTTCATCGCGCGTGGCGATAAAGCCGGCTTGCCCGCCGCCGTAGTTCATGTGCATGCCAAGCGGCTGCAGGTCGCCGCAAATAATATCAGCTCCGTAACGTGCCGGAGGCTCCAGGACACCGAGGGATATTGGATCAACCCCGACGATCGATATGGCACCTGCGTCATGGGCAAGCTTCGATATCTCGGCTCCCTGATCCTCAATAATTCCGAGATAACCCGGATTTTCAAAATAGACGGCCGCAACATGATCGCCCAGCTTGCTTTGCAAGTCGCTTAGATCCATTTTTCCGGTAACCGTGTCGATCTCTACATACTCGATTTCCATCACCGGCGTGCAGTAATTGTGAATGATCGCTGCCTTATCGGGGTCAACGGAACGCGGAAGCAGAGCTGTCTTGCGGCCCGTGATGCGGCCGGCCATCCGGATCGCGGTGGAAGCCGCCTGGGCCCAGTCGAAAGTCGGAACGTTGACGACATCCATGTCCACAAGCTCAGCAACCAAGCTCTGGTATTCGAACAGCGCTTGAAAACGCCCATGGTCTTCGTAAGGTTCACCGGCATATGCGGTCACGAATTCGGAGCGCTGGTTGATCTCGTCGCAAACGGCCGGAATGAAATGCTGCCAGCAGCCGGCGCCGAGGAAATTCAAATAGTCGGCGCCATGCTTGTTTTTCGCCAGCAGACCCTCAATGTGACGGCGCAGCTCGTATTCGTTCATTGCCGGCGGGAGATTCATCTCCCGGTCCAGCTTCAGGTTGTCCGGAATCGCATCATGCAGCTGATCTATCGATGTCAGGCCGATTTCCTTCAGCATGGCGTCCCGGACCTCCGGAACGGTATTCGGAATATAGGGATGGGCATAAGTTCTGTTATCAGCCAAATGGATCGCCTCCGTTCGTGTGGTAAACTATATAAGTTGAACCAATGATTTGCACGGATGCAGGCAGTCGGGTGAAATGTTCTTTCGATCGCTGCCCGCTCCCAGATTTCTTTGATTTATACTAAATTCATGGTTGAAATCCGATCACAAAGCGTATGCTTACGATGCTAGCTTTCCTACGGAAAGCTTTTAGGCGAACGAAGCATATGCTTCCGAAGCAGCTTTTTTTCAAAAAGCTTTTAGCTTCTCCGTAAATCTTTCTCCTAGGTTCAATATTCTAAAATGGTTCTCCATTAGAATATTGAACCCTCTTGCCTATTCCTTATGCTTTTCTTTAGTTCAACTTATATAGAAGTGCGTGTTCAAAACGCTTTAGCTCTAAAAGAAATAACTGTCCTAAGCAATACCGCCTCCGTCTACAACAAGCACGCTTCCGGTCACCCAGGAAGAAAGGTCGCTCGCCAGGAATAATACGCTGTTCGCGATATCGCGAGGCGTTCCGAGGCGTTCCAGCGGCCGTCCGCCCGCGGAGGCGACGAGGAATGCCGCCTCGTCCTGCCGCAGCTGCTTAGCTTCGTCGCGCAAGAGCGGCGTATCCGTATCGCCAGGCGATACGCAGTTGACGCGGATGTTAGCCGGACCATGATCGATGGCCATCGCTTTGGTCAGGTTGACGACACCGGCTTTGGCCGCACAGTAGGCTGCGGCACGGTCTCCGCCCTTCAGGCCCCAACCGGAACCCGTGTTGATGATGCTGCCGCCTCCGCCTTGCTCCATAATCGGGATCACGTACTTGGAGAGCAGATAAACGCCTTTAAGCGATACGTCCAATACCAGGTCCCAATCTTTTTCTTCCAGTTCGGTTACCGTTTTGCGGCGGATCACGCCTGCATTATTAAACAGGATGTGAATGCCTCCTTGAGCGGAAGCGATCTCCGAGGCGACGCGTTCACAATCCGCGGCCGAGGTGACGTTGCAGCGGTAGAAGCTGGCCTGCCCCCCTTTGGCCCGTATGGCCGCGGCCGCTTTCTCGCCCGCTTCCTCATTAATATCGATCAATGCCGCATGTGCTCCGAAATCCGCCAGCAGCTCGGCAGTAGCAAGGCCAATCCCTGAAGCCCCGCCTGTAATAACCGCCACCTTGCCGGATAAATTTAAAACATCCTGTGCATTTAGCATGGTTCTCCTCCTCACGATTCATGTTGTTTGGCTTCCGCTGCCATCCTCCGGCTCAACCGTTCAGGCGAGTTGTCCTCTGCCATATACGCTTGAAGCAGAATGCGGAACCGGAACGGTACCGGCTTGACGGTATGCTCCGGCGCCTGCGCCGGCCCGCAGCTGTTGCTGCCAAGGCCGTTTTGCCGGTAATCCAGATTGAGTGTGATATATTCCTGCGACTTCAGATCGCTCATATGCTGCGCCGATTCCAAATCCGCATCCGCATAACGGCTTGCGCTGAATTCAAGGACCGGCGCCCCAGCGGCTAGCAGTCCGATTCCGGCTCCGTCCGCGATGGACATCCACCTTACGTCCGTCCGGTTCCCATTCTCCTGCGGATAGATGTATGGCGTAAACAAACCGTCGACCGTATTCCGGTACACGCCGAATCTTCCGGCTTCTTTGCTGTCCGAATAGCTTTCGCCCGGCCCCCGCCCATACCATTGCACATTCTCCATATCGCCCGGAATTTGAAGCTGCAGGCCAATCTTCGGCAGCATGGCCGGCGGCGTTCCTTCCGGCGTCCCGTTCACGTCGATCATGACCAGCCCGCTGCCGCTGACCGTATAGGAGATCTCGCAGCGGAAACCCCAGTCATAGACCGGCGGCGCAATACGCGAAGTCCAGGTCAAACGGACGGCTGCATCATCGATCCGCTTCCAGCGGAAATCATCGATTCGCTCCGACAATCTGTCGAGATGGGCTTTGCGCCAATCCGGCAGCACATACATGTCATTGTCGATCGGCGCGCGCCAGAAATTCAGGCGGGGACCGCCGCTGATCAATTCCTTGCCGCCAAGATTGAGGGAAGCGATGCCAGGTTGCAGCCGGTCAAATGATATGCGGAATTCATCATTATGAAAAGCGAGATGCCGCCCATCTTCATCCACCGCTAATGTACGGCGTTCATGCGATAAAGCCATACCATCGGTCTCCATATGCTCAGCGGCCGGAAGCGCAAACTGTGCCCATGCCACCTCGTGGCCTTGCGAAGCCCAGCTGCAGTCCGCCGCCAGCGTGAAACCTACGTTCAACCAGCGTTCCACGCCAGGCTCTGCGCCGACCTGAGGCAGATCGGCCCGAAGCGGCACCGTCACCTCGCAGCTTTCGCCGGCAGCAATGTCTGGAAGCTCCAGCGCCCCGCTTTGCAGCGTGCAGCCATCTTCCGTTACGCTGTAGTGCGCCTGCAGATGATCCAAACCGATAAAATCATACCGGTTCGTAATGCGGATTCTGCCGGCATCTATCATTTCGACCCGAACGGGTTCGATGATTTTCTTATATTCGATGAGTCCGGGCGATGGCGTCCGGTCCGGACGGACCAAACCGTCGATAACGAAATTGCCGTTATTCGGCACATCGCCGTAATCCCCGCCGTAGGCGTAATCGTTGCTTCCGTCCGCCGTCTTCCGGCTGAGGCCATGGTCGATCCATTCCCATACGAAACCGCCCTGCAGGCGCCGGTACTTATCGAAGGCGTCGAAGTACGGCCGCAAACCGCCCGGCCCGTTGCCCATCGCATGGGCGAACTCGCATAAAATATGCGGCTTCGGATGGTCTTCCATTTGCCCGAACCCTTCCATTTTCTCCACGGAAGAATACATCGTGCTTACGACATCACATACTTCCGCTTCCCTGTCTTCTTCGTAATGCACGAGGCGGGTCTTGTCATGTTCCTTGCACCACTGGGACATGGCCCGGAAGTTGCAGCCGAAACCCGATTCATTGCCGAGCGACCAGAAGATGACCGACGGGTGGTTTTTGTCCCGTTCCACCATGCGGCGGATTCGGTCCACGTAAGCTTCCTTCCAGGCCGGGTCGTCGCTCAGGCGCGAAATATTCCCAAGCGGCTCAAAACCATGCGTTTCAAGATCCGTTTCTTCCATCACGTAAAGCCCATATTCGTCGCAAAGATCGTAAAACCGGGGATCGTTGGGATAATGCGCCGTACGTACGGCGTTGATATTGTGCTGTTTCATGAGCTTGATATCCTGCAGCATCGTCGACAGCGTCACCGTCCGGCCCGTATCCGGATGATGGTCATGCCGGTTGACGCCTTTGAGCATAATTGCCTTTCCGTTCACGAGAAACTGGCCGTCTTTCACTTCGATGCGGCGGAATCCAACGCGCTGGGCGATCGTTTCAGTGACTTGCTCCCCCGAATCCAGCACGGTCAAAACGAGATGATACAGATAAGGAGACTCGGCGCTCCATAATGCAGGTTTGGCAACAGGCAGATTACACTCGGCTTGCGCCTGCCCGGGCAGCAATTTTTCGGCGGAAACCACTTCAGCCCCCGCATGATCTAGCAGCTGCAGCCGCACTTTTCCTTGCACATTCTTGCCTTTCATGTCCATGCGAACCGAGAGAACTGCATGTGTCAAATCCGCATCCAGTTCCGTCACGACCGTGAAATCGGCGATGCGGATGTCCGCAGGTTCGGCAACCAGATATACGTCCCGGAAAATGCCGCTCATCCACCACATATCCTGATCTTCCAGATAGCTGCCGTCGGACCATTGGTATACCCGAACTGCCAAACGGTTTACGCCGGCATGCAGATATGGCGTCAGATCGAATTCGGAGGTGAGGCGGCTGCCCTGGCTGTAGCCGATGAATGAACCGTTCAGCCATACATGAAAGGCGCTGTCCACGCCGTCGAATTTAATAGACACGTTTTTTCCATCCCACTGGGAAGGAAGCTCGAACTCTCTCACATAACTTCCCGTCGGATTATCGTTTGGCACATGCGGCGGATCAACCGGAAACGGATAATAGAGATCCGTATAATGCGGATGACCATAACCCTGCAGCTGCCAATGTCCGGGAACGCGGATGTCGTCCCAACCTGAAATATCGTAGTCTTTCTCGTAAAAATGCTGCGGAGCCAGCTCCGGCCCCTCCGCAAAGCTGAATTTCCAAAGCCCGTTCAGCGACCTGAACCAGGGAGAACTTCCCCTGTCATAACTCAAAGCGCCAGCCCGGTCCGGGAACGGAATAAAATAAGCCCGGCTCTTGGCGCGGTTTCTCTTAAGCACGCCGAGATTATCCCAATCCCGCTCCGTCATGATGTCATTCATGGTCCTCTTCCTTTCTCTCGATCTATCCTTTAATGCCCGTCGTGGCAATTCCCCCGACAATATAGCGCTGCGCAAAGAAGAAAATGGCCAGCGGCGGAATGGAGATCAGGCATGTAATCGCCATTATCGATTGCATATCGACGCCGTACATGCCCTTGAATTGGGATAGTCCGAGCGTCAGCGTATATTTCGTCTGGTCATTCAGGAAAATGAGCGGTCCGAGGTAATCGTTCCAGCAGTTCATGATCTGAAATACGGCCACCAGAATCAGCGAAGGCCCCATCAGCGGCACGATGATTCGAAACAGCACCGTCATTTTGCTGGCGCCGTCAATCGTCGCGGCTTCGTCCAGCTCTCTTGGCAGGGTCAAAATAAACTGCCGCAGCAAAAAGATATAATAAGCAGACCCGAACCAGGATGGCACGATCAGCGGCTTGAGCGTATTGATCCAACCTAAATAGTTAAATTCCATGTATTGCGGAATCATGGTCACTTCCCATGGAATCATCATGGTCGCCAGCACGACGAGAAACAGCATGTCGCGTCCCTTGAACTGGAACCGGGCGAAGCCGTAAGCGACAAGGGTGCAGGAGATCAACTGCCCAATTGTGGACAAAGCCGTGATGATCACCGTATTTTTCAAAAACAGGTTAAAAGGCTGGGTATTCCATGCTTCAGCGAAATTGCTGAATTTCCAGACGGAAGGAATCCATTTGGGCGGGAACAGATACAGCTCCTGCTGCGATTTTAGCGCGGTCGTCACCGCCCAGAACAATGGCGCGATAAAAAGGAGCGAAAAAAAGATCAGCATCGCGTACGTCAATGTTTTTCTCATCCGGTCTGCCCCCCTTTTCCGGCTTTCAGCTTCTTCTGTGAATTCTTTTTCATTTCGCCTTCATAGAATACCCACGCTTCCGATGACTTGAAGACGAGGAACGTCAGCACAAGCACGATCAGGAACATAAACCAGGCGTTTGCGGCGGAATAACCCATTTTGAAATATTTGAATGCGTTTTCGTACATGTACATGGCATAAAAATACGTGGACTTCAGCGGCCCGCCTCCCGTCAGCAATAAGGCCAAAGTCAGCTGCTGGAATGCCGCGATAATGGATGTAATCAGATTGAATAAAATCGTTGGCGTAATCATCGGGATCGTCACGCTGAAGAATTGGCGGATCTTACCCGCGCCGTCGATGGAAGCCGATTCGTACAAATCCTTTGGAATGCCTTTGAGCCCCGCCAAAAAAATCAGCATCATCGAACCTTGGCCCCACAGGCTCGCGACCACCATCGCCACAAGCGACCATTTCGTATCATTCAGCCAATCGGGACCTTGGATGCCAAAGAGCGACAGGAAGTAATTCAGAATCCCGTAATCCCCGCTGTATACCCAAGACCAGATCATGGCGAGCGCTACGCCCGAGATGACCGAAGGCAAATAGAAGGCGGTGCGGAATATCGCGCTCCCGCGTACTTTTTGATTCAGGAGCATGGCGAGTCCCAGCGCGATGATAATATTGAGCGGAACGAACAAAGCTGCAAATTTCAAGGTAACGAAAAGGGATTTCCAGAACATCGGATCATTCGTAAACATCTGAACATAATTATCCACACCGATAAACGTGACCTTGCCGACAATCGGCCAATCAAAAAACGAAATGATCAGAGAGAACAGCAGCGGCCCTAACGTGAAAACGATAAACCCGAAGATCCAAGGAAAGATGAAGAGGTAGGGAGCAGCCCCGCCCCATCTGCGTTTTCTCGAGGGCTTAAGGGCGGCTGACTGTTCCCGTGTATGCTGCAGGTAGGTTTGAGCCATCTCCTAACCTTCTTTCTACAAAAGGATGTTAACTTTTTCAACTCGGACTGTACGTGTTTATTTCAGATACCTTTCGCTATCCTTGACGGCCTGGTTCAGTACCTCTTGGGCATTGCCGCCGTGCATGACCGATTCGACCGCTGCGGACAGCTGGCGGTTCACTTCGTTCCATTTCGGATTCAGCAGGAAGGCAGGCGTGTTGTCCGAACGTTCAAGCATCGTGTAGTAAGGCTTGTAGAGCGGATCCTGGTCCTTTTTCAGCTCGGTGACGACGCTTTGGCGGACGGGCAGGTCGGCTACGCGCATTTTAATCGATGCGTCGGATACATAAAATTTGATGAACTCCCATGCGAGATCTTTTTGCTTGGAATCTTTGGCAATGGACAGCGCCGACTCGGCCAGCACGCCCTTCACCGGTTTGCCCTGGAAGGCAGGCATTTCCACGGTGCCGACGTCGATTCCCGCTTTTCTAAATGATTCGAGCGGCCAGATGCCGCTTTCCCACATGGCGATTTTGCCGGCTTTGAAAATGTCGTCCCCGCTCTGCTGCCCTTTTCCGCCTGTCAGAACCGCGGAACCGTTTTTCACCATATCCCCGAACATTTGGATCGCTTCAGCCGTTTCCTTGCTGTTCATGTAGCCGTCGATCGTTTTGCCGTCAGGAGAAATAAAAGAGCCGCCGTTGCTCCATACAAGTCCTTGCAGGTCATAGGTGTCGTTTTCGGCCCGAACTCCAAAGCCGTATTGCTTCTTGGATTTGTCGCTCAGCTTTTGGGCGATTTCCTGGAATTGGTCCCAGGTCCATCCGTCTTTAGGATAAGGAACGCCCGCCGCATCAAACATCTTTTTGTTATAGTAAACGACGCGTGTCGTAAAACCGGCCGGAATGCCGTATAGCTTTCCGTCGATTTTGCCGTAGTTAAACAATCCTTTGTAAAAATCATCTATTTTGAGATCCTGATCCTTATTTGCATAGTTGTCTAGCGGTTCCAGCGATTGATGATAGGTCGGGAAGTCCCACATGTACATCACATCCGGCGGATTCGCGGCCCCAAAACCGGCAGCCAGCTTCTGGTCAAACCCGTCTGCGTAAGCCTCCACCTGTACCTTCGTACCGGGGTGCTCTGCTTCAAATTTCTTGGCAATATCCTGTTCGATCTTGAGCGTGTCTCCCGTGTCCCAGGTTGCAAAGCGAAGCGTCTTCTGGTTTGATCCACCGTCTCCCTGGCTTGCTCCGCTATCTCCGCCGCTGCCGCCGCAAGCGGACAGTACGGATGCCATCATCGTTGCTGCAAGGACAATGAGTGAAATTCTCTTTTTCATATTGTCAGCTCCCCTGTTAAATGAGGTGTAGTAATAATTGAACCGCTTTCATCGTAACTCTTATGAAAGCGGTTCAAAACGTTCATCTATTCGAATGTTGTTGTGATTTTGTTCGAATTTGGCAGGGGGGTGTCAATTTGTTCGGGATACGTCCCCCTTTTGTTGCTCTGATCGGTAATGGCTAGGCGTCTGTCCGGTACAACGCTTGAACCATTTACTGAAATATTTGCTGTCGCCAAGCCCTGTCCGCTCGGCTATCTCCTGCATCGTTAGCGCCGTGTCTCGCAGCAGCCCGGATGCCAGACGCAGCTTCCGCTTGTATTGGAACGCAATAAAGCTGTCGCCAACCGCCTTCTTGAACAAAATGGAGAAGTGGCTGCGGCTGAGGCCGACCTCTTCCGCCAAATCGCTTGCCGACCAGTCGGCTGCAGGATTCGCATGAAGCAGGTGGACCGCTTTCCAAATCGGCTCGGGCCAGTCCTCTCCCGACACTCCATAGATTCGTTCCAACTCCGCTTCTTTATGCAGCGCCTGGAACGCCTCTTTCAAATCATCGCTGTGCATTAAAGAACCGCGGCGGCTCCACTGCAGCTTGCCGCATTTGCTTTTGCACTCGACAAGCAGGCCGTCGGCCGCTTCGCGCAGCGTATCGGGCACAACCCAATAGCAGTATTCTTCCCCATAAGGAATGAGAGACCCTTCGGTGATAGAGCGCTCGTTTTGAGCGGCTGCCCTCACAAGCTCGCCCCAGGATAAATCGCATTCAGCCGTTCGGATCAGGTAGATATGCAGAGGCTGCCCGCCATAATGCCACTGGTCTTTATGAAGCTGGGCGAACTCTGAAGCAAACTTGTCGTTATGCCCATTAAGCCAGGCAAAAAGCAGCGTTTCGAGTCTTTCTCCATCCTGGGGAGCCGCGGAAACCGGTGCCGTCAGTTCCCGTTCGAACTTTCCGAGCATTTCCTCCAGCTCTTCGTCTTCAAAAGCTGTTTTCAGCAGATAACCCGAAGCTCCGAGGCGGATTCCCTGCTGCGCATATTCGAAATCCCGGTGACAGCTGAGCAAAATGATCTTGGTATCCTTGGCCGCCTCTTTCACCTTGCGGGACAACTCAATCCCGTCCATTTCCGGCATGACAATATCCGTTATGACCACTTCGGGACGGTGTTCGAGAAAAGCCTCCCAGGCTTTGAGGCCGTTAGGCGCATCGGCGACAACCTCCATGCCGAACTTCTCCCAAGATACGGTTGAACGCAGTCCCTTGCGTACAATGCTTTCATCATCAACGATCAACACTTTGATTTTCTTTGCTGTATTCATCGGAAGCGCTCCTCCTTTTTGGGCCAACGGATGAAAATGGTTGTGCCCTCACCCTTTGTCGAATGTACCGTAAGCCCATACTGCGGGCCGAAATGCAGCTTAAACTTCTGGTCTGCGTTCTGGACGCCCAGCCCTCCGCGCCCGCTGCGCTTTGGACCCGGGACAAACAATCGCTGCAGCTTTTCCTCCGAAATGCCTGAACCGTCATCCCTCAAAGTAAGCAGAAGTTCTTCCTGATCCTCGCGGATATCCAGCTCAATAACGCCGATGCCGTCGGTGAAGCCGTGAAAAAATATATTTTCGAACAATGGCTGCAGCGTCATCCGCGGAATCAGATACTCTTTCAGCGCTTCCCCGCAGTGCAGTTCATAGCGGAAAACGGGACCATATCTGATCTCCTGGATCTTCAAGAAATGCTCAATCATGCGCAGCTCCCTGCCGAGAGAAATGAGTTCCTGCGAAATATCGAGATTGCCCTCCAGCACCATTGTCAGATGATACAGCATTTGGCGGATGTCCTCGGCCCCTTCAAGCCGGGCCTTCCACTGGATCGAATTCAACGTGTTAAACAGCAAATGCGGGTTAATCTGGTAATGGAAAGCCTTGAGTTCGGCTTCTTTTTTCAGCCGCTCGCTTAGCTCCACTTCCCGGATCAACGTCTGCACCCTGCTTACCATCCGGTTAAAGCTCATATCAAGGCTTCCGAGTTCATCCCCGCCTTCAATCGGCATCCGGGTGTCCAGCTTGCCGAAGCTGACCTTTTGCATGGAGTCCTTCAGCGAGCGGATTCGGGCCGTAAAATGCGAAGAAAAAATATAAGCAAGGCCAAAAGCGAACAAACATGAAATGAAGGCCACCACAATCGTATTGGACCGTATGATTCCCGACGGCCGGTAAAATTCTTTGGCCGGAAGCCTTGCTTCCAAGGTCCACTGACTGACGCCGAGCGTCCGGTCCCACACAATATCGCTGTCTTTGGGCGTAAATGCAAGATCGCTTTTATAAATGACTCTTCCATCAGGTGCCTTAATCAACAATCGGGCATTGGTGTCTTCTTCAAACATCCGGAACATATGCAGCAAATCGCCGGCTTTTTCTTCGATCAAAATGATGCTGCCATCCTGAGGCCCGTGCGAATTGTGAATCGGCACCGCAAGCCCGAGAACCGGCTGGCCGATATTGCTGTCGCTGCGCATCGCATGATCCTGCCGATAAAATCCGAGCCAATACGTCCCCTCCCATGAAGCCGGCTTCATTTTCCAGGAGGGAATGCTATCCAGCTTCGCGATATCCAGATTGTTCTCCCCGTAATAATAACCGGAAGGGGTAATAATGTAGATTCCTGCGGTCTGTTCGGTGCGCATGGATTTAAGCAAAGCCTCAAAATCGTTTTTTTCGATAATTTCATTGTAGGTAACAGGTACACGATTTCCCAGATCGTTATGGGCCGGATCCAGCAAATACGAATAGATCGTTTCGCTCATCTGCTTCATCCGGCTGAGAGCCGAATTGGTTTGCTGATCCAGTTGGGCCACGGCATTTTCACCGTATTTGCCGAACTGCGAATTAATGGTTTTAGCCGATTGATAATAAGATGCCGCCCCAAGGGAGAGCAGCGGAATAAGGGTTACAACGAGAAAAGAAAACAACAGTTTGGTCCGGATGCTTCGATAAGAACCGGAGAAAATGCGGCGATAAAACTGCTGAAGCCACTGGAATTTCATACATTGTTCACCCCACATGCGGTTGCGTATATATGCATTTTAGCACGGACGGGCCTTGAATAGATGAAAACACATTATTTGGATGGTACCGCTTACAACATTGCGAATTTTTACCCATACCCATTGTGAAATAGGAGGGTGAACCTTTATCGGAAGCCGATAAGAAAAACGTCTATCGACGTACTTTCTAGGAAGACAGACCGCGTTAAGCGGATGTTTTTCTTGCGATTATAGAATTGTTCAGCGTAGCAAGAAAATTTATAAATTCTATAATCTTAAGAAAACCGTCTATCGACGTACTTTCAAAGAAGACAGACCGCGTTAAGCGGATGTTTTTCTTGCGATTATAGAATTGTTCAGCGTAGCAAGAAAATTTATAAATTCTATAATCTTAAGAAAAACGTCTATCGACGTACTTTAAAAGAAGACAGACCGCGTTAAGCGGATGTTTTTCTTGCGATAATAGAATCTATAAGCTCTGCTGAGACTTATGGATTCTATAATCTTCAAAGAAACGGGAAAAGCACTTCCCCTTGACGCTTTTCAAAAAAAGCAGGGGAAGTGCGGTTTCCGCGTTTTAGGTTGTATACTCATGCCCCAGAATAAGAAATACGCTTGACGTCCATGTAAATGCTCTGTCACGGAGGCCTTCGCCGGTCAAGGCATCGAAATTTTCCGCCATGCCGCTGCGGTTCAGCATGCTGCAGAAGCGGCGCGATACTTCGCGCGCGAGCTCGAGATCGCCGGCTGCAGCCGCGCCTTCCACCAGCAGCATCGTCGAAGGAGCCCATATCGGACCGCGCCAATATCCGTCCGACGTATAGTATGGACTGCTTACGCTTTCGGTCGCCCAGCCGTTTGCCGTCAGGAACCGGTTTTCATCCCGCAGTCCCGCAAGAAGCGCGGCGCGGATCTCATCAGGCAGCCGTTTGCCGAGCAGGATCGGCATGAACAGCAGCAGGCTGTCGCCATCGGACGGCTCATGCGTGCCTGAGCGGCAGGAAATGAATTTGCCGTCCCGCCAAAAATGGGCGATCATTTTTGTCAGCGTATCCTCAGCGAGGCGCCTCCAGGCCGAGGATTCCTCCGCGAATCCAAGCAAACCGGCGATTTCGGCAAGCAGTTCGGACTGGATGATCAGGAAAGCGGCCAAATCCGGACTTTCGATCGGGATTCCGTTATTAAACGCCGTGCTGTTATCCCAGCCCGAATCATTGCCGTGGTTATATTGCGGAATGCCGTCTCCGTCCCCGTCGCGGTACCGGAACCACCATCTCGTCCATTTGGACAGCGGGCCGTATACCTCACGCAGTTGGGTTTCCCTGATGTAATCGGTCCGCTGCATCATCCAGGCGAGCGTCCAGCCGTGAATCGGCGGTTTGTTGCAGTTCCACAGCTCGTATTTGTCGTTGACAAAATCAGGGATAAGGCCGCTCTCATCCTGCCGGTCGAAAAAGATCATGAACTGGTCCCAGGCGAGTTTCGGGTCATGCCGTACCAAGGCCATCGCATTAAAGCAGTGATCCCAGCTCCAAATATTCGTCATCCAGTTCTTCGACATATACATGGCTGGCCTGGTCAGGCAGCCTTCCGCCGGAACGAGACAGGACCATGTAATATAAGCCGCCAATTCCCGTCCCTCCTTATAGCGTTCGGGAACGGACAAGCTGCGCTCCAGCCAAGCAGCAAAATCCGCTTTCGCCGACTGAACGGCTTCGTCAAAGGTTTCCCAGGCAGCCCGCGGCTCCCATACCGTCCGAAACTCCTCCACGGCAAACTCCGCGGTATTCGTGTCCGGATCGGGATTGAACTCGGCGACGACGCGCGAGCTTTTAATTTTGTCCCATGGTACCTCCATCTTCATGCCACCCAGCAGTCGTGTCAGCATAAAGCGGCATTCATGGGTAAAACTGTTCATCTCCCAGCTGTCTTCGCTTACTTCGTACGCATAATCGTAAGCGGCCGGCATGAAGGTCAGCCGGATGCCGCAGCCTTTCGAACGGAAGCGGACCGTACGGCTGTCCGAAATGCAGATTTCCGCGAAGATGGCGGATGCGGGCGACTTAAGCCTGACTGCCTCAGGTGACGCCTCCGGCGTGAACAGGATCAGCGTACCGTGCGAATCCAGCAGTTCGATGCGGAATGCTTCTCCGAACTTGTCGTCCCCGCCGCGGACCGTCCGAAGGTAAAGGCCTTCTTGTCTATTTTTTCCTTCAGGCAGGAGCGACACCGCGAGAAAGGTCTCTCTCCGGCTGAAAGGTACAATGCTCAGATCGAATTTCATAGGCTGCTCTCCTTCATCAAGGGGAATAATACGCTTTCATTGTACTCTCGATCCGGGAAAGCAGGAACGGTCAGTTGTTTTTCGGGTGGCGGCCATTTTGTTGGAAAAACAGGACCGTTCCTCACCAAGGTGTCTTTTTGTTAGAAATATGGGGTGAAAATGTTAGATGGCCATATAAAAACACCCTGCAGCATCGGACCACACTTAGGGGTCCGCATACTGCAGGGTGCTGATTAAATCCTAGTCAAGGCTTTTACATATGAACAATGTACAAATGCAATTTATGGATTGGTCTTACTTGCCATGGCATTTCTTGTATTTCAATCCGCTTCCGCATGGACAAGGCTCATTTCTTCCGACTTTAGGAAGAACGTTTTCGCTTTCATCCACCAGTCTTACCAGACCTTTTTGCGGATCGATTTCATTCATGGCGCTCAGTTCCACCAGCGTATATCCGCCGCTTCCCCACATTCTCGTGTTGTTATAAACTTCCGTCAAAAGGGAAAGCACGCGCTGAGCATGCACCGGCGTTTTGAAAGGAATCTTGTGCCGGTTAAACTCATCGATCAAATCCTGCATGGAAGACTTGCGCACGCAGCCTAATTGGATATCGTCAATCAGGTTTTCTACGCGGTCTTTATCCTTGCACATATTGTTCAGCACAAAATTCTGAAGCTCCTCAAGCTGCGGCGTCATTTCGAAGTAGCCCATGTCCGCATAGCGGAGAAGCTCTTCTTTCTCCGGAACATAGAGCGACTTGCCGTCCAGCCCTTCAATGAGTTCAGCCAGCTTGGCTTTCTCTGCGCCGTTTGCCAAAAAACCGTTAAAAAGAACGTCATCATCGAGAACGATATTTTGTCCGCGTTCCATCATCTCGCCCGCATATTTCGCAAGCTCTTCCGTCGTGATCGGCTCGCTGTTTTGCGAGTTGAATATATGAACAAGCTTGTCCAGCTTGATGACACCATACAAGTGAGCTGCAGCGGCAATATATTCATAAGCTCCCTGCTTGGAGCCCTGCTCTTCTTTCAGTTGGGACAAATCGATTCCGGACACGGCGGATTTGATTTCATCCGGCATCAGTACATGCAGCTTGCCTTCGCTAAAAAAGCTGAATACCAGCCCGCGCTCCAGAAAATAGGAATATTGTCCAAAAGGCAATTCATTATCCTGAATGGAAGTTTCTTTAACAAGCTTCTCCAGAAGAGCCCATTCGTCCGCATCCGTAACAAGAACAATGGACTTCAACTGTTCGGGATCGGTCAAATATGCTGAAAGAGCATCCGCAAGCTCTTCCTTCTTCATCTTGGAACGTCCGGAAATTTGATTGACGGTAGCAAGCGAAGAGAGTCTTGATTTGGTCAAGCTTTGCAGAATTTCCGGCAAACGGGTCATCACGTCTCCAATGATGGCGTGCTGTATATTGCGTTCTTCCATTTGTAACCTAGGGTCTTCCAACATTTACACCTCTTCCACATTGATAAGCATGTGCGGCATTTTGGCCACACCTTTACACATTATACACTATTCCGGCAAAATCATCTTCTAGAGGTTATCAAAAAGTCCGCTTTTGATAAGAAAACCAATCGAGGTCAATCCTAGGATGAGCGACCGCGATTCAACGGTAGGTTTTCATGCGATATAGAATCGTAGCTAGATAACGTATAAATTCTATATCTAACACGAAGTGAATCAGGAAGCTGGTTCGACATCGAATCTTGAATTCAGCCGGGCCTTCCGGTGCTCACGTACCTAAACGTACGCTCCGCTCCTTTCGTCCCTAGCTTCTTTCAACCTTCTCGGTGCTGAAAACCGACCTTCTTGAACACGTATTTTAATATGGATAATTTTGCATTTTATGGAATCAAAAATATGTACATGCCCCCGTCCTTTCACGGAAGGCCGGGAGCATAAGGCCTGTTATAAAAATAAGACTACACCATGATTTTACAGATATCGTTCGTAAAATCAACCGGATCCTGAATCGGAAGCCCTTCAATCAGCAGCGCCTGGTTATAGAGCAGGTTCGTGTACAATGCCAGCTTCTCCCGGTCTTGTTCGAAAGAAGCTTTCAGCGATTGGAACACGTCATGCTGCACATTGATCTCCAGAATCTTGTCGGCTTTAATGCCCTCGCTGCTCGGCATCGCATTCAGCACCTTTTCCATCTCGATCGAAAGCTCGCCTTCAGCGGACAAACAAACCGGATGAGATTTCAGCCGTTTGGAAGCCTTCACGTCCTTCACCTTGCCGGAAAGCAGATCCTTCATCGCTTCGAACAGCTCTTTATTCTCTTCCGCCTCGGCTTTGGCTGCGGCTTCGTCCGCTTCGGACTCAATGCCGAGATCTCCGCTGGATACGGATTTGAATTCCTTCTCCTTGAAATTCGTCAACATCTTGATCGCAAATTCGTCAATGTCATCGGTAAAGTACAGAATTTCATAACCTTTATCAAGGACAAGTTCGGTTTGCGGCAGCTTCTCGATGCGCTCCACGGAAGTTCCGGTAGCGTAATAGATATATTTTTGATCCTCAGGCATCCTCGACACATATTCATCGAGGGTTACCAGCTTTTTCTCATGCGAGGACGTAAACAGCAGCAGGTCGGACAACATGTCCTTGTTCATGCCGTAATCGTTGTATACGCCGAATTTAAGCTGTCTGCCGAATGCCTTGTAGAAGGTTTCGTATTTCTCGCGATCGTCTTTGAGCAGAGATAGAAGCTGGCTTTTGATTTTGCTTTTGATGTTTTTCGCGATCAGCGTCAATTGGCGGTCATGCTGAAGCATTTCGCGGGAGATGTTCAAGGACAGATCCTCGGAATCGACCATCCCTTTAACGAAACTGAAATAATCCGGCAGCAGATCCCCGCATTTATCCATAATGAGCACGCCATTCGAATACAGCTCAAGACCTTTTTCGTACTCTTTTGTATAGTAATCGAATGGCGTACTCTCCGGTATAAACAGGATCGCATTATATACGACGGCCCCATCGGCTTTGACATGGACATAAGTAAGCGGCTTGTCGAACCCGTACCGTTTTTCGGCATAGAAGTTCTCGTAATCCTCCTGCGTCAGCTCGCTTTTGTTTTTGCGCCAGATCGGCACCATGCTGTTGACGGTCTTCTCTTCCTTATATTCCTCGAATTCCCCTTCGCTGCCTTCCTTCGGACGATGTCCGCTCACTTCCATTTTGATCGGGTAACGGATGAAATCGGAATACTTCTTGATAATGCTTTGCAGCCTGTATTCCTCAAGAAACTCATCGTATCGGTCATCTTCCGTATTTTCTTTGATTTTAAGAATAATGTCCGTTCCGACTGTTTCCTTTTCGCATGGTTCAATCATGTATCCGTCCGTGCCTTCGGACTCCCAACGGTAAGCCTGGTCGCTGCCGAGCGCTTTACTGATGACCGTCACGTTGTCGGCAACCATAAACGCGGAATAAAACCCTACTCCGAACTGGCCGATGATGTTATGGCCGTCTTTTGCTTCATTTTCAGTTTTGAATGCAAGCGATCCGCTCTTCGCGATAATGCCCAGGTTGTTTTCGAGCTCTTCTTGCGTCATGCCGATCCCCGTATCCGAGATGGTCAATGTGCGATTGTCTTTATCGGCGGTGATGCGGATATAATAGTCGTCTTTATTAAATACGAGTTGGTCGTCGGTGAGCGCTTTATAATAAATCTTGTCAATCGCGTCGCTGGAGTTGGAGATCAGTTCTCTTAAAAAGATTTCCTTTTGCGTATAAATCGAATTAATCATCATTTCCAGCAATCGTTTCGATTCAGCTTTAAACTCTTTTTTAACCATGCGTCAGGCTCCTTTCAGCTCAAACGATATGTTAGCACTCTATCATCATGAGTGCTAATTCTTATTTTTATATATCATACCTTGTTTTTCGAAGTCAATACAAACCGTAGTATTTCAAGGTTTTCATGATAAGATATTAAAGTACAAAATTTGGAATTAGAATGAGACAATACTGAAATAGTGCTTGATATGATGCGAGTTGACCGCTGCGGCTCCGGATCGTTCTTCCGATCGCTGTTGTCTCCAAATTTCTATGATTATATTTTTCAGAAAGGTAGAAATTCGGAGACAAAGGCGAACGCTATCGCTTCTTCAGATCGATTCCGTCCCCTCCGCTACTTCGCTTCTTTTCAAGTACTAATTACATGTTGATCCAGAAGAATGGGTGATCATTTTGCAACAAACCATCCTAATTATTGAAGATGACCGGAAATTGGCCGGACTGCTAAGCGAATATCTAACAAAATATGATTTTCTTACGATTGCGGTGGAAGATTTCAATCGTGTAATGGAGACGTTTGAGGCATGCCAACCGGATCTGGTGCTGCTTGACGTCAACCTCCCCAAATTTGATGGCTTCTACTGGTGCAGGCAGATCCGTAAGTTCTCGCTCTGCCCGATCCTGTTCATATCTGCGCGCGAGAATGAAATGGATCAGGTGATGGCACTGGAAAACGGCGCGGATGACTATATCACCAAGCCTTTTCATTATGAGGTGGTTGTGGCCAAAATCCGCAGCAACTTGCGCCGCGCATCCGGCTCTTATGCCCAGTCCCTGGAAGAACGAACGATGGATGCGGGCGAGCTCAAACTTTACCCGGAACGATATGTCATGCAGTTCGCGGGAAAGGCAGCGGAGCTTTCGCAAAAGGAGTCGCTGCTTTTGGAGGCGCTGATGGACCGTAATGGCCGTGTGGTCAGCAGGGAGCAGCTTCTGGACCTGATGTGGAGCGACGAGCAGTTTATCGATGATAATACGCTGAATGTGTATATTACCCGCGTGCGGAAAAAACTTAAGGCACTGGGAGCGGATGGGATGGTGGAAACGGTCCGGGGGGCGGGATACCGGCTTCGCTCAGACGGTGGGGATAACGTATGAAACTGTTCTGGAAAGATCAGATCCCCCTTCTTGTCTGCTATTTGTCGCAAATGCTGCTGATCCCGCTGCTGTACTGGCTATCCGGCGAAAACAGGCCGCTGCGCATCATCGCTTATGGCGTTTTGCTCAGCAGCGTCATACTAGCCATTTACCTTGTTATCCGGTTTATTCAATTCCGCAAGCTTTATGCTCATTTAAGTAACATAAGGAATATTGCTGCGGATATGGAACTGCCGCTGGAACCGCTGGGCGGCGCGCCTATGCCAGCAGCGGTTCAGGAACTTCTGCGCGTGTACGACCGTTATTACCAGGACAAGCTGAATTTGCATGCGACCGGCATGGATCGGCATATCACATTTATCAACCGTTGGGTGCATCAGATGAAAACCCCGTTATCCGTTATGCAGCTGACCCTGCGCGACATCGATCAATCCGCTGCGGCTGACAGCATCCAGGAGGAGATTGAACGCTTGCGCAAAGGGTTGGAGATGATTCTGTACACCTCCCGTTTGGACCGGTTTGAGGAAGATTTCCGGATCGAGCGCATCCCGCTGCTGCAGGCCGTCAAAGGCGCGGTAACGGAAAACCGCCGGCTTTTTATACGCAAAGGGATTCAGCCGGATATCCGGATCGGAGAAGAGATAGCGGTGTATTCGGATGCCAAATGGCTGCGGTTCATGCTTAATCAAATATTGATTAATGCCGTCAACTATTCCGCCGGCAAGGGACAAACTGTATCCATCATGGCTGAAACATCAGGCCAACAGATCATATTGGACATTCGGGATCAGGGCATCGGCATCAGCAAAGAAGATCTAAAACGGGTTTTCCAGCCCTACTTCACGGGGGAACGGGGACGGCAATACCAGGAATCCACAGGCATGGGGCTTTATCTCGTTCGAGAGATTTGCTCTCGTCTAGAGCATGAAGTAATGATTGAATCGGTGCAGGGACAAGGCACATTGGTAAGATTTGTTTTTCGACATCATCCTGTTCGTAATGTCTGCTAGCAACACTTAAGTTGAACTAAAAAAGACAGGGAGGCAGCAGCGATTCAAAAAGAACATTTCCACTCGGCTGCCTTCATCCGTGCAAAATCATCATTGGTTCAACTTATACTGAGTGATGCCAACAAATTCTGGGCTGTTCGCGCGTTAAGTGCTGCTCCGCATACGAACATAACCTTATCCCGGCTGTAAGGAAACGTTAATTCAATTCGATGGCTCGGTTTTTTCGGGTTTGGTAGATTGATATCAGGCTCTTCCAAGCAGAGGAGCCGCTGCCAAACGATATGAAAGGGATGAATGTTTATGGAACTGCTGCAGGTAAAAGCCTTAAGCAAGGTCTATCCGGGAAAAGTAAACACCCAAGCCTTAACCGATATCCATTTCAATATTGAACAGGGAGAATTCGTAGGCATTATGGGTCCTTCCGGGAGCGGGAAAACGACGCTGCTCAACGTGGTCTCCACCATCGATGAACCTAGTTCGGGAGAAGTATTGGTCGAAGGAATAAGCCCGCACCGCATGAATAAAAAAGAACTGGCACGTTTCCGCCGCAGGAAACTAGGTTTTGTGTTTCAAGATTTCAACCTGCTGGAAACGCTGACCGTTGCCGAAAATATCGTGCTGCCCCTTACCCTGGACAACCGGAGGCTGGCCGATATCGAAGCTTCTCTGAAGCGCGTGGCGGACAAACTCGGCATTACCGATATTTTAAAGAAACGCACTTACGAAATTTCAGGCGGCCAGCGCCAGCGGACCGCCATAGCCCGGGCGCTGATTACCTCGCCCGCCATCATCATGGCCGATGAACCGACCGGAGCGCTGGATTCCGGTTCGGCAAGGAATGTCATGGAGTCGCTTGAGCGTGTCAACCGTGAGGATCAAACGACGCTGATGCTGGTCACGCATGACCCGGTATCCGCAAGCTACTGCAGCCGGATTATCTTCATCAAGGACGGAAGGCTCGCGGCCGAAATCCATCGCGGTGAAAGCCGGCAAGCCTTTTTCCAAAATATTATCGACGCGCTGTCATTCTGGGGAGGTCACAGCCATGAGCTTTCCTCAATTCGCGTTTAACAACGTCAGGCGCAATTTCCGGGCCTACTTTACGTATTTCCTCAGCAGCGCCGTCATGATCATGATCTTTTTCGCATATTCCCTGTTCATTTACCATCCGGATTTGGCCCATTCGAATTACGGAAATTTTGTCGCGACCGGTATGCGGATCGCATCCTATGTGGTCTATGTCTTTTCCTTTTTCTTTGTGCTTTATTCGATCAGCGCTTTTCTGAAATCTAGGAATCAGGAATTCGGCATTCTCACAATCCTGGGAGCGCGGACGGGCCAGATCAACCGGCTTATTTTCCTGGAAAATATGCTGATTGGCATAAGTTCCATCGTCACCGGCATTCTGGGCGGAATGCTGATTTCCAAGCTGTTTCTGCTCATCACCAGCAAAATTATCGGAGAGGCCGAACTTCGCTTTTATTGGCCGGGCAAAGCTCTGATGGTGACTTCCATCGCGTTTCTCCTGCTTTTTATCGCGGTCTCGATATTCATGCTAGTTTTTATTCGCCATAAAAACGTGTTGGAACTGCTCAAAGGCAGCGTGATGCCCAAAAAAGAACCCAAAGTATCCTGGTTTCTATCCATCCTGGGCGCTTCGCTCCTGATTCTCGGGGTAATTGCCGTTACCAGTAAATTTTCAAAAAACACGCTCATGTACGCCGCAGTCACGGGCATAGCCGGCACGTATTTCTTTTACACCCAGCTGTCCGTTGTCATCGTCCGACTCTTAAAAAAAAATCGTTCTCTCACGTGGAGAAACACGAACCTGCTCCGGATTTCCGAGATGAGTTACAAGTTGAAGGATAACGCGCGCATGCTGTTCATGGTTACAGTTGCCACCGCGATTGCCTGTATGGTTTCCAGCGTGCTTTTGTTTATGGCCCAGACCAATAGCACGACATACAAAAATTCCCCTTATGCATTGATCTATACGATCCGCAACGCCAATTCCGAAAAAGGGGATCGCGGGCATATCGTCAAGGAGCTGAACGCCAGCGGAGTCCATTTTACCGAACAAAAACTGGATTTCATTTATTATCGCGGCTTTACACTGAATGGCAAACCACGGGGCATTGACCTGCTCCCGCTGTCTGCATATCGCTTGTTGTCCGAACAAACCGGCCTGCCGGGCATTCAGAATGTATCCGGCTCGGATGGGGTACTGATCTTGAGTCATACCACCAATGTCCAAAATTATGAAGATTTTGCGGGAGCCCGCCTGCAAACCAAACAGCGGAGCCTTACCGTCAATCAGAAAATCAATACAGACATTCTGCCTTTCGGGCCGTATTCTTCCCCGTTTCTGATCGTGAGCGATGCAGTATATAAGGAACTGCTTCAAGATCCGAACCTTTTCTCCCAGGTTACTTATTATCTGTATAAAATTCCGGCTTGGGATGGAGCGCCCCCGTCCCGACACGATCCGGAAGTGACCATTGGAACGAAGCTGGTGGACTGGAATCAGACAGTTACTTCAAAACATAACTATAATCTCATGTTACATGCCCGAGGCGATCATTATCAGAGCTCCAGGCAGGGTACGGCCATGATGGGTTTTATCGGCGTCTTTATCGCCCTTATTTTCTCGTTGTCATCGGCAAGCTTTCTGTATTTCAAACTGCATACGGAGCTTCAAAGAGATCAGCAGATGTACCGCTCCCTTTCTAAAATCGGACTTGCTGAAGGCGAAATGTCGAAAGCCGCGACAACGCAAATTGCACTGCTCTTTTACATTCCGATATTGGCGGCCATCGTCGAAACGTTGGTGGTAGTCGTGCCAATCCTGCACGGCTTGAATCAAACCAATATCCTGCCGCCGATCCTCATCACTGCAGCAGCTTTCACCGCTGTGCAGACCGTTTATTTCCTGTTGGTCCGCATGCAATACATCCGCAGTTTACGCAAGCTTATGGTGTGAATTTGAAGGATATGGATTGGCCAAGCGCGAATAAAGTATAGATACAACACCGCAGCCCGCAATTCTATGATCGGCATGCCGTTACCAAAACAAAGGCGGGTTTATGTCATGTTCGTCGCTCTTGCAGGGCAGGAGCGCTTGGCATCGCTATGTGGCTGTGCCGTAGAGTGTATTCGTGAGATTCATAGCCGCAAAACGCAAAACCAAAGCCCGCGGGGGAATCGTGGGCTTTGGTTTTTTCTTTCATTTAGAAGGCAAACAGCTTCTTTAAATAATCGTTCTGGAATATGCCCAGCGGGTCCAACTGCCTGCGGATTTCCTGAAAGGCATCCCACTTGGGGTACAGTCCTGACAATTCCTCCGCTGTTCGGGTATGCATTTTCCCCCAATGCGGACGCCCGTCATACCGCCGGAAAATTTCCTCGATATCCCGGAAATACGTCCGATGTTCCATCCCCTTATACATATGCACGGCGATATAAGCAGAGTCGCGCCCGTACGCCGGACTAAGCCAAATATCGTCGCCTTTGACAAAGCGGCATTCCACCGGAAAATGCACGGCATGATTTTGCGCCGCCACGCAGGCATGGATTTCCGCGACGACCTCCTCCATTTTTTCCGCGGGGACGCTGTATTCCATTTCATTAAAACGCACCAGTCGCTGCGTGGTGAACAACTGATGGCTGTATGCCACATCTTGCCCTGTCGGAACGAAACGCGCCGACAACCGGCTGACCGGCCTGCATAACCCCGGAAACATGCGGCAGCCTGCGGACATCAATCCGAAAAAACCATTTTCCATCACAAGTTGATTCATCCGGTTCCAGAAACGGCTTTCCGAAGGTTTTTCATCGGTTTCATCCAAACGTTTGACCTGCACGACATCCGTGTGGGGAAACCAGAAAAACTCAAAGTGATCGTGTTTGTCCCTGAATTCCGCCAATCTTTCGAAGCATTCTCGAACAGAAAGACGTTCGCTCCGGTAATGAAGCACAGTCCTCGGAACCACACGCAGCCGAACCTTTACGATAATGCCGAGCATCCCCAAGGAAACCTGCAGCGCCTTAAATATCTCGTGGTGATGCTGCTCGCTGCATGTCACCAGCTCCCCTGAGGCCGTTACCACCTGCGCTTCGATCATTTGCGTCGACAAAGAACCGAAACGGATCCCCGTTCCATGCGTTCCCGTTCCGATCGCGCCCCCAATCGACTGCGTGTCGATGTCGCCCAAATTTTCCTGCGCCCATCCCTGTCGATAAAGCGCCTCGCTTAAGTCCCGCAGTCTCGTTCCGGCCCAAATCCAGACGCTGCGCGAAATCTCGTCTACGGGTTCGACGCCTGCCAGGTGATCCAGCGACAGCAGCACATCCCCGGTTTGAACAAGCGGCGTGAACGAATGTCCCGCGCCAATAACACGTATCCTTCTGCTTTCCTTGGCGCAGGACCGCACCAGATCAGTAACCTCTTCGACAGACTTTGGATAAACGATATGCCTTGGCGTGCTGCTGACGATCCCCGACCAATTTTTCCATACCTTTCGGTTTTCATCTAAAGAAAGCATTGCCCATCCCCCCGGTACGTTGAGATTTGTTCCACGATTTTGCCTGCGGATACCGCGTACAGGCTGTTAAATCGTTCGCATAATTCCCCGGCCTTGGCATGCCGGAAAAAAATCGGGTCCCCTAGCTCCAAACGCTCCTCCCCCCTGTAGAATACAGGTGTTTGCACTTCCCCGGCGCCTTCCAGGGGCATCAGAGCCGCTCCTGCCGGCAGATAAGGCTGCGGCAGTTTATCTTTGCCGGCGGCGCCTGAGGCGACATACCCGCCGCCCAGGCACGTATATAGGTATGGTCCCGGCCGGCGCACGATTTCCACGGCGAAACCCGCTGCAGGCTGATAGCGAAAATCCCTGTAGTTGTCAAACAACCCCGGCGAAAAAAAACCGGAGCCGACCGTAACTTCAGTCACTGCTTGCTCCTGCGTGGTGGTCCGTAGGCTGCCCGTTCCTCCTCCGTTCACAAAACGCAGCGGCGTACCCAAAACCTCCTCCGCCATGGCGACAAGCTCCTCCCTTTTGACGGCAATTTGCTTGGCTGATCGCTGCTTGAGCTTCCTTACCAGCATGTTTTTCGCAGCCATGCCGGGGTATTGATCGCCAACGCCGGCGATCTGCGCTTCGTACCCCATCACGCCATCCAAAGCGGCGCCGCGCGAAGAAGCAATCCTCTCCACCACCGCTTTCGCTTCCGCTGTCGTACGGACCGGCGAACGCCATACTCCAAAGTGGAGCCCAGGAAAATCCATCGACATATCCATGTCGAGACAGACCGGAAACCGGACGCCATGGCGCTCAGCAATCCGTTCAATATGTTCGATATGCCGAATGGAGTCCACCATAAGCGTGACCGATTTGCCCTGGCGAATCAGCTCCGCCAACCCGGATAACGCTGACGGCTCCCAGATCGGGTATCCCATCACGATGTCATCCATCCCCTGCTTTACCAGATATATGGCCTCTTGCGGCGAAAAGCACATCAATCCGCAAAACAGCGGACTTTGACGAAGAATCCGTTTCAGGAGAGCCGTGCTTCGAATCGACTTGGTGGCGATGCGAATATTTTTGGAGCCGGCCTGCGCGATAATCCGCTCGACATTTTCATCTAGAAGATCCAAATCTACGAATGCAAACGGCCCTGGCACACCTTCGAATACCTTTTTATAGTAGGAATAATTCCTCTTCATCTTCTCCCCTCCTTAAGAAGGCCGAGATTCATTTTCAAGTAAGCGTTGTCATTCTTTTTAAAAAAAGGATCTGGTTCGGTTCATTTTTCTCTTAAAGCGGCGGTAGATGCATGCTTTTTACAGGGTGATGGTTAGAGATGCAAATGAAAGCTGAATTGAAATTGAAGTTGAAGTTATGTTAGAAGTCAAGATGGAAGTTAAGGTAGAAGTAAATGTAGAAGTAAATGTAAAAGTAAATGTAGAAGTAACAGAAGTAAAGGTTAAATTGCCTTGAAGCAGATCTTGTGAAAGCGGTGAATGGATTGGACCATGGGCAATTGGCAGCGCACCTTGATCCCGAGGAATTCTTATGCGTTGTTTATTCGGGTTTTATTCGGGTTTTATGCGAGTCTTAGCAAGTCTTCTTTAAATCTTATGCGGGTCCGGTGGACCTGAACTGAATTATCCTTATTTTAGCCGAAAAGATTTCGAAGGTCTATCGCTTATTTTCGCCTGATGCCTGATCCATTTCATCATTTTCCCATCCCCATATGGAGGTTTTGTCATATTTTGTAGATAATTGTATTGACATCTCTCTATCTTACCTAATAAGATTAATAGATACACAACTATAGACAGACTTCATAGCGTACAGACAATACATACGAAAGGATTGCTTAAAAAATGAAAAAACGGTTATCATTGCTTCTCATGGCATTCATCCTGTTGATGCCAACGACCATTTTTGCGGCCCCCGACAACTCGAATGACGCGTCATCCGTAAATGTTAATGCTGAGGAGGAAGAAGCGCTTCCACCGAAACTGCAGGAACTTCAGGACTATGCAGACATGCTTGCGCCGATTGAAGTATACGAAGACAAGGCAATTGCTGAGTATCAAAAATATTCGATCGTGACAACGTCCAACCGGAAAACCGTATACAATTCGCTCGTCAACGTTGTTATTCCCAACTACAAAAAAGTCGTCAGCATGACTGCCAAAGTGAAAGCGCCGAATGCGGAGCTGCAATCCATCCATAACCTGATGGTCAAAGGCACGCAACTGCAGCTGGAAGCCTTCGATCTGATGCAGCAGGCCATTTACAAGAAAAAGAGCCTGACGCCAGCCAACAACAAACTGGAAGCTGGACGTAAGTTAATCGCTCAATACACAGCTAAGCTAGAGGAATACGCAAAAAAATATAGCGAGTAAAGTTTGATTAGTAGCTGGACTTCCCCGGATTGCCGGGGGGGTCCTTTTCATTTTATCGATTCTGCCCGCTGGAGCTTCAACTGACAAATCTGACCGTTCAGCAACATGTCGCGTAAATACCCGCTGCCGAATAGGCTAATGTAACAATGACGGCCAGACGGGAGGAAATAGCGATGCACCTTTATCAAGTGCCGCTTCAAGTGCGAACTCTGAACGTATACGGTCCCCGGCACCGTGTTTCATTATCCCCAGCTCGCCGGACTGGCGAACATATCAATACGTAAAAAAGCTGGATCTATATCCAGGCTGCTGAAAAACCCCCTGTTTTTTGCAGGGGGTTAAGATTTGCCTACATTGCCTCAACAATGGGGTCATGAGAATCGTTTAAATCGATCTTTGTTTTAAAAGCCACCACATAAAAATGGAAGTTTCCAAAAGTCTTCCGGACTTTCCCACGGCCTGGCAGATGCAGCTATGCGCATCTTAAGCTTTAATGGAATACCGTTGAAGGGACATATTTGTTTTTGAATCAGATTTTGCAAAATTCGATTCCAGACGCTCCCGGGAAGAATACATAGACGAACTAACACGAAAATAGCCCTAACGGACACCACCTCGGCCGCTAACGGACACCACGGCGGCTAACGGACACCACGGCCGCTAAGTGGCTAAAAACAGCCGTTTTTAAATCCTAACGGACACCACAGCGCTTAATTGCCTCAAAACACCGCCAAAAGAGAATTTTTCACCAAATAGCAGCATCTGTGTCCGTTAGAAATCAAAATGGTCGAAATTGCTCTCAATAGCGGCCGAGGTGTCCGTTAGAGTTTTGCAGTCGTGTTCTACATATTGCTTGAATAAACCTTTCATAATAAATTAGGGTATTTGATTAGTGACATGATGAAATTGATTCTTGAAAGTCGCTTATTGGATTTTTGCAAAATCTCGAATATAAACGATTGGTGGCTCGCTTTGGAAATTGTTGCGAAAATACATCTATTTTGGGCACTTAAGTTTGTTATGGATGAAAAACCTGCAAAAGTGCAGGTTTTTCCCACTTTTTGAGCATAACCAAGCGGTTCATGGTCAAATTGATGCACTATCGCAACAATTTCGCGCTCTACTTCGCAACAATTCAATATTTCAGACAATTGGAATCCACAACGGCTCGCCTTCCAGCCAAATACAGAGCGTGAAATGAAGCTACTCACCATACTTTTCCATACACTAGAGTCTAACCCAATTTTCATACACACACACTAGAGTTCAACCAATTTTCCACATACACTAGAGTCTAACCCAACATCGAAAAAGGACGCGCACTTTGAATAATTCCACCTGAGAATTGAATCATTCGACAGCAAAAAAGCTGCTCCATGCCGCCATGAGCAGACGATAAAGCAGCTTTTCCCTTATCCGAATTATTTTACGCCATTATACACAAACGCCTTAATGATATGGCGCTGCGATAGGGAAAACACAGCCAAAATCGGCGCTACGAGAATCAAATTCCCCGCCATCAAAATATTCCATGTTCCCACGCCTTCGACCTCGCGGATTTTCGCAATGCCGATCGGCAGCGTTCTGGCGACGTCGTTTGTCGTCATCACCAGCGGCCAGAAATAATCATTCCAATGGGCGATGAAGCTGAACAAAGCGAAGGTGACAAGCACCGGCTTTACCATCGGCACCATAATCCGAACGATGATTTTCCATTCCTTCGCCTGATCGAGTCTGGCTGCTTCCAGCAGTTCATCCGAGATTTGCCGGAAAGCCTGCCGCAGCAGGAAGATGCCGAAGGCGCTTGAAGCGAATGGCAAAATGAGTCCCAGATGGGTATTCAGCAGCTTGAAGGTGCTGAGCTCCAAATAAACAGGCAGGAAAATAAGCTGCTCCGGAATCATCAGCGTCACCATGACGACGCCGAACAAAAAGCCCGATCCAGCAAACTTATATCTCGCAAACGCATAGGAAGCCGGTATAATCGTCAGCATTTGCAGAACCAGGATGCTTACGGAAATGATGACGCTGTTCATTATATAATGCAGGAACGGTCCCGTATTCCAGGCATCGATGTAGTTTTTCCAGACGGGATGACGCGGAATCCACTCCGGCGGGAAAATCATCGTCTCCGGCAATGTTTTCAGGGAGGTGGACAACATCCAGACAAAAGGCATCGCGAAAATCAGCACCAGCAGCAGCAGCCCTGCCGCATTGACAAGACGGAGAATGAGGGTCATGGCTTTTCGCAGGCTAGCTTGTTTCGTCCGGACTCCATTAAGCGGATTGCCGGCGGCAGTCCCGACGGGACCGCCTTCGATGGCACGGTTTGCGGCTTTCAAGCGTTTCACCTCTTTTTCTTAGCGGTAATGAACCCGGTTCGACAGCAGTTTGAAATAAATGATGGTCAGAATGCCCACGATCACCAGCAGGATTACGCCTGCGGCAGAGGCATAGCCGATCTTAAAGAACCGGAAGCCGTATTGGTAAATGTAGTACACGAGCGTATTCGTCGAATTGACCGGACCGCCCTGGGTCATGATGGCGATCGTCTCAAACACCTGGAACGACCCGATCATGTTGATGATCACCAGGAAAAAAATCGTCGGCGACAACATCGGCAGAATCAGCTTGGTAAACGTCGTCCAAGGCCGGGAGCGGTCCAGGGAAGCCGCCTCGTAAATATCTGCGGGAATGCTCTGCAGGCCGGCGATAAACACAAGCGTGTTGTAACCGATCCCCTTCCAAACGGCAACGATGACAAGCGAAATGAGCGATGTGCTTGGATGGGCGAGCCACTGCAGCTTTCCAAAGCCAAACAGCCCGATAACCCAGTTGAGCAGCCCGTATTCGGGGTCCATGATCCAGCTCCATAAAAGCGAAATGGATACCAGCGAAATGATATGCGGACTAAAAATGGCGCCCTGCACGATGCCGTAAAAGAAGTTCCCGCGGTTGAGCCACAAAGCGAGCAGCAGGGATAAGCCCGTCGTTAACGTTACCGTCAAAATCGTGTACAGCGTCGTATTGGAAAGCACCTGCCGGAATTCCGGTTCGGTAAGCAAATCCACAAAATTTTGTATTCCGACGAAGCTTTTCGTCGGACTGACGAAATTCCAATCGAAGAAACTCAAATAAATCATGTAAAAGATCGGATATATGAAAAACACCGAAAAAACAATGATGGCCGGAGCAACCATGCTATAGGGGCGAAGCTTATGCCAAAGCGTCATACGAATGCGCCTCCGGCAACCAAAGGTTTGGTTTCCAGCATGGCCCCGTATACTCTGTCCCCATCCGATCCGAAATAATAAAGCTGGTCATACGGAACCGCCACGTTCACTGCATCCGCGGTCTCCAGCGGCTTCAGGAAGGTTTTGACGAAAAACGTTCCCGCCTCCGAACGGATTTGATAAATATTTTCCGCCCCCAAGCTTTCGCGGGTAAGAATCTCGCCTTTCAGAACAAGTCCTTCCACCTGCTGGTCAGGGTTCAAAAGCGCCTGCTCCGGGCGGAAGCCCACATAACTTACCGGGCGGTCCGCACGGACGTTCAGCCCTTTTACTTCGTTCATGTTCATGATGTTCATCGCTGGCGTACCGATAAATTGGGCCGTGAACAGATTGGCCGGATCCTGGTAAAGCGTCATCGGGGAATCCGCCTGCTGAATCGCTCCTTTATTCATCACGACGATTTCGTCGCCCATCGACATCGCCTCCACCTGATCGTGGGTCACGTATACAAACGTAGTTCCAAGCCGCTTATGCAGCTGGATCAGTTCCGTTCTCATTTGGTTGCGCAGCTTCGCGTCCAGATTGGACAAAGGTTCGTCAAGAATAAATACTTTCGGCTTTTTGACCATCGCCCGCGCCAAGGCCACACGCTGACGCTGCCCGCCGGACAGGCTCTGCGGTTTTTTGTCAAGAAAAGGGGCAAGACCGACGATTTCCGAAATGTCCTTGACCAGCTTCTCGCGCTCGCTGCGGGGGACGCCTCTGTTTTTGAGGCCGAACTCGATATTGCCGCGCACGGTCATGGTCGGATACAGCGCATAATTTTGAAACACCATGGCGACATCCCGCAGCCCGGGCGGCGTTTCGTTTACGCATGTATCATCAATCCATATTTCGCCGCCGCTTTGCTTCTCAAGTCCGGCGACCATGCGCAGCGTGGTCGATTTGCCGCAGCCCGACGGTCCGACAAGCACCGTAAAGGAGCCGTCCTTGATCTCCAGGTTCAAGTCCTGAATCACGGTTTCATCCTTGAATTCCTTGCAGATTCCCTTCAGCAGAATCCGTGCCATCGTCAATTTCCTCCTTCATTTGCCGCTCTGCAATCGCACGCATGAGCCGTTCAAGTTCATCCAATGTCGCAAGCCGCAAATCCCATGTTTCGGGATCATGGCTTGGATACGGGGAAATAAAGCAGGTCCGGCCTCCGATCCGTTTCACCGGATGCAGATCATTCCATGGGTTATCCCCGACCGACAAAATTTCATACTCCTTGTATCCCTGCCGGAGCAGGGAAGCCAGATAGCTCTCCAATCCCGCCGGCTTTCCCGCCCCGCAGTAGATTTCGTCAAATACATGGCGTATCTGCATAAAATTCAAAAATTCGGCGCCAGACTCTGAATGCGTATTGGTCATAAGCACTTTTTTCTCCACACCGAGTTGTTCTATTGCTTGCATCAAACCACCGTGAATCTCGAAGCGGTAGGGTGCGGCAAGCATTTCCTTGCGCACCCTGTCAAAAGCTTCAGCCAGCTTCGTCTCCGGAAGCTTGTATTTGCGGCTGAACATGGTCACGATGCCCCATGGATCACCGATATGCAGCAAATCCGCAGCAGGGATGGATTCGAACTTGTATACCTTTTTGCGGACAGGGACGGATGAACCGTCCCATGCATATCCGCGCGCCAATCCGTCTTCCAGCCGGATCACCAGCAGGTCATCCTGCAGATGGTAAAAGTGGCCGAACCCGAAAACCTGCTCTCCGGATCGCAACGCTTTTCCCATGCCAACCGCCGTCTCCGTGTCCGCTTCATGCGCTGTCCCTTCCAACAGATAACGAATATACCGCTCCATATAGGTATCTTCCTGATACAAAGTACCGTCCATATCGAAAATAACAACCTTGATGTCCTCGAGCCAGTTGTCTACCGCCATATTGAGCATGATCCTTTCTTATGTCAGGATGAACGCAAATTCTTATTTGGCAAGCAGTTTGTTTGCTTTCTCTGCCGCTTGATTCAAGGCGTCCTGCGGTGAAGTGTTCGGATCGATGATCGCTTTTTGAATGGCGTCGCTCAAAATATTGGCTACTTCCGGATAAGCGTTCTCCATCGGACGCGGTCTTGCATATTGAAGTTGGTCAACAGCGACCTTATATTGCGGGAATTGCTTGAAATGCTCTTGAAGCTCTTCGCTTTCCGCAGCGGATGTACGGGTTGGCAAATAGCCGACATGCTTGTGCTGGTAAATCGTGTTTTCCTTGGAAGTCATCCATTTAATAAACTCCCATGCTGCTTCCTTTTCTTCAGGCTTGCTCTTGGATGTGATGACCAACTGGCAGCCGCCTGTCGGAACGCCGTAATCCTTGTTGGCTGGCATAAATGCCGTTTGCAGCTCGAAGCCGTTGCCTTTGGCGATTTCCAAGCTTTCAGCTACGCCCGCAGTCGAACCGATTTTGAAGGCGGACATTTGATTCGCCCAGTCTTTGCCCGCAGTCGCTCCGGCTTCGTCGCCGACAGGCATTTTGATGAGCCCTTCGCTGGAGAGCTTTTTCCAGAACTCAACCGGCGCAACTCCGGCAGCATCGTTGAACGCAGCCGTTTTGCCGTCTTCGCTCAGCATGCGGCCGCCGCTTTGCGCAACAAGCGCTTCGTAATACCAAATATCCACCGGAATTGTCATGCCAATCTTGCCTTTTTCCTTCAGTACACGCGAGTATTGCTCTAACTCCTCCCATGTTTTTGGACCGGCGGGATCGAGCCCGGCATTTTTCAGCATCGTCACGTTTTTATACATAATCGGGGTACTGCGCATAAAAGGAAGCCCATACAGCTTGCCGTTCACGTAGGCATTCCCCATCAGACCCGGAATAAAATCATCCAGCTTCACCTGATCCTTATCCTTTTCCACATATGGCGTCAGCTCTTCCAGCATGCCGGAATTGGCGAATACGCCGGTCGAGGCAATCTCCAGATCCGTAACGGCCGGGGCATTGCCTGCAGCGAAAGCCGCCTGCACTTTGGCATGAAGATCATCATATCCGCCCTGATGTTCGGCTACGACTTCGTATTTATCCTGCGATTCGTTAAAGGTTTTGACCATGTGCAGCTTTGCTTCCTCGATTTTGTCCCCGTAGGCGTACCAGTATTTGATGACAACTTTCTTGGATGATCCGGCAGCTTCAGCCTTTCCTTCGCCTTCAGCGTTGTCCGTACCGCCTGAACCGCAACCTGCCAATGATACCGCCATCAGAGCCGCAAGCGTAAAAGCCGTGATTTTCTTCTTAAACACAGTCATTCCTCCACCCTATTTTTGTAGAATCTGGCCGGAAGCAGCAAAAAAGAAACCTGAAGTACTGCCGGTGACTACACACACCCGCAGCAGATCAGGTTTCTCCAAAGCTCCAACCGTTTTATTTACTTGTTAAAACCAATATAAAGGACAAGTGTTAAAACTATTCCGGCAAAAGATTAAATCTGCATCAACTTTCTCCCCGGCTTGCCCCACAGCTCCGGCCTCGAGGAAGAGATCGCGGTTGCACCATGGTTCAGGCAGTCTTCGCAGTGGGATTCCTCATATAATAACCCGCCCGTTATGATCGGGATCGATGTAAAAGACTTCACTTTGCAGATCATATCCGGGATCCGGGCAGGCATCAGTTCAATAATATCCGGTTCGGTTTGCGAAATGCTTTTGGCGATATTGTCCAATCCTTCGCTATCGACGAGAAAAAAACGCTGGACGGTAAGCAGTCCCATTTTTTTCGCATTTTTGACGACATTGGTTTTGGTGGAAATGATCCCGTAAGGCCGGATGCTTTTGGCCAAATAGTCGAGCCCGTAGTGATCGGTGCTGAGACCTCCGATTTTCTCCAAATGCATGAAAACAGGCAGTCCGTGCTCCTGGAACACATTAACGTATCCCTTTACCACTCCGATATGTCCCATTAACAAAAAAATGCCGCTTAGCTGATTCCGCCGTTTCAGAGCGAGCTCGATATGCCGCGGATCTTTGACCGAGGCGATGCGCTTATGTTCGGTAAGCCGCTTGTAAAATTCCTCTTTAGTCATCAAGCCATGCATAAATGCAGCCTCCTTCGTAAGATTCGATTATCCCGTATGCTTTCCGCAATTTTTGGCGGTGGCCCTCGTCATGCAACGCCACACCGCGTGCGGGAAGCTGCGCGCGGTCGGCGACTCAGCTTGAATGGAGCTTCCTTCTCTTTCCATCGTATGGACAAATTGTTTTCCGATTGTTAAATAAGAGGCTTGGTTATGTAAACGAAGCTTGCGAAACCTGTTGAGTAGATAAAAAACTTTGCGCCTCAGCTCCAATTAAACATTATCTTAAAAAGATCCGGCACAGCGGCAGCGCCTTAAATCCAGTGCATATCATGCCGGAAGCCTGCTGATAGGATCAGCAGGCTTCCTCTTTTACGTCGTATAATTAAATGTTCATGGCTTCAAGCCATTTGTACAGCATCGATGCAGCTTCCGCTCTGGTCGCATGACTTTGGGCACGGAAGGTCTGATCCCCGTAACCTTGAATAATCCCGGCTGCCGTAAGAGATTGAACCGATGCGGCGGCCCAAGCCGGAATCTGCGACGCATCCCTAAATGCAGGGCTTGCACTTACAGCTGCATTCACACCCGCGCTCTGCAGCGCTTTATCCAGCATAACGGCCATCTCGGCTCTCGTGATGACTTGATCCGGTTTAAAAGCCAGGCCTTCCTTGCCTGAATATCCGCTAATCAATCCGGCTTTCACAAGCGCCGCCACATCCGCCTTGGCCCAGGCCGGAATCTGGTTCCGGTCGGCAAACGACAGGTTGTCCCCGTCAACCGCAAGTCCCAGAGCTTTGGAGAGCATAACCGCAAACTGTACTCTCGTCACCTGATCCTCCGGATGGAATAAATGCTCGTCGTAACCGCGAATCACGTCCATTCCTGCCAGACGATCCACAAACGGGCTTCCCCAATGTCCGGTCAAATCCGTAAATGCTGCCGGCTCAAAACCAAACACGGCGTATTTTGCCAAATGCTTCGTTTCAACCGTGATCATGCCGTCCGGGTTTACTTTCCCTCCAAGGTACACCCAGGCATGTCTGGATTCGTTGTAGTAGTATACGGCTGGCTTCTGCGAAGAAGGGAGCTGCTTCGGATCATAGTGAAGCGTCAGATCCATCGGTTTGGCAAGCGTACCGCCAGATGCGCTCGTGAAAGCAACAACCGGACCAATAACTTTATGCGTTCCCGTAGACGGCACCCCGCTATCCGTCACGACAGCTACATTCAATTGACGGTCCACCTGGACCGCCCCTGCCGGAATCGTCCATTTCGCGACATCCGGTATGCTTCCCGTTGAACCATGGGCAGCTGATACATCGGCTTGTGCGGATGGCAGCGGTTTGGGACCTTCCGGAACGGATGGCGTTGGTGGAGGTGTGGAAGGCGAAGTCGTCGTTGGCGGTGTTGGCGTTACGCTGCCGGAACCGCCGTTTCCAGTTCCGCCTCCGGCATTGGAACCTCCCCCTGCAGGCGGCATACCGCTGTCCTTCTCCTTCACAATAACGGTTCGTTTTACTTCCGCGGCAGCGTTGCCTGCGGCATCTTTAGCATTGTAAAGCACCGTATATTGGCCTGAAACCGAGGTATTGACTTCCCCAGTAATAACAACCTCTTCCGGTACTCCAACCGGATCAGTGACTTTCGCCCCCTGCTCCTTGTATTGATCACCGACGGTCAGCGTTACCGTTTCGGCACCGATAAGAGTGATCACCGGCGGCGTCTTATCGATTTTGATCTTTAACGGCAAGAGCGTTTGAACATTCGTTTCGTCCGTCGCCCGGAACAGCAGCTGCCGCTCCCCTTCTTCCTCATAAACAAGCGGTTCATTAGCGGTATAAGGCTCATAAGTTTGTCCGCCGTCCTGCGACAACTCCAGGGTCACCGATGTGCTCGGCTCATGTACATCGGCATAAACGCTGGCCGTCACGCTCTGATTCGTCCACGCACCATCAGCATAAGGTTTTCCATCTGCGGTAAACATAGCGCTGTGCAGTTCAACGGTCGCAGGATTCATACCGGCTACTACCGCCAGGAATGTTTTGGTTACCTTCGCGCTGCCGCGCGTAATTTCGGCGGTCAGCGTTACCAATATGTTATTTTCCGGCCGATTTCCAAGCTTTCCATCATTTGCGATCACGTCCGGATGCGAGCTTGTCCACTGTATGCTTGTGCCGCGCTCACCTTCAGTCGGCAAAGAAATATCTGTAGTAACAGAGCTTAAGTCGCCCAGATCCAGAGCACTTTTAGCTGCCTCAACCGCAAATTGGTCATTCGGGGCAACCGTCACAAACACTGGGTTCGAATAAAACCAAAGATCCTTATAATTGCGGTCGTTGATCGCATTAAAACGCGTATCGTTATCGGCTTCATCGGTAACCGGATCAAGCAGCGGATTGCCGTCCTTGGTCTCGCCTTCCACATTCATGCCGAGATTAGTGCCTCTTAACCGGAAATATTGGTTTTTCTCCGCGGATTTCACTGTGTATTTGATCACGTTGTAACCTTCGCTGTCCGTCGTCCAATCTTTGCTTGTGAAGGTCGCGATCACTTTGGTGGAATCATTGGTGTCTTTGCTGTATTCAGGAGTTCCCGGCTCGGTTTTTCCGGTGACGTCCCCGGCAATCAGATCCACATGATCGACCTGCGGAACCGCATGCCCGGATATCCCGCTGTCTACCGGCGATTCGTAATGATTCGTTTCCGGGCTCTTGAAGCGGATCGTAAGCTCGACGTCATCGCCTTCCGTCACCTGCAGATCGCCGCCCATATCGGCTTTCGCCCCGCCGTTTGCGGCATGGAAATCCAGTTCATTGATCAAATCTCCGTAGACGGAGAAGGATTTACCCGATCGGAGACCGTTCAGGATCGACTGCATGTCGCTGCCTTCGGTCCAGGTATAGTTCCTGGAATATTCCCCAGGCCAATATCCGCTCGAATAAGGTCCCCTGATTTTAAAATGAAAATCCGAGTTGGCGAAATTCCAAAAATGACGCCCTTCGCCAAGCAATGCATCCCATACGCCTCCGACCTTGGCGACCATGTAGTCCGTACCGCCGTAAGATCTGTTTTTGGCCTTCGGGTCTAACAGGGGGTCGGCCGAAGTATAAGGCGTATTATAACCCCCCCGGTCCGGCTCCATCTGACCTCCGATCATGCCTTCCATCCCGAACACGATATCCGGCGCCAGGTTATTCAGGTCGCGGATGTCCGCAATCGTGTATTTGCCTACGATACGGGACGGATGGTTCAGAATCACGTAGCTCGTTTGCGGAAATTTATTTTTGAGCCAGCTAATGGCGGTTAAGGCATCCGCATGCGTAGTGTACGCCCGCTGATCCTGCTGGTTCCACTCGGCGACATCTGCCGGATCGAACCAGGAAGCATCCCGGTTCGTAAACAAATATTCGAACTGATTCGCCGCCTTCAGCGTCGCTTCCGAATTCGGCTCGTTGCCCAAAATTCCGATGGACACATGCTCATGGCTTGGCATATCCCATTCGAAACCGGAGAAAATCATTTTTCCTGCATATTTGCCTTGTTCCTGAAGTTTCTTGATTTCGGGCACCTCGTATTCCATCGCCCCTTTGGAAAACGGGATCGGTCCACCCGGAATATCATTCCCTTTATCGTCACGCTTCGAAGACCGCAAATGATTCGCGGTCGCGATCCAATCGAAGCCGTATTTGTCAAATGCATGATCAAGCACATCCTTCAAAGAAGTCTGCGCATCATCCGATTGAAACGTATGTACGTGAAATTCCCCGGACATCCATCTGCCCGTGCCGCTTGCTGCCGGACTTTCCTGCGCCTGCGCGGAACTGTCGCTGCTCGCCGAAGCCGCTGGCACTCCCTGTCCAAACAAGCTCAACGTAAGTGGAACTGCCAATAACATTCGTGTCCATTTTTGAGATAACAAGTTGTCTGCACCGCCTTGAAGTAAAAATAAATGTATCGTTCCTGGTATCCGGTTACCTTGATGAACACTATATCAAACTTGAATCTACTAAGTATATGATTTTACAGAAACTATACAAAAGTAAGCGTCGCATTTTACATAAACCAAATATAACCATCCTTTTATAGCTATTACGTGGGAAATCAGGGAGATATTCCCATCGCTGTTTTCTATCGCAACCAGGGTACATTTACATTGTGATGCTCTTTAAAATCGGGCAGATTGCATTGTGACGCTCTAATGAAACTGGACGGATCACATTGCGATGCTCTAACGAAACTGGATATCGCTATTAAGCCAAAATACAGCCTTAAAATATCCTAACGAAACTGTGCATCGTTATTCGCCAAAATTGGAGCAGATCAAACCGCTTTTGGCCCAAATAACGATATGTAGTTTCGTTACGCAGGATTCGGCTCCCTTTTAGCAGCAATAGCGCTTCTCTGTTTCGTTAGCTTATATGGGATATACCCCAACGAAACATTGGGCACAGATTGCGACAGCACCGCACTAAGAAACCCGTGAAGAGGGCCACAATCCAAAGAGAAGATATTTTTACACACAAAAAATAGCGACCCAATTACATGAGCCGCTATTTTTGATGGCAAGCCAATCAAAGGTTCTCTTCAAACCAATGATTACTTCGCCCACGATATGCTATCTATTTCAAAATTTCCTCGATGCGGTCGATTACCTCTGCACTCAGCTCCACGCCGGAAGCCTTGGCATTTTCTGTGACCTGATCCGGACGGCTTGCGCCAACCAGCGCGCTGGCCACATTGCTGTTGCGCAGAATCCAGGCCAGAGCCAGATTGCCTACGGAAAGTCCGAGTTCGCCCGCAATGCCCTCCAGCTGCTTTACCTTGTTGATTTTTTCTTCGGTGATGCCTTTGCGCATCCATTCGAGCTTGGCGGCGCGGCTATCCTGCGGAATATCCGAAGCGGAGGTGTACTTGCCTGTCAGCAGACCTTGAGCCAGCGGCGAGAATACCACTTGGCCAATGCCGGAACGTTCGCAAAGCGGCATGATTTCTTTTTCGATATAACGCTCGAACATGTTGTATTGCGGCTGGTTCACCACGATCCGGTCCAGCAGGTAGCGATCGGCTACGCCAAGCGCTTCGGCAATCTGCGAAGCCTGCCATTCGCTCACGCCCACATACAATACTTTGCCTTGGCGAACCAGGTCGTCGAGCGCACGGAGCGTTTCTTCGAGAGGCGTTTCCGGGTCATGACGGTGGCAGTAGAAAATATCCACATAGTCATGATTCAACCGCTTCAAGCTGGCATGGGCCTGCTCCATGATATGTTTGCGCGACAAACCGCGGTCATTGGGACCGTCGCCCATCGGCCAAAAGGCTTTGGTCGCCAGCACGTACGATTCACGCGGATACGCTTTCAGCGCTTCGCCAACCAGTTCCTCCGCCGCGCCTCGTTCATACACATTTGCTGTATCAAAAAAATTAATGCCGAGATCATATGCCGTTTTAATCGAATTTACCGCATTTTCGCGTTCTACGTAACCGCCGTATGTAAGCCAGCTTCCCAAGCTGATTTCGCTGACCTTAAGGCCGCTTCCGCCCAATCTCCGGTATTTCATGTTCACATTCCTCCTTAAAATTTCCTGCATACATTGTCCATTCTATAAAAGTTTATATGCGATTAAAAGAAGTGAAATGTTTTTCAGTTAATTATACGGATGATATCTAGTATACTAAGTATAGTAAATACTAATGGAGGTGGATGCTTATGGGAACGATCAAAAAAGCCAGCAGTTATATTCCGAAAAACCCGGATCATATCGAATGCAATATCGAAAAAACGCTTGATGTGCTCGGCGGGAAATGGGCTTTTCTCGTGATCCGCGAATTATTCGGCGGCACGCTCCGCTTTGGTGAACTGCAGCGCCGGATTCCAAGCGTAAGCCCGAGGGCCTTGACCAGTACGCTTCGCCATCTTGAAGAGCACGGCGTCCTTGAACGTGAGGTTTTCCCAACCGTTCCGGTAACCGTTGAGTATACGTTAACGCCCAAAGGTCAGGATTTGCATGTCATTTGCCATGAAATGAAGTTATGGGCGGCACGGTGGACTTAAAAAAGCGCAGCCTGTATCGGTGCGCTCTTCTAAGATCAAGGTTCTATAAACTGAGATGCGGAGCATTCTCTTACTTCCCGTTATACTCCGCGTTGGCTTGATCCAGCATGGATTTCCAGTCCGCGAAGTCGGTCTCTCTGGAGATATGCCGGTCAAACAGCTCGTCAGGGATGTTGCCGATGTCTGCATACGTCTCGATTTGGAAGTTGCCCTTCTCTACAAACTCCCCAAAACTGTTGAAGGAAGAATGCTTCCGCATAAACGACGCATCAAACAATTCGTTCAGCGGTACATGATCCGGATCTTCCTGAACCATTTTTTGGCCTTGCAGCTCTTTCAGCAGATCTTCAAATGACATTGGTTTTTGCTTTCTCAGAATACCACTCCTTAAATTGTAGTTGGCGGCGCTTGTCAATCGTTTGCTGCCTTTTCCCCTGGCCTAACCGCTTGACAACGCCCAGCCGCTCTCTTCAGTCCGTCGTGCGGTTGGCGGCATTTTAGTTCATTGTAATTCTTCGGGCAGACCGCTTGCGCGTTTACTTTCCACTTCCGTATTTAATTTGCATGTCATCCCCTTATGAATGTCACCCGCGCTTTGCGTCGCTGTCGTTTTTGACGGGTCCATCGCCTGCGGCTTCACCAGTTTTTTTCGTCCCCTTACTGGTATAAGGCTTCGGGGCGCTTTTGATCCGGCGGGCTTTAGCATCCCAGCGGGTCCAGCCTTTCTTGCCCGTTCCCCTGCCTGTTCCGCCCTTGCCTTTTGATTTGCTCAAGTGATCACTCCGTTACCTTATTTTGTTCTTGATTCAGTCATATCCATTTCTACCGATAAATGAACCAGATGTTGAAATATACACTACTATGGTCCATATGTACAGGATACGCACGGAAAAAGCAAATCATCGGACCTCTTCTTCTTCTTCATGTTAACCCATTTGACTAATTTTTCCCAGCATGTTATTCTCTTTTTGAACTGACCAGTCAGATTAATTTTAATGCGAATTATGCTTGTGAAAGGTAGATACCCTTGAGTAAAGAAAAAATCATTCACGCAGCCATCGAAGTATTCTCCGAAAATGGATACCACCGTGCGAGCATGGACGAAATCGCCCTGCGGGCACAGGTCGCCAAAGGTACGCTCTACTATAATTTCCCTTCGAAATCCCAGCTGTTCAAAACGGTGGTCAAAGCCGGCTTCGAAGACATTATGCGGCGGACGGAAGCCGATCTGAATGCTCCTCTTCCGCTTGAAGAAATGATTTTTCGGATCATACGTCATCATTTGGATTTATTTTTGGAATCCCGCCATTTTGCGCATATTGTCTTTAATGAGATTTCAAATGGAATCGAGCAGGATGTCCTGGATGAATTAAAGCAGCTAAGACGCGAGCATCTGAACTTCCTGGCGAAAATCCTGGAGGAAGGCAAATGCGAACAAAATCTGCTCCGCGATCTTGATGCAAATTTGGCCGCAGCCAGCATTGTCGGCACAATGGAGAGCGCCTGCAATTACTATCTGAGCCACCAGGATGAGTATTCCCGCCAGGACTTGGAGCATTTTATCTTCACAGTTATTACTAAAGGCCTGTTTATATCGATCGATTAGCAAGGCCTTCTTTTTTAAATTTATAAAACTGACCAGTCAGTTCAAAAAAATGCGGATGAAAGCGAGGATTTTAAAATATGGAATGGAACAAAAACGGTTTGCTGCCCTTGGAATGGTTCAAACAAATGCGCGAGAACTCCCCGGTCGTTCAACCCGAAGAAAATGGGTTCTGGAACGTTTTTAAATACGAGGACGTCAAGGCTGTCTTTACGAATTACGAAGTTTTTTCTTCCCAAGGTTCCCCTTCTGTTGAAGATCCGCTTGAATCAAGCATTTTGCGGCAGGATCCGCCAAAACACCGTCAGCTGCGCAAGCTTGTTTCCCAGGCCTTTACCCCGCGTGTGATTGAATCCCTCGCTCCGAAAATCCAAGCCATTACCGCTTCCCTGCTTGATGAAGCCGAGAAAAACGGCAAAATGGACGCGGTTGCCGATTTTACGAGTCCGCTTCCGATTACCGTCATCGCTGAAATGCTCGGGGTGTCCATAAAAGACAGGCAAAAATTCAAGGAATGGTCGGATGCTTTGGTTGGCGATCATGCAGAAAGCTATTACCAGTGCCAGCGGGAAATGAGCGAGTATTTCTCGGTCATTGCCGAGGACCGGCGCCGCCATCCGCAAGATGATCTGATCACCAAACTGGTGGAAGCGCGCATTGATAATGAACATCTCAGCGATTTGGAAATCATCGGCTTCTGCATCCTTCTGCTCGTGGCCGGCAATGAAACCACAACCAATTTGATCTCCTCAGCCATGCTTGCCATCGACAGTTTACCCGAAGTAAGGTCGCAACTGCTTGCCGACCGGACGCTGATCCCGGGAGCCATCGAAGAAACATTCCGCTATTTTTCACCGGTACAATTGATGTTCCGCCATGTCAAAGAAGACACCGTGCTGCGCGGCAAAGAACTCAAAAAAGGTCAGTTCGTGCATATTTGGATGGCTGCAGCCAACCATGACGAGGATGTCTTTGAACGGCCTGATGAATTTAACATCCATCGTAATCCCAACCCTCATTTGGGCCTTGGCAGCGGTATTCATTATTGTCTCGGCGCCCAGCTTGCCCGCCTTGAATCCAAAATTGCCATCGAAACACTGCTGGAACGTTTTCCGGATTTTCGCCGCGACCATTCCGTAGAGCTTGAGCGCCAGGAAAGCACGGTGATGTTTGCGCTGAAGGAACTGCCTATTATTTTGAAATAACGTTTTCATGTGGCCGGATCATGAACAGCCATTGCGACGGTAATCGTCACATTCCTGTGGGGTTCCCAAACATTGGCCCGGTACAGGTATGCCTAAAGCGTTGAATCCTAAAAAAATGGGGCTGTCCAGAAAGTCAGTAAAAGCTGATGCTGGACGCCCCGTTTTTGTTGGATGTTAAAAAAAGGAACAAAAAAAACGCCAATTCTTGTAGAATGGAAGTTACCACACAACCAACTCAGGAAAGGGCGATTTTTTTGCGTAATCTAACGACTACTACCGAACAGTATACCATGCAAGTGACACTTCCTCTAGAGGATGTGGAAGAAAAAGTGATACCTAAACGAAATCTTGCCCCTACCTTCAAGCCGTACGATAACAAGCAAGCTCAGATGATTCTGAATTTGGAACTATTCATTCCTGACCACCATGTGGCACATGTCATTGATGAAATGATCGAATCCATTCCAGATCAGCAACTGTTTGCCCACTACACAGGCGGAGGCCGCAGTCCCTACCATCCCAAAATGATGCTCAAGGTGATCCTTTACGGTTACTCGCAAAAGGTTTACTCTTGCCGAGGCATTGAAAAGCTGCTGCAAGAGAACCTCCCGGCGATGTGGCTGGCGGCGATGCAACAGCCCGACTTCCGTACCTTGAACGACTTCCGTGGCGTGCGTATGAAAGCATTTATGGACGAGCTGTTTGAAACAATGATCCAAAAGCTCATCGCAGACAATTACATCACGATGGAGAACTACTTTTTAGACGGCACGAAGATCGAAGCTGATGCTAACAAGTATTCTTTTGTGTGGAAAAAATCCACCCTTCACTTTGAAGAGAAGCTCAAGGAAAAGGTACAGGCGACCCTTGCGCATATTCATACGCTCACACAGCAAGAAGCCGACGAATACGCGGCGGCAGCCCCGGATGAACTTCCTGTAAGACTCGAAGAAGCAGCCGCCCTACTGGAAGAAAAAGTGGAGGATTTCACCGAACAAATGGCTCAGGCAAACGACAGCGGAGCGAGAAAAGCCTTACGCAAAGAGCGCAGTGCCCTGAAGCAGCCACTGAAACAAATTTGGGAGGACTTTCTTCCGCGGCTCGCCAAGTATGAGCAGCAGAAAGCCTGCTTTGGCAATCGCAACAGCTACTCCAAAACTGATCCAGATGCCACGTTTATGCGGATGAAGGAAGACCACATGAAGAATGGTCAACTGAAACCGGGTTACAATGTGCAAATAGCGACAGAAAACCAGTTCATTTTGTTTTACAGCCTTCATCAGCGACCTACAGATACACGTTGCTTCATCCCCCATATGGAGCGATTGGCTGCGTCTGCTTTGCCGATGCCGAAAACGGTGATTGCCGATGCAGGCTATGGCAGCGAGGAAAATTACTTGTATGCGGTGGGCGAAGAAAAAGAGCCTCGTTTTGATTTTCTCATTCCTTACGGCAGTTATATGAAAGAGAAAGCGCGTCGCTACAAGAAGGACATCCGACATGCCTCCAATTGGACGTATGAAGAGCAAGATGACCGATTTATTTGCCCGAATGGCCAGTACGTTCGCTTTAAGAAATACCAAATGAAGAAAAACGCGTCTGGCCTGGAGCAAAGCTTTAAGATTTATGAATGTGAAGATTGCAGTGATTGTCCACTCAAGGCAAGCTGCACCAAGGCCAAGGGGAACCGCCAGGTACACTGGAATACAATCTGGGAAGAGTTAAAAGCAAAGGCCAAGAAAGCCCTTGAGGATGACGAGAGATCTGCGATCTATGCTCGGCGTAAAGTCGAGGTAGAAAGCGTATTCGGTCACATCAAGGGCAATCGCTCGTTCCGTCGCTTCTCCTTGCGAGGGATGGAGAAGGTTCACACCGAATTTGGGATTGTGGCTTTGGCCCACAATCTACTGAAGGTGGCGGGCATCCGCTCAGCCACTTTCCTGCAAAAGCGACAGAACAAAAAAAGTTGGACGGAAAACATGACGTTTTCCCGTCCAACTTTTTATTTTGGGGACTTATTGGACAGCCCCATTTTCGCAGGGATCAGTCCTTATGATAACAGCTTGGGCATCCCGCGGTCCTATTTCCCGGCTTTAAGCCTGCGTTTGGCCCGGCCCGCCGCCACCTCCAGCAAAATCGCAAATCCCAAAATAAAATAGGTGATGGCTCCGATTTCCTTCAGGTCAAAATAAAAGCTGCTGGCCATAAACATGTCGTAACCGATCCCGCCGGCCCCTGCCGCCGCCCCCATGGCGACCGCTACGGAGAAATTGATCTCAAAGCGAAGCAGCGTCCACGACATCAAATAAGACATGGAGGAAGGAATAACTGCTTGAAATACGATCTGCCACCAGTTCGCCCCGCTGGACTTGAGCGCCTCGATCGTGCCTTTGTCTATTTCCTCGAAGGCTTCGGAATACGCTTTAATCAAATAACCGATGGAGTGGAAGGTCATGCCGATCACCGCGGCCACGCTTCCCAAACCTGCCGCCACGGCAAAAATGAGGACCCACATCACCGTAGGAACGGCCCGGACGAACGCGACCCCGCCCTTGATGACGGCCACAGCGACCGGGGAAGATAAATTGCGGGCGGAAAACAAGCTGAGAAAGAGGGCGATCACCGCGCCGAACAACGTCGCAAGAAAAGCCAGCCCCAACGTAATCAGAACCTCAAAAAGCGCATCCATAAGCGTGAAATGATGCAACCTCGGCTGCAGGAACATCGTCTTCAAGTTTAGCAAAGTCGCGTAGACTCCTTGAAATACCTGTACCCCTTTATAATCGAAGGTCAAGAAGGCAAACACGGTTAATAGGCCCAACGCCAGCAGCGTCAGCCGGATCGTAAAAACGGCCTTATTAAACGGCTTCTTCGGGGGAACGCTCATGCCGGTACGTTCCCAGGGACGAAGCAGCTCTGCGGTTGCGTTTTTGTCGGCGGCACCGGCGCTCATCCTCATCCTATGACCACCTTTCGAATATAGTTTGAAGCAAATTCAATGATCAGGATGGACGCCACGATGATCAGCACGATCAGACTGGCGGCGCTGTAATTCAGATTTTTATAGTACAGGTTGAACAAAAAGCCGACTCCGGTGCCGGTCAGTATTCCGATCAGGGTGGCGTTCCGAATATTGGTCTCGATCATGAACAGAATCCAGCTGATCAGCTGGGGCAGCACGGATGGGATGACGGACTGGCATATGATCGTGGCGTACCCGGCCCCGGTCGCGCGCAGCGCCTCCACGGAGTGGCCGCTGGACTCGTCGATCGACTCCAGAAAAGCCCGGGTCAGGAACCCGAAGGAGCCGAAGAAAAGAGCAAAATAGCCCGTCATGACATTTTGTCCGAACGAAAACAGCAGAATCATCGACCACACTGTAATATCGATATTCCGAAATATGGTCGCAATCGTCCGGCTGACCAGCTTCAGCCCCGCGTTGATTCCCACCGCCTGTGATCCCATGATGGCGAAAAACAGCGCGAACACGGCGGCGACGGACGATGCCGCAATGGACATCAGCAGGGTCTCCTGTAAGGTACGCAGAATGTCGGGGAGCTTGGAGAACGACTCCCGGTTCGGATAGAACTGGGTGATCCCCCATTCCGCCGCTTTCGGTATCGAGCGCAGGCCTTGGACGACGTCATACTGCGTCAACACCATCGCGCCATAAGTCAGTAACAGAAGCAGTCCCCACAAACGGTAAGCATGCCTTCTTTTGACTGCAAAGAAGTCACCCTGCTTGCGTCTCGCCCTGTTCCGCACCGGCCTCTCTCCTCTCGTTTCCGTAGATGCGCTGAAGCTCGCCGGCGGTAACCTGGTCCGGAGATCCGTTATATACCACTTTTCCCTTGTTGACCCCGATGATCCGATCCGAATACTTTAACGCCGTCTCCACCTGATGGAGATTGATCACGACGGTAATGCCCAGGTTGACGGAAATGCTCCTTAGATGATCCATAATGACGCGCGACGCATTCGGGTCCAGGGAAGCGATCGGCTCGTCGCACAGCAGCATTTTCGGCCCCTGAACCAGAGCCCTCGCGATGCCGACCCGCTGCTTCTGGCCGCCGCTGAGCTGGTCGCAGCGCTTGTGAACCTGCTCCTCCAAACCAAGGATGCCGAGCATTTCATACGCCTGGCGTTTCTCTTCTTCGCGGTAGATGCCCAGCATTCCGGCAAGCGTAGACTTATAGCCGAGCCGTCCATGAAGAACGTTCTCGATGACGCTGAGACGCTCGACGAGATTGTAATGCTGAAAAATCATGCCGATGCTTCTCCGCAGCTTTTTCAGCTCGCTTTTCCGGAATGCCAGCACATTGTTCCCTTCAAAACAAATTTCGCCGCTGCTCGCGTCGATCATCCGGTTGATGCACCGGAGCAGGGTCGACTTTCCGGCCCCCGACGGGCCGATAATCGATACGAACTCCCCTTTTTCCACCGAAAAGCTGACGTCCGTTAACGCTTGGGTTTCGTGGCCGTACTGCTTGGATACATGCTTGAATTCCAATAACGTTGTCATCGTTTACCTCCGCGCTCCTTGGAAAGGCTAACCAGACGGCGCCGTTATTTGGACAGCTCCCGGATCGGATTGAACCAGGCATCCTCTACCGGCAAAAATCTCTCGTTCCCGCTTTTTTGCTTGAACAGACCGGTTGCTTTGGAATCTTTGGGCAGGAAAATTTTCGGGTTATGGGTAACATCATCCGCAGTGAACGCATCCACCAGCTTCTTCTGGTCCTCTTCGCTCACGGTTTTCGTATTGGCGACAAACGGGGAATTCAACACCGGCGTGACGGAAATGACGACAAACTCTTTGCCTGCCAATGTGTTGAAGGGCTCTGCCGCACCTTCCTTCACCTTGTAGACCGCTCCGGGTTTATTGGCGGTTCCGTCCGCCAGCTCCACGTAATTCGACACGCACGTATCGCAAAAAGCAGCCGCATCCGCTTTGCCTGTCAGAAGGTTGACCGCGGAGCCCTGATGGGAACCGCCGAACAAGACATCGCTGAAAAACTTGTCTTTGCCGCCCTGCATCAAATCATCCTGCGACAGGTTTTTATATTTATCCATTTTCCCGAAATAACCGATAATGCCGGCAGCCGGAACTTTAAAGCCCGAAGTCGAGCTGTTGGAAACAAAGGAGAACTTTTTACCAGCTAGGGAGTCGATGGCAAAACTATCGCCGTTTTTATACCCGGCCTCGTCCCCTTTTCTCACATTGATCCAAGAGTAGTACACGGCGTCATCCAGCGTTCCCGACTCTCCGCTGTTCGTAAACAACGGCTTCACGTCCTCCGTTTTGTTCCGGGCTTCCACGTAACCCTGCGGACCCATGTAAGCCAAATCCGCGCTTCCGTTTGCTATGGCTTCGATCGCAATGTTATAATCCGTCGTCATTTTATGCTCGACTTTTTTGCCTGTGGCCTTCTCGACGATCCTCCCGATCTCGTCCCGCGCATCCTTCAAATCGGCGGCCGATTCATTCGGGTACCAGACGATCGTGAGAGTATCCTTGCCTTTTGAACCATTGACGTTCAGGCCCAGCGAGGAAGCTCCGGAAGAACAGCCGGCAACCGCTGCGGCCAGGATCAGAACCAAGAGAAGAGAAATGGTTTTTTTCATGGATTGGGCGCTCCTTTTCCTTAGTTAATGGATACAGATTTACTATACCGGTGAAAGGTCAGTGGATTGTTAACCGAGGAATAAGCCTGTATTATATTTTCATATAAACCTCTTTTTCCCTTTTAATACATGTTCAAAAAGGTCGGTTAACGAACTTTTTGAACAGCTCCTTTTAGCCTGCGGTTTCATGAAAGCGCCCGTCCTGCATATGGTATCTGCGGCTGCACAGGCCCTCCATAAATTCCAGGTCATGAAAGATGCCAAGCATAGTGGTTCCTTCCCGCATCAGCTGCTCGATCAGCGCCTTCACCTTCAACTTGGAAGATTGGTCCAGGCTGGCGGTCGGCTCATCCAGGAGCAGGAGCCTCGGGCGTTTAACCATCGCTCTCGCGATGTTGAGGCGCAGTTTTTCCCCGCCGGAGAATGTTGCGGGATAACTGTCCCTGAGGGCGGGGTCCAGCTCAAAATGATCCAGCATGCCCTCAGTCTCCTGTGAGGCGGTCAGCGGGTTCTTGCCCATTTCAAGCAGGGCCTGATTCACCAGTTCCCTCGCCGTCGTCCGCGGCATGACGTTCAAAAATTGGGAAACGTAGCCGATCTCATGCTTGCGCAAATCGATGATCGTACGATCCGGGGCCAGGGCTAGATCGACTTCCCCGTATTTTGCGGATTGGTACAGGATGGTTCCCCCCTGCGGAAGATAGGTCCGGTAGATGCAGCGGAGAACCGTGGACTTTCCGCTGCCGCTTTTACCCGTAATGCCGATAAATTCGCCCTCGTCCAAATGCAGGCTTACATCCTGAGCGGCGTCGATCTGCTGATTCAAATTATGCAAAGTGAACGTCTTCGACAAATGTTCGATCGTCAGCAGGCTCTTCAACGTCGTTCCCCCTTTCATGATCCCTGTAGTTGGTTCTCTGAATCAGCTTTCCATCGACGAACACCGCCGTGATCACCGGAAAATCCTCCTCGATCATTGCGATCAGGATCAGGTCGGCCTTTTTCCCTACCCGGATCGAGCCGATTTCGTGATCCATCTTGACGGCCCGCGCTGGATGAAGCGTCACCAGCCGGAACATGTCCGCCAAGTCCTGTCCGCAGCGTTCTGCAAGGTAAAATACGGCGTGCAGGAGCGAAGCCGGATAATAATCGCTGCATAAGATATCGATGCATTTCTCCCGAATCGCCTCGGCGGCAGACAGATTTCCGCTATGCGAACCGCCAAGGATGACGTTAGGCGCGCCGGCCACGGTGTACATCCCCTGTTCTTTTGCCCGCCGGGCGATCTCAAGGGTGATCGGAAACTCGCTGATGGTTGCCCCGAAACCCTTAACCAGATCCAGCTTCTCAAGGGAATCGTCGTCATGCGAGGCGACGGCAATTCCGGCTTCCAGCGCCATCCCGGCGATTTCCCGGATGCCCTGGGCGGTCAATTTCTCCTTGCTCATATGCTTCCGAATCAGCTCGTCTATGCCCTCATCGGTCACATCGTCGTAACCTCTTAACGTTGCCCGGTATACCTCCAGATCACGATATTGTCCCTGACCCGGCGTATGGTCCATAAACGAGACCAGATGCACTTTGTTAGCCGCGATATAGCTTTTGAGATTGTCAACCTCAACCACATTGTCGATCTCAAACCTGGCGTGGAAGCGGTGGCGCACCAGATGCTTGCTCGTATGCGAAGACTCGATCAGCTCCAGCAGCCTGCGGACATTTTCCGGTTCGCGGATCGGGCGGTATTTGTACTCCGTCGACTTGTAGATGGATAAGGAATGAAACATCGTCGTAATGCCGTGGGTGATCAGCTCCTTCTCCGTCTCCCTGAGACTAAGCCGGAAATCCATTAAAGATGTCGGCCTCGGGGCGGCCATATGCTCAATGTAATCGGAGTGAATATCGATAAACCCGGGCGCAAGGTATCCTCCTCCCGCATCGATCACCTCGGTCCGTCCATCCGCCTTGATTTCGCCGCGCGGGGAAATCCGCGCGATCTTATCGCCTTGAATCAAAATGTCGTATCCATCCAGGATCGTTTCTTCGGTAACGATGAGCCCGTTCGTAATGAGATACACGGCCCTTCCTCCTTCAAAATAAACTACAGCAAAGAATGCACGAGCTGCTGCGTATACGCTTCCTGCGGATCCTCTAGGATCTGGTCGGTCAAACCTTCCTCAACCACCCTGCCGTCAAGCATCACTAGCGTCCGGTCGGCGAGCATGCGGATCACCCCGAGATCATGCGACACGAGAATGATGCTGATGCCAAGCTCCCGCTGCAGGTACTTGATCAAATCCAGCACGCTTGCCTGAACGGACAGGTCAAGTCCGGTCGTGACTTCATCGAGCAGCAGCACAGGCGGATTATTGGATAATGCCTTGGCAATCTGCACCCGCTGCTGCATGCCGCCGGAAAAATGCTTCGGGGCTTCCTTGATCCGGTGGAGCGGGATGTGGACCTTGCCCAGCAGTTCCTTGCCGCGGGCTTCCATCTCTCCCACGTGGCGGATGCCCGCCGCGATCATCTTTTCCGCGATGTTGCCGATAGAGGAGAACCCCATTCGCAAGCCCAGCATCGGGTTCTGATACACCTTTCCCATGAGGTGGTTGCGGATGTACCGCTTCTGCTGCGGAGATTCCGTAAACAGGTTTTGGCTTCCACCTTTGTATTCCTTTAGATAAGCTTCGCCGCTGGTGGCCTCTTGGTCGAAATACAGGCACCGCATCATCGTCGACTTTCCGCTGCCGCTTTCTCCGACCACGCCGATAATCTCGCCCGGATACAGATCAAAGGAGACGTCCTGGCAGGAATACACCGTTCCGCATACCGTGCAAAAATTCCGGTGAAGCCGGCGGCTGCCGGGGCTTGCGCAGTGCGCGCAGCCTTCCCCAAACTGCTTGTTTAAATGTCGAATGGAAATGATCGGTTGTTCCGTTTGCGTCATCGGCTCCCTACCCCCTCATCCCGGGTTTGCCGGTTCATCCGGTCCAAACAGTAGCTTGTGTCGTTGCATTGGAAATAAGCGATGCCGCCAATGTCATCGTACAATTCGTCCAAAAACACGCCGGTAGCTCCGCACAGCCTGCATGATCGGCCCTGGAAGGATTCCGGTTCAAACGGGTGGTCTTCAAAATCGAGCGATACGATTTGGGTATACGGGGGCACCGCATAAATTTTCTTTTCCCGTCCGGCTCCGAGAAGAATAAGCGCTTCGGACGCATCCAACTTGGGATTATCGAATTTAGGAATCGGGCTTGGCGCCATAACATACCGGTCGTGAACCAGCACCGGGTGGTCTGCGCCGGTCGTCATGCTGCCGTAGTTCATGATTTGCTCGAACAGCATAAGCCAAGCGCCGCTGTATTCTTTTTCCGCATGCAGCTTTTTGGTCTCCGCCTCGCTCGGTTCATACATCCTGAGCGGCTCAGGAGTAGGCACCTGCAGCACAAGGATTTGACCTTCCCGAAGCGGGGCCTCGGGAACGCGGTGTCTGGACTGAATCAAGGTCGCTTCCGCGGTTTCGTCCGTCGTTTCGATCCCCGTCGTATACTGAACCAGCTTCTTGATGCTGACGGCATTCACCGATTCGTCGGACCCCTGATCGATCACCTTCACGACGTCTTCGCGGCCAACCAAAGAGAGCGTCAGCTGAAGACCTCCCGTTCCCCAGCCCCGCCCGATCGGCATTTCCCTGGAGGCAAACGGAACCTGATATCCCGGAATGGCGATCGCCTTCAGGGTCGCTCTGCGGATTTCCCGCTTGGAGCCCTCATCGAAAAACGCGAAATTGTAGTTTATGTGCATGCTTCCTGCACCTCCCCGGTCTTCTCGGCCGCAGTTTCTTCCGGCTTCACTGTTCCCTTCGTTTTCCGCACGTCGTTCATCTTGGACTGGAAAGTGACGTAATGCGGGAGTTTCAGATGCGACATGAATCCGGTGGATTCCACGGAATCGATATGAAACAGCACGAATTCATGATTCTGGGTCGGGAGGCTGCCGTCTCCCTGTTCCAGGCTGTGGTCCAGAATGCCCATCGCAATCGCCTTGGTCTCATTCTGGCCGTAACACAAGCCGTAGCCGATTTCAAAAGCGAGCTCTTTTCGGCCCTGTTCCTTCGACGCGGAAGCCGACATAAGCATTTCTGCCTCGGTGACCTTGATTTCGCCGATGTAATAGCTGTCGTCCTCGTCTCCTTCCATCCCCAGCGGGTCGTCGATGGATACCGGCATATGCCCAACCCGCAGCTCGCCTACGGTCGGATGGGAAACTCCGTACCCGCGGATAACGGCATAGGCCAAGGACGTTACCGCTCCAGTCTGTCCCCGCGTCAGGATCTGCAGTTTCTGACTCCGGCTGGCCGGGAACGTTACGCTTCTGCGCGTGACATCATCCGGTTCGGTATCGTCATCCTCACGGCGTACCATGAGCCCTTGCCGGATCAAATAATCCACGACTTTCATGAGTTCGGCTTCCCCTGCTGCAGGCGGCTGATCCTTTAATTCTTCCTGGAACCCGCGCACCCACTCCGCCGCTTCTTCGTCCGTCTCATCCATCAGGTCAAAATCAAGCAGGCGATGGCTGTAATCCACGGTGGCCCCGAGAATTTGCCCTCCCGGAATATCCTTGAAGCTGGCGGAAATCCGCCGTTCAACCCTCATTTCGCTTGTCTTTGCCACTCTGGAATAATGCTTCCTGGGCAGGGTCGACCGGTAAGCTCTCAATAAAAACACCGCCTCCTCCGGACTCCCTTCCGCTTGTTTGAGCGCCAGCGCCGCCAGCGTCTCGCTGTATAGACTGCTCTCCGACATCACCTGATCGACCAAAGCCCGCATGCCCCCTTCGATCCGGCGAACATCGAGAACGGTGCCCCCTTTAAGCCGTTCATATTTAATCCGCTTCAGCGATTCTTCAATCGCGAGCGTTCCGCCTTTTACCGCTACATATCCCATGCTAGCTGCACCTCCCGCCGGGAAATTTGCGTCGTCCGGGGCAGGCATATCAGCCGATGCTTCCGGTCAACGACGATCATATCCAGGCCCATCGGATACTCCGCATTTCTCTCCGCCCTTGCCAGAAGCAAGCCGCCTTCCAGCGGCAGCCGGACCAAACTTTCCTCACGGATTCCCGGGCCGGTGAGCCTCCATTCGGACCCGTCCGACAAGTCGCCGGATTCGATAATGATGGAAGCCGAATCATGCGGATCGGCGAGGCTTCCTGTTTTGGCTTTGCGCAAAGCCGCCTCCGCGGCGCCTTCTTCCGCATCGTGCAGAACAAAGATATAGTCCGCCTTCTCCGTCTCGGCCCGGCTTGCGAAGGTCAGCTGGTTAAAAAGCCGGGAAAGCTCGTTTTCGCGGCGGGAGTATATTTTGAAGGTAACTTCCGTATCGAGCATCATGACGGCCAGTACCCAAGTGGAGGGATAACTCCCGAAACCGGCATCCGCCCTGGAAGCTTCCTCGGATAAATCCGACACCCGGCCAGGTCGGGCCATGGAATCCACTACCTTGCGGTAAGCGCGCTGAATATCGTGAATCGCATGAAAGCTCATCGCTCTCCTCCTTTAACCGTATCCATCGTCTCGAAATCCACCTTCGTTTTGGCGATTTGGCCGAACGCCTTCTCCCGCCGTGCCCTGAGCTTCGCCTCTTCGGAGCCGAGAAGCGGCTCCCAGGCCAAGGTCTCCCGCAGCCCGGCTTGATAAGCGGCGTCGATAACGGCCAGCTGATAAGCCAGATCATTATGAAGTCCCTTGACGATACCGAGCCCCATGCATCCTTCCACCTGTACCTTGCACTCGCTTACCAGCACTTCGCCAATGTAAAACAGGCTTTGCTCAGCAGTTTCCCTAACCTTGGCCATGACAAGCCCTTGATTCGGTTCCTCGATTAGCCTCACCTCGTACCGGTCTGAAATTTCCTGCGCCATGGCCGAGGCTATCTCCCGGGATCCTTCAATCAGGATCTCGGTTCTTCGTCTTCGCTTCATCCTTTCAAACCTCCCGTTTTAGAGCTCATACGTAAAATAGTCACTCCTATACAGTATCCGCGTATATTCAAGCGCCCTTCCCGTCCGGTTATCCAGGCAACCCGTTTCCACCACGAGCAGCGGAATGAGGCCGGTGCAGGCGAGCAGTTCCCTCTCCGCTTTGCCGGGATACTTGACGCTGAGGAGCGTCTTCATCGATCCGAAATCGATGTACCCCTTCCTTCGGTAATACTCGAACATCGAGGTAATATCCCTTCCGGTCTGCCCGATGTCCGCAAACATGGATTCCGGCACGTAAGAGATATGAATCGCGATCGGCCGGTTACCGATGAGGCGCAGCCTGCCGATTTTGAAGACTCTCTCTCCGGGGTCCGCGCCGAGCGTTTCATAAATTTTATGATTATATTCGATGGGATCGCAAAACAGATTGCGGGACTGGTAATCGTACCCCATTTGAAGCATTTTGGAGCTAAAGCTTTCATTGCCGGAAAAAAGGAGCGGGATGCGCTGGTGCTGATCCCGGACAAAGCTGCCTTTCCCCTGCTTCGAATATACGTAACCAAGGTCCTGGAGCTTTTCGTAGGCTTTGCGGGCGGTCATTCGTGGGACCTTGAACAGTCGGGCCAAATCGTTCTCGGAGGGCAGCTTGTCATCGGGCTCATAAACTCCTGCCTCCATATCGAATATCAGCTTATCCATGATCTCCATTTCCTCGCGCATTTCGCTCGTTCCCTTCACTTTTAGCTCCGGATATCAACTCCGTACTTCCGAATAAAAGCCTCCGTATCATTCAGCTCTTCGAACCGTTCCTCCATGACTTCCCGGGGCCAATCCCACCAGGCTATCTCCATGAGCCGGGCGATCCTCATCGGGAAACCTTTTTCGAACCGGTCTTGCCGGCACGCCGACGACAATGGCATACGGCTCGACGTCCTTGGTCACGATGGCGCCGGACCCTACCACGGCTCCAATGCCGATATGGACCCCCTTCATGATGATCGCGCCATGGCCAATCCAGACGTCATGGCCGATGGTTACGCGGTTGCCCCTGCGCCGGTTAAAAATAACCTCATCGTCGGTGGCGGCAAAACCGTAATCCCTGCGCCGATAGGTCATATGATGCTGCGTTACCCGCTCCATCGGATGGTCCACCGGATTGATGCAGACATGCGAAGCTATAGAGGTGTATTTGCCGATTTCGGCATAGTTGACGGTAACGTCATCCATTGTGTAGGTGTAATCCCCGATATGGGATTCAATGATCTGGTTGCCCGGACCGATGGAGGTCCAGGATCCGAACGTGCTGTGAAGAACATGCGCGCTCGGATGAATATCCGGTTCGACCGTGAGCCGTTTAGATTCTGTAGGACGGTGCACCTGATGCTGTTCCATTTGAGGCACTCTCCTCTACGCGTGGATTTTCCGTTTTCTGAGCTCGTCGACACAGGCGAGGCCCGGGTCCTTGCTGCCCAGCAGGACTTCCTTTTCCCCGTAAAAGCCGTGAAAATCGGAGCCTCCGGTCATGACGAGGTCGTACCGCCTCGCATACTCCTTTGCCCGCTCTTCGTCTTCTTGATCATGAAGCGGGTGCCAAACCTCAATCCCTTGAAGCCCCATGCCTACCAGATCGCGGATATAGTCAAAATTGCCGTATTGGCCCGGATGAGCCAGAACCGGAACCCCTCCCGCTTGAAGGATCGCATCGATGGCATCCCTGGCGTGCAAGTATTCCAGCGGGATATGGGCGATCCCCGCCTCCCCGTTTTGGCCCTTGGCAAACAATTTCTTGTACAACTCCCCGTAAATGGAAACGGCGTAGCCTTCATCAATCAAGGCATGCATGATGTGCTGCTTATACACTCCGGTTCCGCCCAGCGCATACCGCTGGACCTGATCCCAAGTAATGCGGTACCCCGCTTCGGCCAAACGTTCAACCATCAGCCGCGAGGTTTCGTGGCGTTTGGCGATCATAGGCGCGCATAACCGTTCAAGAGCAGGGTGACCGGGCTCGATAAAGTAACCCAAAATATGAACCTTGGTCTTTCTTTCCCGGTCGCAAGCGGAAATTTCGATGGCCGGAATAATTTCGAGCCCGAGGCTGCCGCCCTGTTCCGCCATTAGGGCGAGGCCTTGGGTCGTGTCATGGTTCGTTACCGCCAGCACCCGGATGTCCTCTTTCAGGGCCGCTTCGGCCAATTGCTCAAAAGAATAAGAGCCGTCCGAAATGTTCGTATGGCAATGCAGTTCCGTTTTGATCTTGAGCACCACCTTGTCCATGGATTCAACGAATCGGAATCGCTGCGCAGACAAACGTTTTAGCCCGATCCGCAATTCGTAGCTTCAGTCTAACTTGGTGCCAAGTTGCAAGGGTCAAATCACTGTAAAGTATCTGTAAAAAAAGGACGTCTTTGTCAAATCGCTCCCGGGTTCTCTACGGAATGGCTCACGTAAAAAAAAGCCTGTCTTTACCGGATCTTCGCGATCTTAAGAGACAAGCCGGGAATGGGGAATTGTAAAATCAAGCATCGGATCGGGGGTCCTATTCGGTCATCGCACAACAAAAAAAGACCAGGGATGCCATCCGCACGCGGAATTCCCTGATCTTTGATTTCTAAACCGATTATAATCCTTCCGACTGCCGCATCCGGATCAGCATCGCCGCAGCCTCGGCTCTCGTCGCGAGACGGGCGAGAGCAAACTGACCGTTCAGCCCCTTGATGATGCCTTGTTCTACGGCTGCGGCCGCCGGACCTTTCGCCCAAACGGGAATGTCCTGTTTATCCGTAAAAGCAGGGGTTGCTGATTCATCCAGTGGCAGGTGCAGCGCTCGGACAATCATGGCGGTCATCTCTGCGCGCGTAATGTTCGTCCGGACGGAATGTGCCGTCATCGTATCCGCCAATCAGTTTTTGCGACGCGGCCGCAGCGATCGATTCTTTCGCCCTATCAACAAAATTTAATCAATGCTAAGCCAAACATAAAAAGCGTTCGCCGGAAGCAGCGGCTTTCGGTAAACGCTTTTTATATAAGACTTTAGTTCATATTAAAAATGTTTTCTCTTTGGATACAAATTCATTAAGAAAATCTGTAAAGCTGTTTGCGACAAAATCATAATCTTGTTCATCTTCATATTCATGTTGTAGGAAAAGCACTTGTCCATAACTATCATTTTCTAAAGACAATAAATATGTGTGTCCATGGATATCTGTTGCAAAAGGTAGCTTTTTCCCAAAAGAAATGCCTTGCTCAGCATAAACATATATATGTTTCTCTATTGAAAATCCATATTTAATGGGAGAGAAACTATAATATTCGCTTTCAACTTCTCCATTGCTTTTTAGATAAAAGGATTTAAAATCGACGGGCAATTCTGCACCCACCGTTTTCTCTATATCGTCGAAGTCTGATTCGTTGAGTTCTTTTACAGGTTCTTCCTTGCATTTTCTGACAAATGCCATATATTCGTTAAAATCCATTTCTGACACCTCAAACACAATATTTGACCTCTCATGGCTAAAACCACGAGTAGCCTGCACCAAACACTTGCCATAATTTCTGTATTTAAAGAGAAAGCCACTCCTTAAATGGAGTGGTTATCTATCTTCTGCTACCTTTTTAAAAAAGAATAAATAGACAAACAGCTTGATACATAAAGTTTTATCGGAGTAGCGGGATTCGAACCCACGGCCTCACCCACCCCAAGGGTGCGCGCTACCAGACTGCGCCATACCCCGATGAAAGAATGTCTGTACGTTGTTTTCTGCATAGCGAGGTGTTTTACCTGTTCATTGTGCGGTATTCCGTTATGTTGGTTAATTCATCCAATTTCCATGTTTAACGCTATTATAACGTATGGGCGCGTACCCCTGCAATAGATTAACTGTACACCAAAACATAATAATATCACGGGCTCGGACCACAAAAATCAGTCTTCCTTCCGCTTAAATAAGATGGAACTGCCCATAAAATGAGCGGCTACATCATTTGACCTTATATCCATCATCTTTTAGTCTAGAATGACGTACTACTTTACGGTATTTTTGAAAAGGAGAAGGAAAAATGTCAAAGGCCAAAACAAATGCCATGCGAATCCTTGATCAAAATCATGTTTCGTATGAAGCCATAACGTATGAAACCAACGATAACAAAATTGATGGCGTTTCTGTAGCCAGGAAGATTGGTAAAGATCCGGGCATGGTTTATAAAACATTGGTTGTGCATGGGGAGAAAGAGAATATTTATGTGTTTGTCATTCCTGTCGAGACCGAATTAAATTTGAAAAAGGCTGCTAAAGCGGCCGGAGAGAAGAAAGTGGACATGCTGCCCGTAAAGGACATTCAAAAGTGGACGGGATATATCCGCGGCGGATGTTCGCCAATAGGCATGAAAAAGAAATATCCTACATTTATTGACTATAGTGCGTCTAGTCTTGAACGAATTATCGTCAGCGGCGGAAAAATTGGGGTTCAGATTGAACTAAGTGTACAGGCATTAAAAAATGTAACAGATGCAAATTTTGAAGAGATTATACATTAGCTTATGCATCCATTAAATAATCAAGGCGTCCCCGTTTTTTTGAAGATGCCAAACTGAATACAGGCTGGGATATTGCGTACCTTAAACCATATAGACCGTCCGAAATGGATGGTCTTTTTTATGTTTTATTTGCCGATCGTCTTCCGCCCATCTACGCGAGGCATTCTCTTTCTCCAAATCAATTATTTTGTAACCAAGACTTCATTCATACGTTTAATACATTAAGGAAACGAGCCCTCAATCCGTCATGCCCCTTTCTGCTGGCAGAGAATGTGAACGTTTCTTGAAAAATAGAACTTATTGGTAAATAACGCGTTATATAGGTATACGCCTATATGGAAATGATTGGCCTTTCATTGTAAAGTGAAGTATCCAAACGGTTAATTATTAACGATATGATCGATCGGAATATAAGAGGTGGTGAAATTATGAAAACCAGGCAAACGCATACTGTTGTTGCAGCCGTTCTGACCTTCAGCATCCTGATTGTCGGATGCGCAGAGGCTAAACGCGCCGATAAAGTTCCCAGTACATCCGTCAAACCACCCAAAGGAGCATCCCCTTGAACGTCATTTTCAAAAAAACAGAATGGTAATCATGCTGCTGACAGATTGCTTTTAGTAAAAACTTCTCTCACTATTTCAGGATGAGGACATTGAAGTTTAAGTTTATTCTTTTTATTGATCAAGAAAAATCGCTGGTGCTTCACGCATCAGCGATTTCTATCTTTTCACGGAAGTTCAAGGACCATGCCATCGTATGCCACTTGGATCCCGTGCGGCGTGAAAATTTCCGTCAGATCGGAATGGGATAACTGCCCGTTATGAGAGAAATGGGTCACAACGATATTGGCTTCCGGCTTCAGTACGCCATTTTCCGCAAAAAACTGCTTTGTTTCCAGAACGGCATCTACGTTCATATGGCTTTGCCGATAGTTGATCTTCCCTACCGTACATTCGAGCACGGCCAGATCCAACTGTTTGCCCCGAAGCCAGTCCCAGGTTTCTTCAGGGAACCAGCCGCTGTCATGTCCGTACAAAATGGACTTGCCGTCCTTTTCAATGTAATACACATAACAAGCCTCAATGGGGTCATGGCTGGCCGGAAGCGGCACAACCACCGCCGTCTGCAGTTCCTTTCGCTCAAATGGCTTTAACCGGTTCAACACAAATTTCTCCTGCAGCCCGCCGTTAAAATCAAGCGTCTGCTTAATCCTCAGCAGAACGGCATCATTTCCATACACTTGAATCGGATGAGCGTCGGATTGCGCATACCCCGGGAGCCTCGCAACCAAATCCTCCGCGTATAGATGATCCGAATGCGAATGCGTAAAGATCAGATCCTTGATCCGCTCCAAATCCAAACCGTCCCGAACCATATGTAAAAATGTATCGGGCGGAAAGTCGATTTTCAAATCATCATCCAGCAGCATCGAAGTTCGGGAACGGATCTCTTTACCTCCAAGCTCTTTTGCTTTCAAGCATAACCCACAGCGACAAAATAAGGAAGGAATCCCTTCGAAAGCCGCCGTGCCCAAAAAACGAATCCTCATTCCAGCATCGACTCCTCATGATTAATGGGTTTCATTTATTGTTATTCATGCTGTCAGCCTGAACAGTCCGGACGGTGAAGATTGGACGGATGAAGTCGCTCATAAAGCTGAACTGCCAGGTTTTTCATCATCGTATGCTTGTTTCCACGAACGGTCAAGCATCGAAAATTTCTTTTAAGAGAGTTCAAAGTCCTGGGTTATGTCATTTCGATCTTCAAATTTATTAAGACATGGTTCAATTTCTGTGTGAAAATCGTGATTTCACAAAAAAGCAGCCTACCGAAATCGGTAAGCTGCCTTTGTATGATACTTATGGTTTAACGCGTTTTTTTCTGTAGATTGCCAATGCCGCTCCGACCATTACCAAGCTGAGACCTGCAAGTTGGAGTGAAAGCTGGCTGTCTTCACCGGTTTTCGGCAAGCTTTCGCCGCTTGGACCTGGTGTTGGCTTGCCGTCGTCGCCATCGCCGGCTGGAGCAGGCTTATCTTTGCCTGGCTGCCCCTCTTCGTTGTTGCCGGCAGGCGGTTCACTGTTATCATCCAGCTCGGCTGGTTTATCCGCATCCGTATCCGGTTCGCTTGGTCTCCCAGGCTCCGTTACGGTTCCAGGAGTGCCTGGGACCGTTGTTCCCGGCTCAACGATCGTTCCAGGTACGCCAGGCGTTGTCGTTCCGCCTGGTGTAGGCGGAGTCGTCGTTCCTGGAGGGTTCGTGGTTCCAGGCGGGTTCGGATCAGGATTGGATGGTCCCGGCGGATTCGGATCAACGCTTCCGCCGCCCGTGATTCTGGCATTTTCAATGGTTACTGCTGTTTCCTTGCCCAGAACGATCTCAAACTCGGTTAATGCGCGCGAGATCCAATAGCCGTAAGGCGCCGCTGTTTCTTGGGCATAATATTTGCCTGGTCTTAAGTTCGAGATGGCAAGCTCGCCTTTCTCATTCGTCAAGAGTCCGGCTAATTCTTTACCGTTGGCATCCAGAACCGGCTTTTTGTTCTCATCGAGAATCCGGAACTGGGCGTTTTTGAGCGGGATGTCCGGACGGCCGGTTTCGATTTTGGTCAGCCTTAGCGATCCTGGAATCATGCCATTATCAAACGTCAGCTTCAGCAGCTGATCGTCCACAATCTCGAATTTTAGCGGTTCGTTTTTAAGTTCATAACCTGCTGGAGCAGCTGTTTCAATGAACATGTAGCTTCCCGCTTTCAGATTCTTCACAGACAATATTCCATCTGCATCTGTCGTTAATCCGGAATGCAGCGTATTGCCTTCAGCGTCCTTAAGGTCGAATTTAGCACCTGCCAGTGCCGCTTTGTTAAAGGCGTCGACCTTCGTCAACTCGACGGAACCTACATAAATTTCGTTTTTCGCGGTTACTTGTTTTGGTGCGGACTGATTTGCATCGATTGTAAAGGCGATTGGAGCAGAATCGAGTTTATATCCCTTAGGCGCTTTGACTTCGACAAGCTGATAACTTCCCGGAGCGAGATGCGCCAGCAGAATTTTGCCGTGCTCGTTGGTCTCCAGCTCAGCGTATTCTTTTACGTCTTCAAAGGCTTCGCCGTTTTTCTTTTGCAGTTTAAATACTGCATCAGGTAAAACCTTGGCAGCGTCATCCTTGTCAACTTTCGTGAGCTCAAGATCCCAAACGCCTTTTGTATTGGTGACCTTGATTGTATTGTTTTTTGCGCTAAAAGTGATCTTCTGGCCATTCAAGTAGTCTTGGTCAATAAGATAGCCCTCTGGAGCGGACAATTCTTTCAGAACATACTGTTTATAAGTATAATTCTTAAATACTGCCTTGCCTTCGGAATCCGTGACCAGCTTCTCAAGGAGCATACTGCCCGTCTTGTCGTACAATCCGAAATGTGCTCCTGGGAGAGGCTTGTCCGTTGCGGCGTCTACCTTAATCAGGGTCAAATCGCCTCTGCCTGCTTGCGCTCCGCCTCCGGCACCCGCAAAGCTCACTTTAATGATCTTATTTTCATTCTTTTCAACCGTCACAGAGGAGTGACCGGCAAACTCGGCATTATTTCTAATCTCTTTGCCGTCTTCCTCATTGATAAACGACTGATATTCAAGCACATATGACTTGTCAATCGGATTTTTGAATTTCAATTCAAATGAGTTGCCGTTTACTTCAAGCGTATAGTTATCTTTGCTCACAGGCGTACTCTTCGACAAATTGCCATTTGCGGCTACATTCGTTTCGTACAGCTCAAATGAGGAAGGAATAAGGATTTGATTCCCGATTAAGTTATCCTTCACCACCGCATCTTTGACAAAAGATTGGCTGCGGTTGATATGCAGCGTCCAATACGCGCGATCCTCAAATTCCCCTGTGCCTTGTACGCCGCTTTTTACGATATATTCGTCACCGTACTTTGGTTCAACCGTTGCTGATTTTTCGAACAGCTTGCTATTCGGCTTGCTTTCATCGTACAGCACCGCATCGTTTTTATACTCTTTCGCAACCGGATGATTTTCCAGGCTGGTGTTGTACGTAATCCGGTAAGCGGAATTGATCTTGTTATTAAACTTCAATTCGAACCCGTCTTTGTCGCCATCTTTCATGGTCTCAAAGGTGTAGTCCTTACCTTCAGTGAGTGGCTCACCTGTAGGCTCCACGACTGCTCCATCGTTGGTAATCTTAAGTTGCTTGACAACCAACGATCCTTTCACAAAGCTCTGCTCACCCGTGTAGAAATCCCGTACTACAGCCTTCTCGATCTCATGCAAGTTGTAGTTGACGTCCAGTGTCCAGGTGATTTCCTTATTTATGGCGTTATAAGAACCCTTTTTGTAGCCATTGTTTTTGGTGTAGTCGTCTACTGGCCTGGATACTGTCTTTTCAATTGGCCTCCCACCACTTTCATTCCAATTCAGCACAGCCGTGTTGGTGTAAGAACCTTTCTCTTTCTCCGCTCTCGGATCGAAGGTCGTTGTGTACGTAATCATGTGGCTCGCGGAAACCGTTTCTAGGAAGGTTATTTTGAACCCGGATTTATAATCGGAATTTTCCGGATACGGTTCGAGTTTATAGTCGTCCCCTACTTTTAAACCGCTGACTTTCAAGCTTTCCGGAATCAGTTCCATATGCTGTCCGGCATAGCTGTCGGTAATGACGACGCCCGTCATGGTCTTGAGATCGTCATTTAAACTAATTTTCCAATCGATCGTTTTTTGGGCATAATCGATGTTCCCATAACTCTTCCAAAAGATGACCTGATTGATATTCTGGCCTTTTGTAACCTCAGTGCCGTCCCAAATGCTTACCGTATTCTCTACATTAAGCTTGTCATCATATACGCGGTCTTTCGCTTTTGTTTTGTATATGATTTTATAAGCCGCATCTACATCCTTGGTAAATTGGAAACGGAATCCAAAAGATTCTTTGGTTACGATATAATCCTTATCTTCGATGAGCGCTGTTCCCGTTTTTGGGGAACCGTTGCCGGCATCATCGATCGTCATTTCATAAACTTCGAACGAACCATCGACCAGTTTCTGGTTGTTCGTATCGAATTTGTCATCGATCCAGGCATTACCTTGCTTTATGGTTTGTTCGTTGTAGTTGTATCGAACTTCCCATTGAATTGTCTGAAGCGAAGAATTATAATCTATAGCCTTCTTGTCGAGCGGCTTACTGAAAAACACTTTCACGTCCGTTGTCTTTTCCAGCCATTCCGGCCGATCCTTGTCGGTTACCTTGACCTTATTGGTATAAGTCTTATCCCCTGGCTTGTCAATCAAAGTAGCATACTTCAAGCGATATGCGCTGTCGGATGAACCGCTGATATTCAGCTGGAACCGGCCATCCGTTTTACTAAAAGCATATTTGCTTGAATCAAGCAGTCCCTTTTCTTCAACATTTCCGTCCACTTTCACTTCAAGAGCATATACTTGCACGGAGTCTTCGACCAAAGTTACGCCCTCAGGCAGCGTATCCTCAAGCAGCATATCGGTAACTTTTTGCTCACCTTTGTTAAAATCAACCGTCCAGTTAATCTTACCCGGATTCATAACTTTGTCAGTTACTCCGGTCTTGTCGATTTCTTTGCCTGAGCTGTTATTAAAGTGAACAGGAACCGTAAAGGTTTCTTCGTGGATCTTAAAGATAATTTCTTCTTTGGTACTACCCGAGAGCTTTTTCTCGTCAAAGTATCGCCAAACAAAGAAATGACCCTGCATTTCATTACCTTCAATCCCTTTATCGAAAGTGAAGGTTACCTGCCCGTCAGAAGTGACCTCGTATGTCCCTACTTCTGGCTCTTCGTCATTCAAGTTTCCATCCAATTTTTGCCCAGGCTTGAAATTCTCCGGCAGTTGGAACGTAAAGCTGTCTCCAGCCTTGTATCCATGATTTGCCGGGAGCTGCCATTCCAGGTCAACCTGAACCTTTTCGTTCTGGTCAACGCGCACTTCTTTAATATCCTTACCATCCTTGTCTGTCATCTTAACGCTGGTAATGATATTTTTCTCAATCACTTGCCCTTGCCCTGTAACCTCTTTTGCTGGCTCTTGATCTTTCTGACTTGGGTCTTTCTGATCCGCATCTTTCTGATCTGCGCCATCTTTTACTTCCCCTGCGTTGTCATTGGCTTCCTTGTTATCACCAACGTCTTTGTCTTTGTTATCGATCACGTCAGTGTTATCGCTAGCATCTGTATTATTGTCAACGTCTGTATGTTCGCTAACGTCAGGATTATCCTTGACTTCCGCGTTATCATTCCCTGCTGCGTTTTCATCGACGGCCGCTGTCGTAACCGTGTTTCCCGTATTCAGACCTGTATCAGCATCTGCGCTGACCATGCTGTGCGGAAACAACAGGTTAAGCAGCAATACAAACGCCAACATCATCGATGACAGCCGTCCACATTTCTTGCGCATTCGGAAATTTCACCTCTCCTTCGACTTTTTTCATCATGCCGCTTTGTCTGTCCGTGTCAAAAGCCGCATGCCAAATCTACTATAAAATACCCCTCTGAATATTTTCTGAAAGTAAGCATTTATATTTTCTTTTTTGGCAAAAAAAATAAGAACCCTCACGTTAAAGTGAACGGTTCTTATTTTTTATCCACGATTTTTCCTTTTATAATCAGCCGATGCGTCGGATTCACCATGGGATGGCAGGTCACCAGCGTAATTTCCTTATCCTTGCCGTTGCCCTTCAGCACCCATACATCCTCCGGTTTGACGATCTGTTTTTCCGTGACTGTATACTCGAATTTTTCGGTTCCCGTATCGACATCAATCAGATCGCCGACAGCTAGTTCGTCCAGCCTATTAAAATTTCTGCCATAGGTCCGGTTCCGGTGTCCCGCAACCGCATAATTTCCAATTTCGCCGGGCCGCCCGGTATTTTCAATGCTGGCCAGCGTTGTTCTCATATTGCTTTTGGTCGCGCCATGAAGGATCGGGAGCTTCAGATTGATTTTGCCGATTTCCAGCATTCCTTCCACCTGCTCGCTGCTGCTCGTTGCGTTTGCCGAAACCGGACGCGTTTGAATGCTTGGGAAAGCCTCTTGTCGCCCCTGTACCTCAGGTTCTTCATTCCGAATTTCGATATTTTGCAGGCTTGCCTGCCACTGCTCGGCCAACTTTTCCTGTTCCGCATTTTCGGCCATTTCCGTTAGTTTGGGATAAAACAGCATCAAAAGACCTGCCGCGATCAAAATAACGGATACGATTTTCAATTTCACCGCCAGCTTCAAGCCTCCTTCCATGACTTACGAGCTGCTTATGACCCCAAGTTCCCAATTCCGATACCACGCGGCAATTTCCTTGCTTGGCGTTATGCCGTATTCCTCAAAAAACGCATCTGTCAGCTGCTGATATACCTTCCTGACCTCCGACAGATGATGCAGCTCCGCATACATTTTCATGGAGCCGGCATAACCGTCCTCCAGATAAGGCATTCTCATCATCATTTGCTGGTATATTTTGATAGCTTCCGAATGCTGGCCAAGCTGAATATGACATAGAGCAACCGGTTTGGCATGTTCCAGTCACAATAAACGGATTCGCTCCTGCTCCGGCTCTGCCCATGCATAACGGTGTTCTTCCAAAAAATCGCCTGTATACATATACATAATCGCCAGATGCCGGGACAGCGTTTCCGGTGTCACAGCCGGAGCTTCGCGCAGGCAGCTCTCCCACTCTTCGACATCCAGCGCCATGTCGCCCAGGACCAGGCGGTAGCTTTCGTCATGATAACTGATTTGGACATCAAGCCCGCAGGTTTTCATCATTTTTCTGATTTGATAGATTGCAGTATGTAGCTGTGTTGACGCTTTTTTGATATCATGTTCAGGCCAAAGCAAATCCATCAGTGTTTGCTTGCTCACCGTCTTGCCGCGGTAATAGATCAGATACGCAAACAGCTCCGGCGCTTTCAACGTTTTCCATGAAAAGCTTTGCGGTTCATCCTCATGATCCCGGTAATGCAAGCTTTGCAGGCAGCAAAGCGTCTTCCGGGTACGGCTCTCGTCGTTTATGCCTGCAGGATTGGCTCGCAAGTATTGGACCACCCTGTTTAGCGTTACGGTCAATCTGGCAGGATGCACGGGCTTCAGCAAATAATCGAGTGCATTCACCTCAAAGGCTTTGATGGCAAAATCCTGGTATGCGGTAACAAAAACGATTTGCATCTGGGGATGCAGCTCCCAAAGCTGCTCGGCCAGCTCGAATCCGTTGATTTCCGGCATTTCGATATCCAAAAAAGCGACGTCCGGAACTTCCTGCCGGGCCGCTTCCAATGCCGCATATGGATTCTGGAATGCTCCAATCAGATCGATATTGACGTCCAGTCCTTCCTGTGACTGCAAAAGCTTTTCCATTTTCCACAAAGCCAAATTTTCATCATCAACAATCATTATCTTCAAGGCTTGTCACTCCCCCTGAGCCTCGCGCTGCATTCTCTTCTTTCATTTTAACAGCAAAATATTCTCAGGTGTACCTTTCGGATATGTCATTATCAAGTTTTTCTAACATTCTATAAATCTTCTTGCACGATGCCCCTATGGATCAAGGAGCAGCTTTCCCAATTATCCATCATCATAAATCCACGGCGTACCAATGCAAAGATGGTATTCGTCGTGCAGCACCATTCCAAAGTTGAGGCATCAAGGGAAGGATCGCTATGTTTCGCCGCCGCTTCTTCATATGTCCAATAACCGCCTTGATTCCAACGAATCAGCTTTCCCCCATGCTTTTGCGCTTTATTCAGAGCCTCCTGCTGTCTTTCAGATAAAATCATGCTTATCACCACTCAAATCAATACTTCGAAATTTGCTTCCAGGCTTTTCTGCCTGACACAAATATCGCTTTTTCTTCATCCAGCAAGTATAAAACCATTAAATCATAATGCCCTGAATAAATTCTGAACATCGACAATAAAGGAGAAGATGTTTCCTGCAAAAAAGCTGTCGGACACCTTTTCAGAGAGGTTTACTCCTCATTTTGTTAAGCTTATGTTAAGGATTGCTTCACAAGGAATTTAGGCGGTCATGGTAATATGATGAAAAAGAACAACTAGAGTATTGCCGCTTGAAAGGGGTTTTTATGATGAATCAACGATTGGATTCCATGCGGCGCTGCCATCCGGACTCCGTGAAAGTATTCCGTTATTCCGGATTTATGACGGGTTTGTTCTTGATCGGCATTTCCATCTTGTATCTGCTGATTGCCAAATGGAAACATTGGATATTCATGCCTGGCTGGATCGCAATTGGCCTAAGTGTGCTGCTCTTGATCTGGTTAACCTGCTTTTCTCCAGGCATCTCCTATCGGATGTTCGGATTTCGGGTGTCGGAAGAAGAACTCGAAATACGCTCCGGGTGGATTTGGTATACCGACATCATCGTGCCGATGACCCGCGTGCAGCATGTGGAACTTGAACGGGGGCCCTTGCTGCGAAAATACAATCTGGCACAGGTGAAAGTGGTTACGGCCGCTACATCCCATATCATCAAAGCGCTTCCGCTGCATGAGGCGGAAGATTTGAAACGCCAGATCGGAGATTTGGCGAAAGTGGTGGAGCACGATGAATAAGCGGCAGGGTGTGCGTCTTCATAAACTGTTTATTTTGTTTCCGCTGGTTCATTTACTCAAGGCTTTTCTTCCGATCAGCGTTTTGCTTACGATCAGAGTCGTCACAGGAGGCAAAAGCATGTCGCCGGCAACCGTTCCCTGGTTTATCGGGACGATAGCCGCTATCTTTCTGTTTTTGCTCTTTTATGGCTGGCTGCAGTGGAAACGATTTGTCTATGTACTGGAAGACGATAAAATCGTGATCCGGCGTGGCGTCATCTTTCGCGGGGAACAAACGATCTATGCCGCAAGAATACATTCCTTAAACATAGAGCAGCCATTCGCGCAGAGACTCTTCGGATTAACGCTGATCAAGTTTGACATGCCGGGCAAAGCGGATCATGACGGCGGGAAACTGCCGGCTGTCTCTTCTGCGGAAGCCGCCCGGTTGCAGCAATGGCTGCGGGAACGTACAGCCTCCGGCGACGCTGTTGACAACCCGGTTCATGCGACAACGGAAATGAGTGCTAATCGCGTCAATACAGCGGAATCCATGCAGTTAGGACCAGGACAGGACTTGGAACAGGAGCCGCTTGATCTTAAGCTGCCGGTTGTAGAAGCCGATACGGACAAAAACGCGGCACCTGCATGGAATCATACCCCGCAGAATCCAAAACCGATAGGCCCTGCTTCGTCTGCCTTTGCGGAGGAGCGTACTACTCTGCTTGCACTATCGCCGGGAAAGCTGTTTATAGCGGCGTTAACTTCGTTTAACCTGACGCTTGCGGTCGCTTTTTTGTTCGGGGCATATTCGCTTGCAAATGATTTCCTTCCCGGCAAGCTGTCGGCCCGGGCATTTATGGAAGCGGGAAGCTGGCTGTATGGAGGCTGGTTCACCCTCGTCCCGTTAGCGATTATACTGGCCTGGATTCTCTCGGGAATCCTATTTACGATTAAATATGCCGGGTTCAAGGTAGAACGGCTCGGCAAGCAAATTGCCGTTACTTCCGGACTGTTTGACCGCAAGCAAATGTTCTTTTCGCCGAAACGGGTTCAGGCTGTATCCGTGAAGGAAGGGTTGCTGCGCCAGCCTTTTGGCTATGCCGAGATCAAGCTGCATGTGCTCACTTCCGAATCCGAAAAAAATCTGATACTTCATCCCCTGATTCCGGTCCGGCAGGTAGGTGAGCTGCTTGAGCAAATCGTTCCCCAGTTCAAAGCCGATCCAGTGGAGCGCAGATCTCCGCGGCGCGGCTTATGGATGGTGCTTCAGATCGATTTGGCGCTCACTGCGATCCTATGCGCAGCTTGCATCGCATATTTTAAAGAACATGGATTATGGTCATTGCTGCTGTTCCCGCTCTCGATCTTCTGGACCGTTGTATCCTATAAAGACACCGGCTTTACACTGCGGGACAAGCAATTGACGATGCGGAGCCGCATCATATCCCGTAGCACCCAGTATGCCCGTCGTCCGCAAATTGTCTCCTTGAAGGTTAGGTCGACCCGGCGGCAGCGGAAGCGAAACCTCCGTTCCTTTAAGGTCTACCTGATCACGAGTCAATACAACCAGTCCTTAAGTCATTTGGAACAAAAGGATGTGGAAGAAATCTGGAATTGGTTCCGCAGCTCCGGTCGAGCTAAACCGCGCCAGCAGAATACGATTCGGCACGCGGGAACACCAATCGCGACAGAAAAATCGGCAGAATCAGAATGAATACAGAAAAAGCCTGGCCTTGTGCGGTACGCCCCAAGCCAGGCTTTGCTTATTGGTCAGCCTCATTGCTTTTGCTCAACTATATCCATTATTTCCCCGGTAATACAAGGGTTCGTCCCGACTTTTCCACAGCCTCGGCCGCGCCTGCCTGATTTCGCTGCCCTGTAAGCAGCAGCATCAGAAACGAAATGACAATAATCGCACAGGTCCATGCCCACGCCAAGGGCATATTGCCTGCATCTACCGCAACATATATCGCTGTCGGTATGGTTTGCGTTTTGCCGGGAATATTGCCGGCAATCATCAGCGTCGCGCCAAATTCGCCAAGTCCACGCGCAAATCCTAAGATGAAAGCCGTGCCCAAAGAGTGGTAGGTCAATGGAAGCGTAATGTGCCTAAACACCTGCCACTCGCTTGCCCCGCTGGAACGTCCGGCATTCTCCAACTCCGGGTCGATGGCGGCGAAACCATTTTTCATTGTCTGATACACAAGCGGAAAAGATACCACCACGGCTGCAATGACCGCAGCCCACCAGGAAAAAATAATCGGAGCATGCAGCAACCACTCCGCAGCCTGGCCGATCCAGCTTTTACGACCCAAAATGACCAGCAGCAGGAAGCCGACCACCGTCGGCGGCAGCACCAGCGGCAGAATCAAGGCGGTTTCCAGCACGATTTTCCCTCTGAACCTGCGCTTTGACATCCACCACGCCGCGGCTACGCCCAAAATTAAAACGATTACGCTGGATAACAGCGCGACCTGCAAGGAAATCCGAATCGGCGGCCAGAAATCATGCCAGTTCATAAATACACTTCCTTTTTACTCAGGGACGGAAAATCCGTATTTGATGAATACATCCAGCGATGCTTTCGATTGCAAATAATTATAAAAGTCTTCGGCTTCTTGGGCATGTTTCGTCGCCTTGACGATCCCGATCGGATATTCAACCGGCGAATAAGAAGCTGGATCGACCGTAAACGCGATTTTGGCTTTTGACGAAGTTAGCGCATCCGTTTTATAAACAAACCCGGCGTCGGCATTCCCCGTTTCCACGTATTGCAGCACTTGCCGCACGTCTTTGGCTTGGACCATTTTAGGCTGGAGAGGTTCCCAAAGCTTCGAATTTGTAAGCGCCTCTTTGGCGTAGTTGCCTGCAGGCACGCTTTCCGGAATACCGATTGCCACTTTTTTCACTTCCGCTTTGTTCAGATCATCCATAGCCGCAATAGAAGCTTGAGTATCCGCAGGCACGATCGCTACCAGTTCATTTTTCAGCAGTGTCTTTTCTTTGCCCTCTTCAATCAGCTTTTGCTCAACGAGCGGTTTCATGTTTTTGACTGCGGCCGAAAGGAACAGGTCCGCCGGCGCTCCTTGTTCAATTTGCTTCTGCAGCGCACCGGAACCGCCAAAATTAAAGCTTAATTCTATGTTGGGATGTTCAGTTTCATATGTTTGCTTAATCTCATTCAACGCATCGGTCATGCTGGCCGCCGCAGAGATCGTAAGCCCTACTTTGTCCGCTGTTGCGTTGGCCGATGCTGTCTTATCGGAACCAGCCGCGTTATTCGCGCTCGCATCGGTTTTCGTTTCCGTTTGATTTCCGCAAGCTGCCAGAACCAGCATCATCGCTAACAAAAAACATAAAACAGCATTAGTTTTTATCTTAGCGTACATTTTTTAACCCCCAAAGTTATATTTAGATATAATTAGTTATAATTAACACAAATTATACCTGCCTATCATTTGAATTGTAAACCCGCTAAAAAAACTTTATGAGTCGATTATGTTACAATACAAGGTAGCAAGAATGAAACGTTCGAATGTATTTGTTTTTGATAAGGAGGATGTCCGTGTCTAGCGATATATCCTATACCACCGAAGAAATTGCCAAGATGCTTAAAATATCCAAGCTCACTGTCTACGACCTGATCAAAAAAGGCGAGCTGCCCTCCTACAGAGTCGGCAAACAAATGCGCGTGGATGCGGCCGATTTGGAAGCCTACAAACAGCGGGCCAAAGGAATCAAGCCATCTTCCCAACCTGCTCCGGCTGCGGACCGCCCGCTGCAGCACTCCGCTGCATCGGTAAACGGCATACGCCCCATCGTCGTTACGGGACAAGATATCGGCCTGGATATTTTGGTTAAGCATATGGAAAAAAACATCTCCGGCATCCGGCCTCTGCGGGCATATGTAGGCAGCCTGGACAGCCTGATCTCCATGTACCGCGGCGAATCGGACATCGTGAGTACCCATCTGCTTGACGGTGATACGGGTGAATACAACATTCCATATATCCGCAAGCTTTTGGTCGGTTCATCCTATATGGTCGTGAATCTGTTATCGAGGCAGGCCGGGTTTTACGTGCAAAAGGGAAATCCGCTCGGGCTCGCCGGTTGGCAGGACCTGAGCCATCCCGGGCTTCGCCTCATGAACCGCGAGAAAGGCTCCGGCGCCCGCATACTGCTCGACGAGCAGCTTCGCCTGCATGGCATAAGCCCTCGGCAGCTTGCAGGATATGAGCTGGAGCAAACGAATCATATCGGGGTTGCCGCCAAGGTCGCTTCCGGTGAAGCCGATGTTGGCGTAGGCATCGAAAAGGCCGCGGCGATCGTCGGTCAGCTGGACTTTATCCCGCTGATCGAGGAACGCTACGACCTGGTGATGCTGAAGACGGCGGATAATATACCGTGGATTCAAGCTTTGCTGGATATTTTGCGGTCGGAGGAATTCCGGAGGGAGCTGCAAATGATCGCCGGTTACGATTTGTCCCGGACGGGAGAAGTTCTCTTCGAGACTTGAAGCAAAAATCTGTTTATGTTACCGAAAGGATGATTCCTGTATTGTACGGGGGTCACCTTTTTTTATTTCTCGGTTATCTATGACTTTTGTAGTGAACAAGAAAGGTTTATTACAGATATAATATAAAGGGGTGTCTTTTATGAAAAAGGAAAAAAGGCAACGGTTGATTCGGGAATTGGTAAAAGAACATAAGATAGATACACAGGAGAAATTAGTAGAGTTGTTGGCGGAACGAGATGTCATAGTAACTCAAGCTACGGTTTCACGGGATATTCGTGAGCTGAATTTAATAAGAGCAGCTTCCCCACAAGGATTAATGATATATAAAAGCTCCTCAGAAAAACCTTTTCAAACGGATTTGAGATTAAAAAAGATGTTAAAAGAAGTAGTCATTAAGATTGACTATGTAGATCAATTAACGGTTATTAAAACACTGCCCGGTAATGCACACGTCATTGGGGCTATATTGGATGATTTGGATTGGGAAGAAAAAATAGGATGTATATGCGGAAATGATACATGCCTTGTCATATCCCGGACAATATCAGACAGAAAGTTGTTAGAGGAAAAACTGAATTTGCCTTTTTAATCACAGATCATGCCCATCGTAACAGATCATGCATCTTTCGTAGCGTTTATCGCTCCGGAAGATGCTTTTTTTAAGATTATAGAATTTATAAATTTTCTTGCTACGCTGAACAATTCTATAATCGCAAGAAAAACTATCTCTAAGCGCGGTCTGTCTTCTATGAAAATACGTCGATAGGCGTTTTTCTTAGCAGTATAGAATTTATAAGTTTTTTTGGGGGTCCCCGCAAAGTATTTGGAATAAGCATCGAAGCATAGGCTCCACTTTGTGGGGTTATTTTATGTCTCAATTCCTCAAATATTCACCATATATACGCAAAATGAAATAGGTTCAGCACAGTAACCACATAAACACTTCATAAACATACAATCTAATTTGATTTCTTGAAAAAAATCGTGAAATATTTCACGTTCCTATTGTTAGCGTTTCCATAATGTCGAAAGCACAGTCCCCTTATGATGTATTTGTAAGCACCAAACTAACTCCCCCCACAAAGTGGACCTATGCTTCGGTGCTTGCGGGGACCCCAAAAAACTTATAAATCTAACATCAAAAAAGGGAGGTACAAAAAATGAAACATCCGCTACATGTTACTTCGGAAATTGGTGAATTACAAACGGTCCTGTTAAAACGTCCAGGTTTTGAATTGGAAAACTTAACGCCGGATTATCTGCAGCAATTACTCTTTGACGACATCCCCTACCTGCCTGTTATTCAACAAGAACATGATTATTTCGCACAAACCTTACGCAATCGCGGGATTGAAGTTCTTTATTTAGAAAAACTGGCATCTGAGGCGCTGGTGGATAAAAACATTAAAGAAGAATTTGTTTGTCGCATTTTGGAAGAAGGAAAGACCGAAGGAAATGTTTCGCATCAAACTTTAAAAGACTATTTGCTTTCCTTTTCAAATGAAGATCTCATTCAAAAAATAATGGGCGGTGTACGAAAAAACGAAATTGAAACGAGCAAGAAAGCGCAACTATATGAATTTATGGAAGATCATTATCCGTTCTATTTGGATCCAATGCCCAATTTATATTTTACCCGCGATCCTGCAGCCGTGATTGGAGATGGACTGACGATCAATAAAATGAGAGAGCCGGCAAGAAGACGCGAATCATTGTTCATGGAATATATCATCAAATATCACCCAAGATTTGCAACTCATCATGTGCCTGTATGGCTGGATCGTAATTATAAATTCCCAATCGAAGGCGGCGACGAGCTGATTTTGAATGAAGAGACCATTGCCATCGGGGTATCTGCCCGGACTTCAGCGAAAGCTATTGAACGTTTAGCTTTGAATCTGTTTAAAAATCCAGACGCGTCATTCAAGAAAGTATTGGCCATAGAAATTCCAAAATGCCGGGCATTTATGCATCTGGACACCGTATTTACAATGGTTGATTATGATAAATTCACCATCCATCCAGCGATCCAAGGGCCACAAGGAAATATGAATATTTATATTTTGGAAAAAGGTCCGGATGAAGAAACGCTTAAGATTTCCCATCGAACTTCTTTAATGGAATCTCTTAAAGAGGTACTCGGCCTGAAGGATTTGGTTCTGATTCCTTGCGGAGGAGGAGATGCAATCGCCTCTGCTCGCGAACAATGGAATGACGGCTCTAATACGTTGGCCATTGCACCAGGAGTCGTTGTTACCTATGACCGCAACTATGTTTCCAATGCTCTATTACGCGAACACGGCATCGAGGTAATAGAGGTGTTGAGCTCGGAATTATCCCGTGGCCGCGGGGGTCCACGCTGCATGAGTATGCCAATCGTTCGAAAAGACATCTAAAGAATACCCCACAAAGTGACGCGTAGCCTTCGAAGCTTATTCCGATTACTTTGCGGGGACCCCGGAAAATATATATAACCCCACAAAGTGACGCGCGGCCTTCGAAGTTTATTCCGATTACTTTGCGGGGAACCCGGAAACTATATATAACCCCACAAAGTGACGCGCGGCCTTCGAAGTTTATTCCGATTACTTTGCGGGGACCCCGGAAACTATATAATCACACAAAGTGACGCGTAGCCCTCGAAGCTTATCCGATTACTTTGCGGGGAACCCGGAAACTATATATAACCCCACAAAGTGACGCGGGGCCTTCGAAGTTTATTCCGATTACTTTGCGGGGACCCCGGAAACTATACCCCCACAAAGTGACGCGTAGCTTTCGAAGCTTATTCCGATTACTTTGCGGGGACCCCGGAAACTATATAATCCCGGAAAATAATATCACAAGAAAGCAGGGATCAACATGAAAATGAGTAATGCAAGCTTAAAAGGGAGAAGTTTTCTTGCAGAGAAGGATTTCACAGAAGAAGAAATGTTATATTTTCTTGATTTGGCAGCAGATTTAAAAGCGAAAAAGAATAGCGGCATTCCCCATCGTTATTTGGAAGGGAAAAATATCGCGCTCCTATTTGAAAAAACTTCGACTCGTACACGGTGTGCATTTACAGTCGCTTGCACAGATTTAGGCGCGCATCCTGAGTATTTAGGAAAAGGCGATATTCAGCTCGGTAAAAAAGAATCTGTGGAAGATACAGCAAAAGTGCTGGGCCGTATGTTCGACGGAATTGAGTTCCGTGGTTTTTCCCATAAAACGGTAGAATCCTTGGCTGAACATTCTGGTGTTCCTGTATGGAACGGTTTAACCGATCTGTGGCACCCAACACAAACGCTCGCAGATTTGCTAACGATTAAAGAGCATGTTGGGCACTTGAAAGATGTGAAGCTCGTTTATGTGGGCGATGGACGAAACAATGTTGCTAATAGTCTATTAGTTGGCGGTTCAATCGCCGGAATGGAAGTTCGGATTTGTGCACCGGCATCATTATGGCCGGCACAAGAAGTTGTCGATACAGCCAAAAAATATAGCGACCGGATCATGATCACAAGCTCTGTTGAAGAGGCAGTTGCAGGTGCGGATGTCATCTACACGGATGTCTGGGTATCCATGGGGGAAGAAGATAAATTTGCGGAACGCATTGAACTGCTCTCGCCTTACCAAGTAAATATGCAAATGATAAAAGCAACAGGAAATGACAACGTCATCTTTCTACATTGTCTACCTGCCTTTCATGATCTCGAAACAGCGTATGGACGAGAAATGCATGAAAAACATGGATTGAAGGAAATGGAAGTAACCGATGAGGTATTCCTCAGCAAACATTCTAAAGTATTCGATCAAGCTGAAAATAGAATGCATACCATTAAGGCGGTTATAGCAGCTACTTTGGGAAATATGGAGTGAAGAAGGAATTCGTTTTCCTTCTTCCCCTCTCTCCTTAATACGTTCATTCACTATTATTGTTGTTTTTAATGCAATTTAGGAAGAGGTGAGTGTGTAATGGGTGAAGAAAAGAAATTAGGGCTGCTTACCTTAACGTCTCTTGTGGTAGGTTCGATGATAGGTGGCGGGGCATTTAACCTGGCAAGTGATATGGCAAAAGAAGCCGGCGCTGGAGCTATTATTATCGGGTGGATTATAACAGGCATCGGCATGATTGCACTTGGATTATCCTTTCAGAATTTAACTGAAAAAAGACCGGATCTAGATGGTGGTATTTTCAGTTATGCAAAAGCTGGATTCGGTAACTTTATGGGCTTTAACAGCGCGTGGGGATACTGGCTATCCGCTTGGCTCGGCAATGTGGCTTACGCGACTCTATTATTTAGTTCGCTAGGTTATTTTTTCCCCATTTTTGATGGAGGTCAAAACATAGCGTCTATTATTGGTGCGAGTATCATGCTCTGGTGTGTCCATATGCTAATCCTACGAGGTGTACAATCGGCAGCGCTTGTGAATCTTGTCACAACTATTGCGAAGCTGGTACCTGTGTTTGTCTTTATTATTGTAGGAATTTGTGCTTTTCATATCGATATATTCATAGACGGGTTCTGGGGGCAAGGCGGTTCCTTCTCTTGGGCAGACATCGGAAGTCAAGTTAAAAGTACAATGCTTGTCACTCTATGGGTATTTATTGGCGTTGAGGGAGCGGTTGTCTTATCCAGCCGTGCAAAAAATAGAAGCGATGTCGGGAAAGCAACCGTTATCGGATTAACCGGAACACTGATCATTTATATATTGATTTCGTTACTATCTCTTGGAATTATGCAGCAAGCAGATGTTGCTGACTTGAAAAATCCGGCTATGGCGTATTTATTTGAAAGTGTTGTTGGTAAATGGGGAGCTGCATTTATTAATTTAGGCTTAGTCATTTCTGTATTGGGCGCTTGGCTCGGATGGTCGTTGTTAGCATCTGAAATTCCTTATCTGGCTGCTAAAGATGGTGTATTTCCAAAGTGGTTCGCAAAAGAGAATAAGAACAAAGCTCCGAGCCATTCATTATGGATTACGAATTGTCTAATTCAGATTTTCCTATTAACCTTCATTATTTCCGATCAAGCATATCATTTTGCGTATTCTCTCGCATCCTCGGCAATTTTAATTCCTTATGCGTTTTCAGCGTTTTATCAATTCAAGCATAGCTTGCAATCTCAAGACAAAGACCGAACCAGAAATATGATCATCGGTATCATTGCAAGTATTTATGGTATTTGGTTGATTTTTGCTGCCGGATTAAACTACCTCTTGTTAACAATGACCTTATATGCGCCAGGAATCATCATCTACATTAATCTGCAAAAACAACATTCGATCAAAAAAATATTTACTCGGCCGGAACTGGTGTTATCTATTGCTATTGCTACCTTCGCATTATTCGCAATTTTCGGATTAATTACAGGGAGAATTACAATTTAAAGTTGGATGAGATGAAAAAAGAATCTATTGGAGGTTTGCCGTATGACACGAGGAAAAATCGTAATTGCGCTTGGCGGCAACGCGATACAAACCGGCGACGCCACTGCCAAGGCACAGCAAGAAGCATTGGAAAAAACAGCAGAGCAACTTGTTAAAATAATAGAAAAGAATATCGATATAGTCATTGTCCATGGAAATGGTCCGCAGGTAGGAAACATTCTTCTTCAGCAAAAAGTAGCAGAATCGGAAAAAACCCCCGCAATGCCACTAGATACCTGTGGCGCGATGAGTCAAGGAATGATCGGGTATTGGATAGAAAATGCGATCGAAAAAGCATTGAAAAAACACAATATAAATAAAGAAGTCGTAACCGTTGTTACACGTGTTGTCGTCGATGAAAAAGATGAAGCATTTAATAATCCCACCAAGCCAATAGGACCTTTTTATGCAGAGGACGAAGCGAGAAAATTAATGAATGAAACAAAGGCGGTATTCAAGGAAGATGCGGGAAGAGGATGGAGACGCGTTGTACCATCACCGATACCTGTGAGCATTCATGAACATAGGGTGATCAATTCCTTGGTAGAACAAGGCGATATCGTGATTGCTGTCGGAGGCGGTGGAATTCCGGTCATTCATTCCGAAGAAGGACTCATAGGAATTGAAGCGGTTATTGATAAGGACTTCGCTGCTCAAAAATTGGCTGAATTAGTGGGTGCCGATATACTTGTGATTTTAACTGCAGTTGATTTTGTGTATGTGAATTTTAATCAGCCCAATCAAAAGAAACTGGAGTTTGTAACCGCTGATGAATTAGAGGAATATATCAAAGAACAACAGTTTGCAGCAGGAAGCATGCTTCCAAAAATTGAAGCAGCCATTCATTTTGTTCGTGGAAATGGAGAGCGGAAAGCAATTATTACTTCTTTAGAGAGGGTGTATGAGGCATTAGAAGAAAAAGCAGGCACTATTATTTCTAGATAAGAGGAGTCTGTGCATGATTTTATAGGGTTGCTTTGTAATGAACATGGTCGAGTTTGGGTTGTATTTACTCCCTCACTCGGCCTGCTTGTTTATGGCTGTTTTATAGTTTATAAGAAAAACGTCTATCGCCGTACTCTCATAGAAGACAGACCGCGTTTAGCGGTAATTTTTCTTGCGATATAAGGATGCGAGATCTCCGAAGTTTATACTTTCTTATATCTTAAGAAAAACGTCTATCGACGTACTTTCTAGGAAGACAGACCGCATTTAGCGGTAATTTTTCTTGCGATATAAGGATGCGAGATCTCCGAAGTTTATACTTTCTTATATCTTAAGAAAAACGTCTATCGACGTACTTTCTAGGAAGACAGACCGCATTTAGCGGATGTTTTTCTTGCGATTATAGGATTTCTTAAGCTCCGCTTAAAATTTATAAATTCTATAATCTTAAAAAATCATTAATCACTAAATTATATATCTTAGTATATAAGAAAAAATACGGTAAAATATATCTTGTTTCCGCTTTCATTTATTTCTCATCAACCTACATGTAGAGAAGAGGGAGATCACATGAGTATACGAAACGTTGAAAAAGATTTAAAGCAGTTTGAATTATTTGCCCATTTATCAGACAAAAAATTAAAAGCCTTAACGGAATTTGTCTACTGGCGAACGTATAAGAAAGGTCAATTTTTATTTTTAGATGGGGATTCAAGGGAAAGAATTTACCTTATGCTAGATGGCTTTGTAAAGTTAGAGCGGGTAAATCAAAGTGGAAATTTATTATATGAGGACCATGTCAAACAATATTCCATCTTTCCTTATGGCGGCATGTTTACAGATAAAAGATATAGTTACTCGGCAGAAGCTCTGACCGATGTAGATGTGTATTATATCCCTACGGCGATATTTGAAGATATGCTGAAATCAAACCAGGGACAATTAATATATGTTGTTCAGGAATTATCTTCAATACTAAAGCTGCATGAGAATCGTGTGCAAAATATTACCATCCCCAACGCACAAGACCGGGTAACCCAGGCGCTAAATTATTTAATGCGGGATTTAGGTGAACGAAACGGTGAAGAGATCATCATTTCATGTCCGCTGACAACCATTGAAATTTCCAAAATATCCGGAACGTCCAGAGAAACGGTTAGCGGTGTGTTAAACCATTTAAAGAAAAATAATATTATTACAATTTCAGGAAAGAAAATCATCATACATGATCCTACTTATTTTGAAAAAATATCTATGTAAGGATTTTGCAAAATCCTGCTGTAAATAACGCTAGAATCAAATAGCCCTCCCCTTCAAAAACATTACGCCCCCCTTCCTCTAACCTTGCTTCTTCGTCCACTTATTTTCAGCCTCTTTATTATGCTGCCTTATTATCTAACGAAAGCCCGCCTAAATGTGGACTCGATTCTACGGGCGGGCTTTCATTAGACCTATAATAGCAGCGTCAGCGTTCCCGCCGTCAGCAGCAGCAATCCGAGCGCGGATTTAACGGACAGCTTTTCCTTGAAGAAAACAAATGCAAACAGCACCGTTAAAAGCACGCTCAGCTTATCGATCGGAACCACGACGCTGGCCGGCCCGTCCTGCAGCGCTTTGTAAAAGCATAACCAGGACAGCCCCGTCGCAAGCCCGGATAAAATGATAAACAGCCAGCTTTTCCGGTCGATGTCCTTGATCTCCCCTTGCCTCTTCTGGGCAAACACAATCAGCCAAGCCATGATGAGCACGACAATGGTACGGATGGCCGTCCCCAGATTGGACTCGACATTTTCAATGCCGATTTTGCCCAAGATTGACGTCAAAGCCGCAAACAGCGCCGACAAACAGGCGTAGATAAGCCAGCTTTTATTCCCGGGGGCCGCAGCCTGCTGCGCTTTATTTTTCTGGATCATCATATAGGTTCCGATGGCGATTAAAACCATCCCTGCAAGCATGATCCCCGACATCCGTTCACCAAGAAATAAAAAAGCCAAAATCATCGTCAGCACATTGCTTGATTTATCCACCGGCACAACCTTGTTGACGTCACCCAGCTGCAAAGCCCGGAAATAACAAATCCATGACGCCCCCGTAGTTAGTCCGGACAAAACGAGAAACAACAAGGTTACCCCGCCAAGATCTGTAATGGTATGCTGTGATCCAACGATAAAAACCATCAGCCATGAAAAAAACAACACGATCCACGTCCGCAGCGCGGTCGCCAAATTGGAGTCCACATCCCGGATACCGATTTTGGCAAGTATGGATGTGATTCCGGCAAACAAAGCTGAGCCAAAGGCATAGGCAATCCACATGGGCATAAATCCTCCCTTCATATGTATCATCAATGATCCTCTCAAAATAGGCGGATACTCATTGATCATACACCAACTTGATTGTCAATGATATTTTCTAAGACTGTTTAAGTTGAATCAAATGATTGGACGGATGAAGACTCTTACCTGTTCCATCCAATGACTATAAATCTGGGCGCCGTTCCCTTTCCTAAAGCTGATGCCTCAGTTTTTCATCAAAATAGGTTCGGCGGGCTTCTTCGGTATCAAACTGAAGCATAATTTCGGCCGCGTCGCTAAACGCCCGGCAGCGTTTTGAACTCCGGCTGGCGAAATACAGCAGACCAATGTAAATGATGATTTCAGACAGGCTCCATCTTATAAAAGAAAGCTCACTTGGTACCACCAAATTTGATGTCAAAAAAAAAGCCCCCATAAAGACGAGGGTCCCTATTTTGACGAGATATTCATTGACGAGCAGCCTATTTTCGCTTCGGAGTTGCCTGGCGATGATATCATCCGTAGTCATGTACAGGAAACTTTCGCATGCCTTGATATAATGCTTGTTATATACTTTCATCCTGCTCCCCTCCATCGATCCCCCTTAAAAACGTATAAGGGATTAACTCCATTTTACCAAATAAATCCCTACAATGGATTATTAACCCTATTTATTTCATTCATATTTTCTACGCCTGTTGATTATCAAAAAAATGGTAGAAAAAGACCGCTCATTTCTGTAAAGTGTTTGTACCCCTACAAACCCTACGGAAGGTGAGACGGTCTCATGAACCATCGTACAATGTTAGTCCCTATTCTTCAATCCCTTATTCCTAACGAGGAGCTTCAACCTTTGTTACAGCAAGCCAATTATGTTGATACAGCAAGGAAATTTACAGTTTACGAGCTCTTTATCTTTCTTGCTGAAGCGGCGCTTGGGCAGTGGGATGGCTATCGAGACGGAGAAAAGCGAATGGTCGCCTGTGGATTGCGTCCGGCGGATCACTCCACGATCTCCAAAAAAGCGAAAGAAGTTCCGTTCAGCGTCTTTAAGCAACTGCTTCATCTACTGATTCGCAAATGCAATCGCTCCACGCGCAGGCGTCTTCGGCTTCCAAAAGAGCCGCTGGCGGTGGATTCCACGACCATTTCTGCCGGTCACAATCGGCTGCCTTGGGCTCCATCGGTAAAAGGAGAGAAGAGTGGCATTAAGCTGCACGTGTCTTTGTTGACTGAGACCGGCGAACTCCATCGTGTTACGGAATCGACGGGAAAACAGCACGATTCGACCCTGTGCAGCGCGGTAACGGACTCCAATTTCATTCTGGTTGCGGATCGTGCATATGGAAAGCATAAACAGTTTGATGCGTACATGGAGCAGGAGCAACGGCAGTATTTTGTCATCCGGTTGAGAAACAATACGGTACTGCATGAGCCGGTTTATCGTGAACGAAAACGCCCTTACGAACATACGATTGAGCAAGATTTGACCTGTCAGCTCGGAACAAAAGCGTCTTTGACCCGATATCGATTTCGGGTCGTAAAGCTAAAGGATCCCCAAGGCAACCCGGTTGTCCTGGCGACCAACTTACACCGTCCCTCGGCGGAGAAAATAGCAGAAGTCTACCGACAACGCTGGCAAATCGAGGTGTTTTTTCGATGGATTAAACAGCATCTGAATGTGCCCAAACTTTTTGGGAAGACACCAAATGCCGTTTACGGACAATTATACACCGCATTAATCGTGTACGTGCTGCTTCAGTACGTGTATGAGCAGGGAAATAGCCAGGTTCACCCAAGTGCACGATTATCTTTTGCAGAGTTCGATCGACTGATCAGCTTAGCGGCCTTGCCTCCCGAATGGGTGGTTTATTTGGCTCACCATTTAGCATTGCCATAACCCAGATGCTGGTAAATCAACAGGCGTGATATTTTCTAAGGATTTTGTAATTCAAGAAGCGACTTTTAAGAATGAATTTGAATTTCATCATGTCACTGTTTAAATCACCCGCACTTATTCATTATGATATGGATTCATCACGCAATATGTAGACCAGAACTGCAAAACCCTAACAGACACAGCGGCCGCGATGCAGATTCGTACAGAGGACACGTTACAGACCCGCCCTAATGACGCGATACAAGGTCACCCAAAACTCTAACGGACATAGCAGCCGATATGCAGATTCGCACAAAGAACACGTTACAGATCCGCTCTAATGACGCAATGCAGGGTCACTCAAAACTCTAACGGACACTGCAGCCGATATGCAGATTCGCACAAAGAACACGTTACAGACCCGCCCTAATGACGCGATACAAGGTCACGCAAAACTCTAACGGACACTGTGGCCGCTATGCAGATTCGCACAAAGAACACGTTACAGACCCGCTCTAATGACGTGATACCAGGTCACGCAAAACTCTAACGGACACTGTGGCCGCTATGCAGATTCGCACAAAGAACACGTTACAGACCCGCTCTAATGACGCGATACCAGGGGCACGCAAAACTCTAACGGACATAGCAGCCGCTATGCAGATTCGCACAAAGAACACGTTACAGACCCGCTCTAATGACGCGATACCAGGGGCACGCAAAACTCTAACGGACACTGTGGCCGCTATTGAGGGCAATTTCGACCATTTTGATTTCTAACGGACACAGATGCTGCTATTTAATGAAAAATTCCCTTTTGGCGGTGTTTTGGGGCAATTAAGCGCTGTGGTGTCCGTTAGGATTTAAAAACGCCTGTTTTTAGCCGCTTAGCAGCCATGGTGTCCGTTAGCCGCCGTGGTGGCATCCGTTAGAGATAGTTTCGTGCTCAATTTATGTCGATCGAAACGATTTAGTTCGTCTATATATTGTTCCCGGGAGCGCCCTCGAATCGAATTAATTTCACAAAATTCTGAAATCAAAAAATAAGCCGCCTTCCCGAGGGTAGACGGCTTGAACTCCATAGGGATGGACTTGACGAATCCTCCCCTGTAGCTGTTCCCGTATATACTATTGCAGCTGCTTACGACAGCTCGCTAATCGCCGGAATCGAAGGCTGAGCCCCTGGACGCGTGACCGCAATGGATGCAGCTTGCTGGGCCAAATCCACTGCTTCGTCGATTCCTTTACCCGAACAGATCATGGCGGCCAGCGTGCCCGCAAACGTGTCGCCTGCAGCCGTTGTATCTACGGCAGTCACCTTGCGCCCTTCTTTATGGACATTGTGGGTACCGTTATAATACGCGACCCCTTTGTCCCCGAGCGTGATCAGCGGATAGCGGATGCCCTTCGCCCGCAGCAGATCCAGCGCGGTCAAAGCGTCAGCAACGTCATGAATCTCACACCCCGTGTAAAGCGCAACTTCATGCTCATTCGGTACAAAGTAATCCAATCCCTGCAGAATATCTTCGTCGATCGGCATGGCTGGAGCCGGATTCAGAAAAATCGGAACCTTGCCTTTCACCAGCCGAACGGTTTCATAAACGGATTCGAGCGGAATCTCCAGCTGCAGCAGCACCGCATCGGCCGCCAACAGCTCTGCCTCAAATTGCCGGATATACGCAGGCGTCACCTTCTTATTGGCCCCACCATCGAGAATGATCGCATTATCTCCTTCGCAAACGGTGATCACGGCAACGCCTGAGGTGGTGCCCTTTTCAACCGCTATAAAATCGGATTTCACGCCATAGCCGGTCAAACTTTCCACCAGCGACTTGCCAAACAGATCATCTCCGACTTTACCCAGCAGCCACGTATCCGCGCCCATTTTGGCGCATGCCACCGCCTGATTGGCTCCCTTGCCGCCGGAAGATAAAAAGAATTTCTCCCCGTGTATTGTTTCTCCCCTATTCGGAATACGGCTGGTTTCCATCACCATGTCCATATTCGCACTGCCTATCACAATAATTTTCATATATATCCTCGATTCAGATTTTTTGGATCAGGATTTTGCAAAATTCGATTCCAACCGCTCCCGGGTACAATATATAGACGAACTAAACCGTTTCGATCTATATATTGCTGATTGAAAGTTGCTCCTTGGATTTTTGCAAAATGCTCGGATGTTATGCTCGCTCTGTCAACCGAATATCGCGGAAATACGTTCTTGCTGCGCCCAATGTGCTGACGCCGTACATACCGTAAGCAAATGTGTCGTCTTCATGTTGGATCAATTCTTCGCCATCGATTGCGAGCGTAATGGTGGAACCCTGCACCGTTACCCTCACATCATACTCGCGATCCAGCTCCCAGGCAAACTTGCGGCCAGCCAGCTTTTTATAACCGAAATGGTTGATATACAAGGACACCTCGCCGTCTTCATCCAAACCGGCATGATAACCGCGCATCGCGCCCTGCGCCCGAACGGCGACCAAATGCGAGGAACCATACTGCGGATTAATTCGGACCGCTACCGAATAGTCTTTGGCAAAATAATTGCCTGTATAAGCCTCGGCCGGATCGGCTGTCATCAGGTACATCGCATCCTGCTCCAGCGACCATGCCCCGTGATTATGCGAAAATGGCGTGACGCATCCGAAATTGATCTGCTGTTTGGCAAAATCGATATGGTATTCCGATGGGCCGCTGATGCGGAACTCATCAATAAAAATGCGCCCCATGCTTTTGAACTTGGCCGGAGAATAGGCTTCGAGTACGATTCCGACTTCATCGATCAGTTCGCCTTCGGCATCCGGAATCGTAAACTCGACATGCAGCCATTCCTTGTCAATAAGCTTGATATATCCCTGAACCAGCTCCTTTTTGCTTGATGCAAGCCGGATATAAGGAGCGATGCCCATCGCTTCGTTTCCGGACCATTGATCCAGGTAAACCTGCATGGAGACCTTTTGCCCCGGATATGCTTTGGGTGCAAACGTCGGCGAATAACGTTCGTCATTAAATTCATCCCTTGTATAAAAGGGTTTGTAATACACTTTGGCATTCTGAGGACGCGCCATCCGGTCAAAAACGATTTCAAGCGAGGCTTTGCCCTGATAGGCCATCTCTTCGGAATGCTTCGCCCGGCAGAGATACGGATCCGAAACCCGGATGTTATGCGTTGAGCCCGGCAGTTCAAAATCAAAGTAGATCTCGTCTTCCTTATAACTGTCCGCCAACCACTGCGGGCATGGCTCCTTCGCCATGCGGTAACCGAGAATGGAAAGCTCTTTGGCGTATGTCGGGATATCGAGAATGTTCAAATAACCGGAAATGCCCGACATGACGATCGAATCATTAATCGGCTGGCGGTAATGATCCGCAATTCCATCCACGCCGCACGCTACGCCCAAAACCGTTCCTACGTTCCCGGCATTGCAGTCCGTATCCCAGCTGCACATCGTCGCAATTTCAACGGTCCGGTTGAAATCGCCTTGCCCATAAATCATGGCAAGCACGCAAACGCCTGCGTTCGGGATGATATGGCATACGCCCGTATATTTGTCATAACCCCAATCGCGCTCCAGCATTTCCCGGCAGGCGCGGAAATCATCCGGATGTTCTTTATGGAAATCCAGCACGGCATGCGCCACTTTCGAATACGTGGATTCCGCCGGAATTTGCGCAAGTCCTGCCGCGATAATCTCTTCGATATTGCTTGTTTCAAATGCTTTGGATATCGCCGCGCAGAAAAACCGCGCCCCCAGCACACCTTCCCCGTCATGGGAAACCCGGGCTGCGGCTTCGCCCAAATCGGCCGCTTTTTTCGGATTTCCAGGGGTAATCAGTCCCCATGTGTCGATAAATATCTGGCCTCCGATCTGCTCTGCCACGATTAATCCGTTTTGCCGAATGGAACCGGACTGCGGCGCGGGAATGCCGCGCTTCAAATTAACGTATACGGTATGTTCCGTACTTACGCCGTATCCGCCCCACCAGAACATCCCGACGCCTTCCCGGGAATAGTTAAGCCAGGCACGCGCCACATCATTTGGCGTGATGTCCCGGTCTTTCGCATCGTCATACAACGCTCTCAGAAAATAATACGGTCCATTGGCGTCATCATCCGCCGCAAAATTTTTGAACGGTTTGACGTAGTCCTTAATGTCGCCGTACGTTTGATATATTCTTTCATACGTCCAGTGAGTCGGTTCCACCGGAGCCCCCAGGCGGATGCCCACATTCATACCCAAATAACCGGCGTACACTTTTTCTACATAATTAGAAGGAATCATCGCTGTATGCACCACCTATAAAATGTTGTTCAAAAAGTCCGCTTTTGATAAGAAAACCTGATCGAAGCCTAGGCAAGGACGAGCGACCGCGGTTCAAGGGTAGGTTTTCTTGCGATATAGAATTTCATCAGCGTAGCTGATAACTTATAAATTCTATATCTAACACGAAGTAAATCAGGAAGTGAACTCGGCATCGAATCTTGAATTCAGCCGGGCCTTCCGGTGCTCACGTACCCACTACGTACGCTCCGCTCCTTTCGTCCCTAGCTTCATCCAATCTTCTCGGTGCTGAAAACCGGTCTTTTTGAACTCGCATTACAATTGAATAATGTTCATATATTCCCTGCGTGCTTCCTGTTCTTTCAGATCCTTGCGGATCATAGAGGCAGCCGTTTCCACAAAAATGCCGCATTGCTTGCCGATCTCCTGCTTGTTGATTTCTTCGATAGCCCGGATTTCATCGGCCGGTATCGCCTGCACGCCATGCATGGCGCCCAGGATCGCCCCGATCATGACCCCGATGGAATCGGTATCCCTTCCCGAACTGACGCCGTCCTTAACCGCCTCCGTCAAATCGCCTTCATGCAATACGATGTAGGCTAGCGCCAACGGCAGCTCTTCAATCGCAAACAGCCGGCTTGGCGTGTAGTGGTTCGAAGGGATGCCGACCTTGTCGATGCTGCGGTTGACGTCATCTCCCATTGGAGAATATCTTTTAATCATTTCATGAAAATATCGCACGACCGCATCGCGGTCTTGTTTCATGGGACGAAGGACTTTGGCGGCCGTACACAAATCGGTGATCGCTTCTTTCGTGCCATCCTTCGCATATGCCAGCGCCGTCTCTACGATCTCATCTACCGTAACTCCCGGCTCAAACGCTTTGGCCACGCAGCAAGCCATGACCCCTGCCGCTTCCAGCCCATAGCTGACCTGATGCCCGGATGCGAATAAAATCGCTTCGTCATAAGCCGCTTTCGGATTGCAGGCATTGACGATGCCCACCGGCGCGATATACATCGCAGCCCCGCAGTTGACCATATTGCCGTATCCGCCTTCGCGCGGTTCGCAGTTCGCCAGCACATGCCGGGTAAATATATGTTTTTCGGGATAAAACAGCCTGTCCATAATGAGGGCTTCCCTGCCGAACTCCGGAATATAACGCGGCCGGAAGGCAATTTCCTTCACGAATTCGTTGGCCAGATCATATGCGTCCAAATGGCGCCTTTCCGTATCGTATACCTTCATGAGCGCCAGCGTCATGAGCGTATCGTCGGTTACGATGCCGAACCCTCTCATACGCCCGAGTCTCGTTGTTTCCGGAAGCTCCGACTTCCACCAGCTCAGCTGCGTGGTTTCCACTCTCCCATATTTCTCTTGAATGTCCTTGTATGTCAGTTTTTCAACAACCGCACCCATCGCATCGCCATATGCGGTTCCGAAAACGACGCCTTTGACCCGGTCTGCAAAAGAAATCACCTGACTTTCACTCCTTTATGCGAAAAATGCGGAAATTGGGCGGGGCTCTATAAGGCTCTTTGCCAGCCTAAGCCCCGCGCCTGAGCGTTCTATTTTACTTGATGACTTCATTCGCTTTGGCGGTCAAATCACTGCCCCCTGCAGCGTTCCAGTCCTGAACGAATTGGTCGAACTTGTCGATGGACGTTTTGCCTGTCACTACATTCGCCGCAAATTCTTTGTATACGGACATGGCCGCATCATATTTGGCCTGCATATCATCCGGAATAATAAATGCGTTGTCCTTAGTCGATTTGGACGCTACCAGGTCCAGCGATTTCGTGGCCGCTTCCGACAGGAATGGCGTCGACGGGTCGAATTCATGGTCCGGCTTGAAGTTGACGTTGTTGGCTACGAAACGCGCATACCACTCGGCGTATTTATCCGTAAATTTGATTTTGTCGTTTTCAATGTTGTAATGCTCGCCTTCAATCCCCAGCTTCTCCAGCATTTGTCCTTTCGGGCTGGCCAGAAATTCCAAGACCGCAAAAGCCATGTCCTTGTTTTTGGACACGCTGGAAATCGCAATGCCGCGACTCTCTTTGCTGACGTCGATCGGCAGATAACCTTCACCCACGCCTTTAGCCGGCGGCAGCGGCATCACGGTAGCGTCTTTTCCGTTCTGCGAAACCGATTTGCTGTTATACATGTCGATAACTTTGCCCTGCGTTCCGGCGATCACGGCCGCTTGTCCGTCATAAAATGCTTTTTCCTTCGTATCCCATTTCTTAGTCAGGAATTCCGGATCAAGCAGCCCTTCTTTATACAGCTTCGCGTAAAATTCCAACTTATCTTTTTCGAATTTCGTCGTTCTGCCAAATACGTATTTGCCGTCATCCCCCTTAAGCCAGGTTGAGGTGAGGCCAAATGCTTGGGCGAATACGGCATCCAGCTCGTCCAGATCCCCAGGTACCGTGTAAGCGAATTTAGCGCCGTTTTTCTCTTTCGCTTCTTTGAAGAAATTGTAGTAGTTATCAATGCTCGGATTTTCCAAAAGCGTTTTGCCGGATGATGTTTTATCGAAAAAGTCCTGGCGCACGACCGGTACTTTGGTTGTCGTCGGCGACAACCATACCAGGTACGGATAATTTTTGGTGCGCTCCTGATTGTAAGGGTCCATCGCCGCCTTCACATAAGTCGATTTTTCAATGTACGGCGTCAGATCCTCCAGAATCTTCTGGGTGATCGCAAACTGGTAATCGCCGCCCTGGAAGTAGATCAAATCCGGAATCGTGCCGCTTTGCAGCAGGAGTCCCAGTTTCTCGGAGTACGTACCGCTTTGCACGGGAACGAATTCAAGCTTTACGTTTTTACCTTCCGCCTTCATTCCCTCTTCAACGGCTTTGATCCATGGATCGTCCGCAGTCATGTCTTTGTAAACTATGCTGATTGTAACCGGTTCCCCACTTCCCGAATCAGAACTTCCCGGTGTTTCCTGCGCAGTTTCTTTTCCCCCGGAACCGCAAGCCGTCGTAAGAATCATAAGTGCCGCCATAACCATGACCAACATTTTTTTCACGACTTCAACCTCCCTTTTTTGATTGACCTATCTATTATTCTTTAACGCCGCCTTCCATCACGCCGCTGGTATAGTACTTGAGAATGATGGGATACAGCATAAGAATCGGAACCATGGCGACCACGATGGTAGCCGCTTTTAACGCATTGAAATCCAGCTGCGCCACATTGCTGTTCTTGAGTAGCTCCGTAATCCCCACAAGGGTTGAGGTGTCCCGCTCGACGACAAACTGTCTTAGCAGCACCTGCAGCACCGTCTTGTTTGGACTGGACAGGAAAATGCTCGATTTGAAAAACTCATTCCATTTGGCAATGGCATAAAACATGCCGATGGTAAGCAGCGGTATCCGCGACAAAGGCAGCACGATTCGGACAAAAACGCGCATATGCCCTGCGCCGTCAATTTTGGCGGCTTCCATTAACGATTCCGGAATTTCCTCGATGAACCGCATCATAATGACGAGATAAAATACGTTGACCATCCGGTATAAAACCATGGACCACAGGCTGTCGAGCAAATGCAGATCTTTCATCACAAAATATTCCTGCACGTAGCCGGGTTCAAAAATCATAATGATGATTAGAAAAATCATGATCGGCGTTTTGCCTACTAGATTTTTCCGGGTCAGCACATAGGCGGTAATCGTCGTGAAAAACAGGCTGAAACAGGTGCCGACGATCGTTATAAACAACGAATTGCCAATGGCTTGTCCGACAATCGGGTTGCTCAGCACCACCTGGAAGTTGATCAGCGAGAACCCCTTGGGAATGACGCCAAGTCCGGTCAGCTCATGCACCTTGTCAGGATGGGAAAAGGCTCTGGCGAAAATATTGATTACCGGGATGAACATCGCCAGCGCAATCAAGCTCAGCACCAGTCCGATCGCCAGCTTGGGCAGCGTGAATTTTTTACCTACCACTTGATTACCTCCCCTACCATGCGCCTTTGCCGGTCATTTTTTTCGATAAGAAATGGGTGGACAGAACCAGAATCACGCCGATGACGCTTTTGAACAAATTCGCGGCGGTAGCCAAGGAATATTGGCCGTTCAAGAGACCCATGCGGTACACGAAGGTATCGATAATATCGATGTGACTGGCGACGGAATCGTTCGTGAAGTTCAGGATTTGATCCAGTCCAGCGTTCATGATAAAGCCGATGTTCAAAATAAAAATCGTTACCATCGGAATAAACAGATGCGGCAGAACAATCCGTGTCATGATATGCCAGCGTCCGGCGCCATCCACGCGCGCCGCTTCATACAGCGTAGGGCTGATGCCGATGATCGCCGCCAAATAAATGATGGAATCCCATCCCATGCTGCGCCAGGCTTCACTCGCCACCAGCACCCAGCGGATGCTGCTTTTTTCCGTCAGGAAATCATGAGCCTGAAATCCGAAAAACGTCAGAATTTGATTAATGGCTCCGGTCGAAGGCGACAAAAATTCATACCATACGCCGGCAATGACGACCCAGGAAAGAAAATGCGGCAGATAGGACACGACCTGAACCGTTTTCCGAAAACCGCTGTTCATAAACTCATTCAGAGCCAGGGCGAATAAAATCGGAAGCGGAAAAAGCAAAAACATCTTCATCGCGCTGATGACCAGCGTATTCACGATAACCTGGGTGAAAATAGGCGTATTAAACAGCTCCTTGAAATGCTTGAAGCCAACAAAAACATCGTCGCCAATAATGCGGTAATCGTAAAAAGCGAGCTTCATCTCGTAAATCGGCCAAATATGAAAAAGGGCATAAAATGCGATGGCCGGCAGCAGCATCAGATACAGGATTTTGTCGGCCCGGATTTGCTTGAGCTTGGAAGGCTTCGGGTCTGCGGGCACCGTTCTCATCCTGCTCATACCTCCACCTCCAGGTCCATCAGCGGCGCATGCTGCTGCGCCCCGTAAACGTCGCGGTCCAGAAATGAACCGGAAGACACGCCGCGGGCAAAAGTAACTTTAAATCCCAAAGCTTGATCGAAAAAAACGATTTCCGTAATCTCCTCAGGCGCAATATTGTACAGTTTGGAAATCGTTTCTTTGTTGATGATCCCGGACTGTTTGATCTTGTTGTAGGTTGCGGCATGATCAAACAGGGCATCTACCGTAATTTCGAAAGGGCCGCTGTTTTTGCTGCGCAGCACGGCGGCAGCATCGTATAACTTCATCTCGATCCCCCCTGAATGAATTCGCAGGTGAACATTTCAAGCGCATCACGGGTTTCCATCAAATGATAAACGGAAAATTCATAGACGGCGCCAAACGGCACATCGCTCGGGGCAAACGGAAAAGCGAGATTCCCCGCCGTTGCTTTCCGTCCCTCGTAACCGTAATGCAGGAAGGTGGAACGGGCCGAGCTGCAGATCATATCGGCCAGCTCCTGGGTTTTGGCTACGACATCGACCACGATTCCGAGCTCATGGCCCGGCGTCGGTGTAGGTTCCAGCTGTCCCATGACCCCGTTCAGGCCGTAATTGATAAAACGAATCTCGTAATCGCTTTCAGAAATATCATCGTAATACTCTTGGACCTGCTGCCTGACGAGTTCCTCCACTTCTTCGATTCTCGAAATCAGCAGAGGATCGCGGACGCCGGCGACGACAAATGTGCGGTAAGCGGTTCTCATCGCCCCTTCAAGTTTGATTTTGTAAACGTGCGTTTCATGAACTCTGCTGCCCCGAACCTCGACGCTGCCGTCTCCGAGTTCCGTGAATGTACACTGCTCCAGATCGAGAATCAATCCCGGTCCATGCAGCAAATATGGATGATCCTTTTCGTAGAACGTGTGCGCCGCGACCGAGATGGTCGTGCACTTCCGCTTGTCATTCAGCGGCTTGATAATAAAGGAGTCTTTTTTCAAAATGCCGAGCATGGAGTCCTTGGTCGTTCCGGGATCGGCGCATAACGCTGCACATTCGAGGATTTTCCCGAGATGATAGGATAAGGCCGGATCGAAACCGTTATGGATGGCTGCTGCCGCAAACGGCGACGGATCATAGGCCCGTCCGCAAATAATGATGTCGGCCCCCGCCTCCAGCGCTTGGATAATCGGCTCGTGGCCCATCTGCGCCACAATGCGGGTGGTCGCTTCAAGCCGCTCTTCAGTCAATGGCTTCACCGTCATATTCAGCGGCTCGCATTGGCCGGCCGCCAGACTGGCCTTCACCGCCTCATGCGGAATATCCGCCCAGATGACCGCGATATTCAAATCGCTAAGCCGGTGCTCTTTCACGATTTCCATCACGATCGACTGCGTCCATTCCACATGAATCCGGGCGCCGCTGCCGCCGGCCGAGCCGATGATCACCGGGATGCCGGCTGCCGCTCCGGCCGTAATCATCAGCTCCAGATCTTTTTTGCAAGCCTGTTTGCTGACGATGGCCGTCCCTGCGCCCAGCTTATGCGGTCCGGCATCCGTCGATCCGGCATCAACGACAATGGCGTCCGGTTTATGCTCCATTCCTTTCTGAAACGAAGCTTTCGGAAATCCATATCCGAGCATGCCGCACGGCGCTAAAATTTTGTATTCCTCCATGTTCATCTGTGCCTCCCTATTATGCATTTCAGGATTTTGCTAAATTCGATTCGAGGACGCTCCCTCGCTTTTTGGATTTTTGCAAAATCCTTATTTACATGTATATCCGCATCGTATCCTGGTCGGGCAGCGACGGCTGCGCCCCTTCCCTGCTGACGGTAATGCCCGCCGCCAGGGAACCGTAACGGATGGCTTCGATCAAGTCCTTGCCCTCCGCCAGCGCGACGGTCAGCCCGCTAATAAAGGAATCGCTCGCCGCCGTTGTATCAACCGCCTGAAAATCCGCCGCGTCGAAATACTGCTTCGTATCCGCATTGACAAGCAGGCAGCCTTTTTCACCAAGCGTCACAATGACGTTTTGATAGTTCATGTTCAGCAATTGGTACGCTTTTTCCTCAATGGTTTGCCCGCCCGGCAGCATCAAGGCCAACTCTGTTTCATTGGGAACGATCAAGAAACCTTCATCAAAGTTGTCGAAATTGAAGTTATGCGCGGGTGCCGGTTTGATGATGAGTTTGACGTTTTTGCGTTTGCAAATGCCCGCCACATAACGGATCGTGTCCGCCGGAATCTCCATCTGCACCAAACAATAGGACACCTCGTCAAAAATCCATTCCATGCTTTGCGCTTGCTCCCGGCTTAATCTGGAATTGGCCCCGGGGTTAACGACGATGTTGTTTTCCCCTTTGTCGGACACGTGGATATAGGCATTCCCCGTCGGCAGCAATTCATCGAAGATAACCCCGCTTGCATCCACGCCGTTTTTGATCAGGCTATTGTACAGCTCCCGGCCATATAAGTCGTTTCCGACCCTGCCGATCATATACACCTTTCCCCCCAGCTTGCCCGCGCCAACCGCCTGATTCGCGCCTTTGCCGCCGGCAGCGTTTTTGACATCCTGGGCCAAAATCGTCTCTCCTACCTTCGGGATATGCGGCACCCGCATGATGATGTCCATATTCAAGCTGCCTACGATGGCGATTTTCTCTTTTGGCGTCAGATCGATATGAGGCGGTGCAGCTACGCTGTCACGAACGATGATGGACGGCTGGAACACCTGCTTTTTTCCTTTTTCCTGGTTCCGGATTTGGTCAAGCAAGGCCATCACCGCCGCAAAACCGCTTTCATAAAACGGGAACTGCACCGAGCTGAGCGTCGGAATGACCAGCTTGCAGATGTCGGAATCGCCAAAACCAATGACGGAAAGCGCCTCCGGAATTCGAATCGCTTGCTCGGCCCCCGCCGCATAGACACCGCATGCGATTACGTCGCTGCCGGTTGCGATCGCTGTCGCTCCCATTGACAACAACTGCTTGGCGCCTTCGTATCCACCCGACTTCTCGCTGCCGGATGCGCTTTCAAAAATGAGGCTTTTATCGAAGTTGATGTGGTTTTCATACAGCGCCTTTTTATACCCTTCGAACTTGGCGATCTCGGGCGCATGGTCTAAAGGACCGCCAATAAAACCGATCCGCTCATGCCCCTGCTCGGCCAAACACTGAACAGACATATACATCCCCTGCTCAAAATCGGGCGCCAGATGCTGCATGTCCGGCCCGCCTCCTTGGTGATCTACGACCACCATCGGCCAATCTTCACCGGCTTGGGCAATGGGCGTTTCCTGTTTGCGCTCCGAACCTGAATTCGGCACAAACACGACACCTTCCGCATTGCGGTCCCGGAGCATTTTAAAATAACCTTTTTCCTTCGACGCAAGACCATCCGTATGGCATACGATCAGACTCATCTCTTCTTGATATGCCGCAGCTTCAGCTCCCCGGACCCACTCCTTCCCGGCAACCTCGCCGCATGAAATCACAAGCCCGATCGTGTCGCTTTTCGCCCCCATCCGCTTGACGACTTTGCGGTACGGGATATAGTTGTTGTCGCTGATCACCTTGTTAATCTTGGCCCGCGTCTCTTCGCTGATATCCTGATCCTTGTTGTTCAACACTTTGGAAACGGTTGCAATCGACACCCCTGCAAGTCTAGCTATATCTTTGATCGTTACGGTGCTTGAACCGGAAGATTCTGAAGGACTATACCATTTATCCATCCTACGACCTCTTTTTATTCAACTGTTAATCCATTATGAAATTGATTCCTGTAAAAATGATTTGGGATGAGCGGCTCATACCGGCGGGAGTCCTGGAGTCTGACCGATGAGCCTAATGATTCATAAAGTCATCCTGCTTGCGTGTCTATATAAGTTGAACCAATGATTATGAACGGAAGGAGGCAGCCGGTTGAAATGTTTCTTTCGATCGCTGTTGCTCCCAGATTTCTATGATTGGAACCTATCTTAGGTAGAAATCCGCTCACAAAGGCGAACGCTTCGCTTCTCCAGAATCATTTCCCCCTCTTGCCTGTCCCTTTTCATTTTCTTTAGTTCAACTTATATAGTTCAAAAGATGTGCTGTTCTGAGATGGTAAGTTAGTCTTAGCTTGGTGGCGAGTTTGTCTGAGATGATTTGATGTTTTTGTATTGTCTTGATGGTGAATATGTCTGAGATGAAGTGAGTTTTGTCTAAGATGAAGTGAATTTGTTGCTTTGATGGCGGGTATGTCTAAGGTGAGATAAGTAAAATCTGAGCTGAATTGTCGAACTGTTGGAAAATGGTGGCGAAACTATTTTAGTAAAATGATTTCGTGACACCAACTTAGCATGAAAAATATGCCGCGTCAATCATTTTCTTTGAATAAATATACGCTCAATATATTGAATTGGGGTCATGATCTTGTCGAGTGCTGCAGTATCCATTACCTCCCATCACTAAAAATGGCGCCTCGTTCTACAAAAAGCTGCATAATTCTGCATCCCGCCCTTCCTGGGAAAATGGTTCTACACATAAAACGCAATCAATTTAGTTATATAAGCCCTATACACGACCAAAATTATCCAGTATGCTCAGACTACATCACAGACAAATGGAGACAAGCAGCCCGGGGTAAGAACATTCCATGCATCATGAACGGTCTCTTTTCGAAGCGGATGTTTTTATTTGCCCCAAAAGTGTAAGCGCTTAAATTGTGAGAAGAGAGGAGGAAGATCAGTCCGAGTATATAATCCTTATTTTGTGGTATCCGTTTTCACCGGATAATTTCTTCTTTTTTCAAAAAGTTAAAGCGCTTTTATTATCTCTTTACAGTCCGCACATTGATGTGTCGGCAACAAAAAATGATGGAGGGATTTATGATGAATACGACAACCGATAAAAAATCCACCCCAAAAGGAAGATTTACGGCGATCCTGCTCAGTTTCGCCCTGCTCGGCTCCATTGCGGCTTTTTCCGGTCCGGTGCAAACGAAAGTATATGCGGATGATGAGGGAATTCAAACGGAAATTCAGGATCCTGCGGAGATTGGAAACGACGATCCTGACATTGAAGCAGGCGAAGCCCTGACGCCCGCAGACAACGATGTAAGCAGCTACGAGTTTGCAGCAGCCGAAGACCATGATTCCAAATTTTCTCCCGCTACCCTGCAATTTTTAAAAGCCAATACGAGTCTCGACGGGGAACAATGGGATAACATCATGAAGCTCGTAAACAAACCGGAACAGGACAACCTCAACTGGACCGAATTCTATGGATACTGTGAGAGGCTTCCTGATAAACGTGGATTTACCATCGGAATTTTCGGTGCAACCACAGGGGGGCCAAACGACGAAGGACCGGATGGTCCCGATTTGTTCAAAGAATATGACCGGGCTAAAGGAGCCAGCAACCCAAGCGTTGAAGGCGCACTCAAGCGGCTTGGCATCAACGGAAAAATGCAAAACGGCATCCTGATCATCTCGGACAGCGACAGCAAATTTATCAAAAAGATCAACGGTCTCCAAAATGATTCCGCCTGGAGAGAAGCCATGTGGCGCACATTCTACAACGTCTATATCCAATACAGCGTCGAGCAGGCCAGAAAACGCGGCTTCAATTCGGCTTTGACCATCGGCTCTTTCGTCGACACTGCGCTGAATCAAGGCGCGACGGGCGATTCCAACACCTTGGAAGGTCTCCTTTCCCGCTCGGGCAGCAGCAAGGACGAAAAAACATTTATGACGAAATTCTACGCGGAACGGACCAAAGTCGTCGATACCCATGATTACAACACGCCGCCAAACGGCAAAAACCGAGTCAAACAATGGAGTACCCTTATGAGCATGGGCATTACCGATCTGAAAAATGCCGACGCTGCCATCAAGAAAGTGACGAATTGGGAAATGAAATAAACCCGGGTAACCGGAACAGCGTAAGCACGGAATTGAAAAGGACTGTTTCTGAAAACTGAAAGCGGGTTTCGCGGGAGCAACGCGAAAAAGGATCTTCCTTCAGCCTCATAGGCCAGGAAAGATCCTTTTTCGCGCTCACATCCGTTGTCGCTTGCTTGCGGCTGGCATGTGCGTTGCCGGGGTTAAAGCCCATATGCTAACGCACCATGATGATGCGGCAGCGAGCAACGAATAGATTACCGTTTCAAGCTTGTTCCCGGGGTCAACGTCCAGCTCTGTCTCGGCTCGCCGGCCTTGGCATCGCTCAGTTGAAGCTGCCCGTCGGCCGATACCTCGAGCGCCTTGCCGTTAAAGGCGGAGAGAATCGCCGCGTTGCCATCGGCATCCGCCGTCACATTCCACCGCTGGTTATCGTAGCCGAGATAATCGTATAATTGCAGCTTATTTTGGCCGGTGTCGATGTCCAGCGCTTTGCCTCCCTTCGTCCGGATCGAATACGATTCGTCTCCTGCGGGCACGAGTACCCACTGCTGATTGGTGGACCCGTCAGGCGTACGCAGGGCGACAGGCTCGCCGTTTTGCGATTGGGCGGCATGAAGGGCCAGATGCGCGCCCGCATTGACGAAGATTGTTTCGACCAGGCGTGCCTCGGACATGCCGCTTGCCTGCACATGTTGATAATATGCGTGGCCGTCGAACACGTTCACGCCGAACCTTCCCTCCGCAAACGTGCCGTCATGGACGTCCACGACCTGTTGGCCGTCAACCCAAGCTGCGATATGAGGGCCATCCGCCTGGATTTTCACATGATACGTTCTTCCGGGTTGAATGAACCGCGGCAGCTTCGCCAGCACCTGGCGTTCCTCGAAACGCCCGTCAACCATATAGAACAACCGGATCGCCTTCAAGCCAGGGTCGAGATTGAAGTAATAACCGCTGCGGCCGTCTTCGCTGGCACGGAACAGGATCGAGCCCGCGCCGCCGTCTTCGCCAAGCCGCATATCGGCCTCATAGGTAAAATTCCCGGCCAGCTCGGCCGCCATGTAATTCGCGTCGCTGGCATAACTTCCCCGGATTCCCTGCTCCGTGACGACCCATTTCCCTGCAGCTGGACTCGGCTTCCATCCGGTCAGATTCGTGTCGAACGTCCCTGTAGTGACGCGAACCGTCATGCTTGCGGACGTTTTGCCATTCGGCGAGAAAGCCGTGATGATGGCTTCGCCCGCTTTTTGGGCCCGCACGACCGCATGCCCTTGTACCTTAGAGGCGACGGCAACGATATCCGGACGGCTCGATGCCCACTTGATCAGGCTTGATGCTGGATGCGCAGTACTCGCATATGATGCGTATACGTCCTGCATCTGCCCCTGGGACAGCTCCAGCGCCGATTGATCCATGACGATTTCAGGCGAGGCGAAGCCTTCCCTCCAAGTATTCCGCATGTCGTAAACCTGAAGCGATACGACTCTCACTTGGCCGTCCTTCGTGTAAAAGCTCATGCCTCTCCGGGCTTCATCCGGAAAAATGAGATCGGAGAACACGACCCTTCCGTCGTTGCCGAACACTTCCACCGAGGATTCATCCACAAAAATCCGCAGCTTGACCCGGTTGTTCACCGCCGCCAGGGATGTTTCATGCCGGGTCGAGAATCGGCTCGAAAAATCGGTCGTTCCCGAAGCCGAACGGTCCACGAACAATTGCTGGCTCCCCGGCTTGTAACCAACGATGGTTTGCTGGTCCCCGCCTTGACGGAGCCGGAATCCGAATTCCGAAGCGCCGGCGTTGGCCGGGAGTTCGATTTCGGCCTCGATTTCGTATGCCCCGGAGGCGAGCCCCTTCAACATATTGTCCGAATTCGCCGCGACCTTCCGATTGGCAATTTGCAGCAGCGGGCTGCGAAGCGACGCCAATTCGTCGATCGGCTTTTGATACATGCGGATGCCTTCATCCGTTTTTTTCAGCGAGATTTCCCTCGGGATCGTCAACTGCCCCTTCCAGCCCGTCGTCGGGAAGCTGAACGGGTAATCCCAATTCGTCATCCAGGCCAGCATGATGCGGCGGCCGTCCGGCATATCCGAGAACGACATCGAGGCATAGAATTCCTTGCCAAAGTCCGTTCGCAGCACCTTTCCGGCAGGATTGTCATTGACAAATTTCCCTTCCGGGGTCAGATCGCCGATAAAATACTCCGCATCCGAGCCCTTCGTCTTCGGATTCGCGCCTGTGCTGATCATGAGCACCCACTTGCGCTGGCCCGTAGAATCCACCTGCAGTTGGAACAGATCCGGGCATTCCCAGACGCCGCCGCGCACGTAATCGCCGTAGCCGAAATTGTCCGTCAGCGTCCAATCCAGGAGGTTGGTCGAGGTAAAGAAGCGGATATGATCCCCGCCGGATACGACCATGATCCAGCGTCCGTTAGCTTCGTCCCGCACGACTTTCGGATCACGAAAGTCCCAGCCGCCGGGATCATTACCGTTTTTGCCGGGATTCTCGATGACGACAGGGCGGTCTTTGGCATACTCCCATGTCCGACCATGATCCGTGCTGTAAGCGAGCCCGATTTTTTGGTTGCCGTTCGGCAGATCCGGGCTGTAGGACGTGTAGTATGCGATCAGCCCTTTCCCGCCCACATTCCCGAACAATCCGGAGGCATTCGTGTTGTCGGCTACCGCGGAGCCGGACCACACATGGCCGAGATCGTTCCAGGGAAGCGCGATCGGCAGCGCCTTCCAGTGCACAAGGTCGCGGCTGACCGCATGCGCCCACTGCCCGCCGTCTTGGTGAAAGAGATGGTATTCCCCGTCGAAATACACGAGCCCGTTCGGATCGCTGGCCGAACCGCGCAGGGGGCTGTAGTGATAGTTCGGCCGATAGGTTTCTTCGTAATAATCAGCAGCGGCCGTAATGTATGTATCCTGAAAGTATGCCGTTCCTGCGTCCACCTTCATCCCTGCGAACCCGTCCCGGAAGCTGCCGTCGTTCACGTCGATGGCCGCTGGCTCATATCCGTCCACAAAGACCTGAATCCGCTGTCCGCTCGCCTTGATTTCGAGATGATGCTTCGCGCCCGGAATGTTCGGATAGGTGTTCCCCGACGTCTGCAGCACTTTGCCGCCGGCATTGCGCAGCTGCACGCCGATCCGGTCGCCTTGGCTGACCAGAACCGCTTCGTAGCCTGCGGAGCCCTGCGCGCTGCCGCGGAACACGAGTCCCGCCGACGCTCCAGGCTGCAGGGTAACGTTAGCTTCGTAGATCCCGTCGGCGAACCGGCCATCGCGCATTTGCCGGGCGGCTTGTCCGACGGCGGCCGTTCCTTTCCAGCCTTTGAGATCCGGCTGCCAACTTCCCTCGGTTGCCGATGCCGCTCCAACGTTACCGTTCAGGCCGCTGACCTGGATGTTCTGGAACAGTACCGCCCCGTCCCACACGTGAAGGCCGAGCCGTCCCGACCTGTGCGCGGAATCCCGGACGTCGATGACCGGCTGATAAGCGCTGCCCCAATAAACCTTCAGGCTGGAACCTTCGGCCTTAACCTTCAAATGAACGATATCCCCGGGCTTCACGGAAACCGGTTTCTCCACGTTCAGCTTTCCGTCACCCCCGCCGGCGTCCTTCAGCCGCAGCACGCCGGCATCCGGCACGATTTGCAGCATGTAGGAGGACCATCCGTCCTCGCTGCTCCGAAACAGCAGCGTCGCGTCCGGATGCGTTCCGTTTAGAACCATCATGTCCGCTTCATAGACGAAATCGTCCGTCTGCGTATTCGACATCGCGATCACGTTTTCCATCGGGTCCGAAGTCAACAGAAGACCGTCGGCCGTATACTCCATACGGCCTTGTCCCTGAGCCTTCCATCCGCCCAAATTAGTATTCACCGTATTCATATTGGCCTCCTTCTGTCCCTTCGGCGCCGGCTGAAGCGGTTCGGCCGAGGCTTTCCCGGCGTCAGCCTGGAACGACAACGCCACAGAAGCAGTCAACAGGCCGGTTAAACATAACGAAAGGATTCCTCTACTTGTCTTCATTCGTTCATACGTCCCCTTCTCATCCTTATAGAAACCGCTTACAAGAAAAGCGAATCATTCACTCTTCCCCCGCTGAGGAAGAGTGAATGATTCAAATATATGATGCGGCTTGGCGGGACATTGAACTGATCCTGGTCAAGCTGCATGCGTATCATCGCCTCGCCGGCGTTTCGCCCAGCGCTTCCAATCCCAGCGCGAGCGCGCCGTATAATCCGGCCTTGGCTCCAAGCCGCGGCGGAACGATATAGTCTTCGATCCGCTCCGTGATTTCATCCGCCTGGACGTAGCCGTTCAGATTCCGCGCCACCGCCTCGCGAATAAGCGGAAACAGCTGCGGCTGCTGCATGACGCCACCGCCAAGGATCACCTTCTCCGGCGACAGCATCAGAATCGCGCCGGTGACCGCCTGCGCGATGTAATACGCTTCAATCGCCCAGGCCGGATGATCCGGCGGCAGCACATGCCCCTTGGCATGCCAGCGTGCTTCAATGGCCGGTCCCGCCGCCATCCCTTCCAGGCAGTCGCCATGGTAAGCGCAGCCTCCCGGATAGGAATCCTCCGGATGGCGCTTCACGGGCACATGGCCTCCCTCCGGATGAACCAGGCCGTGAACGAGTCGGCCGCCGGCATATACGCCGACGCCGATGCCCGTGCCGATCGTAAACGCAGCTGTCCAGCCCTTCGGCCGCTCCCCAAGCCGCTTCGCCGAAGGCCGCGGCATTAACGTCGGTATCCCACCCGAACGGAACGCCGAAATGTCGGCGCATCGCGTCGAGGAAAGGGTACTGAGCCCATCCCGGCTTGGGCGTGGTCGTAATAAAGCCGTAAGTCGGGCTGTCCCGCCGCAGGCCCACCGGACCGAAGGAACCGATCCCGATCGCCTCCACCCGGTTCTTTTTGAAATAAGATATCACTTGGGGCAGCGTCTCTTCGGGATGCCCGGTCGGAAAGCTGATGCTGTCCTCCATCAAGCCCGATTCGTTCCCAACCCCGCAGACGAATTTGGTACCGCCTGCCTCTATGGCTCCGATCCGCATGTGTCGATGCTCCTGTCGTCGTTTATTTTGTTACGGAATCACTCGCCAACTTCGCCGAGCGTTCGTCCATCGTTCATCTATCATTTTCTTCGGAATCCTTCCCCCCCCCGCCGCATCTCTTTCTTGAGCCCGGCTTATTTCGCCGGAACCGCTATCTCGAATAGGTCGAACGCGTCGAACGTCAAGCGCTCGTTATCCGTTTGCAGCGACAAGCCGGCCGAGTTAGGATCGGGGTAGATCAAATCCGTCAACACGGACTCGCCGCCGTTCACGAATACTTCGACGGAAGACTTGTCGACGAAGATCCGGAGCTCCAGGCTCTCCGCTCCAGTACGAAGCGACGCCGCATGCCTGCCGGCAAACTGCGGATGGAAATCGGCGATGCCGGACCGGCGGCGGTCCACGTACACTTCTCCCGCTTCCGCGTCATAACCGATGACCGTCTCCTGCTCCGCTCCGGTCCGGACCTTCCATGCAAAAGAACCCTGCGCTTCTGCAAACCCGGCACAAGCATGGATTTCGATGGCGTCCAGGCGCAAGCCTGCCAAGCGGACGGAAACGTCCTTGGCCTTCGCATCCCGCATCGTCAAGACGGGCTTGCGGTACGCTTTGAGCTCCCGCACCGGCTGCTGGGTCAGCACTGTCTCACCGTTCACCCGGATAAGCTGCAATTCCCTGGCGATCGTCATTGCCCCCCTCCAGCCGCTGGTAGGTGTCTGATTTGCATATTTCCAGTTGCTCATCCAGCCGATGAAGAGGCGTCTTCCATCCGCCGCCGGAACGTCCGACCAACTCACGCCTGCATAATTGTCGCGGCCGTAATCCAACCACCGAACATGGCCTTGCGAGTATGCATCCGGCATGAAGCGTTCGCCGTCGAAGTCCCCCGTGAAATATTGGGTTCTTGAACCTTCCTCATAATCCGGGGCATCCCCGATGCTCACCAGCATCACCCATTTGCCACTGCCCGGCTCCCCTTCGACGGGCAGCGGGAACAAATCCGGGCATTCCCAGACGCCGCCGTGAAAACCGATGCCTTCGCCGAATTCGCTGGCAAGCGTCCAGACCTTAAGATTCGGGGAGCGGTACAAGCTGACGGACTGGCCGCATGCCAGAATCATGATCCACTGCGACGTAGGCTCATGCCAGAACACTTTGGGATCGCGGAAATCGATGTAAGAGTCATGGCGCAGCACCGGATTTTCCACAAACTTGGTCCAGGTTCTCCCTTGATCGGCACTGTATGCGAGACTTTGGCTCTGAACCGGGTGCTCCGCGCCGGGCACGTCGGAATGATGGGTGAATATCGCGACGAGTCCCGGTTTGCCGCCGAAAAAACCCGTCGTGTCGTTCCAATCGACCACCGCGCTGCCCGAGAAAATCGTGCCGTGCTCATCCGGCGCAAGGGCGATCGGAAGCTCCTCCCACGCCACCAGATCCCTGCTCACCGCATGTCCCCAATGCATCGGTCCCCACGTCGTTCCGTTCGGGTGATGCTGATAAAACAGGTGATACTCTCCATTGAAATAAACCATGCCGTTCGGATCGTTCATCCAGTTGTGCCGCGGGGAAAAATGATACGTCCCCCGGCGATGATCTTGCAGCAGTACGGACATTCGATAAACTCCTTCATATGGGTATTGTACGGACGCGGCCGCGATCGTGCACTAAGGCGTCTGCTGCAGCGTCCGGTTTTCGTTCTTTTTATTGGACGTTGCGGTCATAACCCGACTGTTTGATTTTAAGCCACTCCTGTAGTCCCAAACGGTCCAATTCTTTCAGGTAAGCATCCCACTCCTGATCGATTTTCCCGTTTTGATACCACTCAGTGCGCTTGCGTTCCACGTAGGCGAACATATCCGTTTGAATCGTGGACAACCGGTCGAGCTCATCCAAGGAGAAGAACACGTTCGGGTAGTTGTTTTTCGCCTTCATGTGCGGAACCATCACGTCTTTAAGCAGCTTCAGGCGCCACGCCGCGTCGTCCGGCATCGTCGTATATTTGCCGTAGTAACTGTTCAGGATCGCCAGCGGACCGGCGATGCTCGTTTTTTGCCGCAGCTCGACCGGGGCCGTTCCTTCGAGCGGCAGATGCTTCAGCATGCCTTTCGCTTCGTCGAATTCGAAAATATTCTGCTGTTTGTCATCCCCGTAGGTGCCCCAGTTGTCTTGGACGGATTGCAGCGGATCGTACAGCTGGTCGGCCCATTTTGCCGTTTCTTCGGGATGCTTGTTGGTACTGGTGACGACCATGCGTCCGCGATCCAGGCCGATGCCGTTGGTCCGGGTTACGTTCGCTTCGCCGCCTGGTCCCGCAAGCGGAGGCATCAGATCATACTTGTCGTTGCTGCCTGTAATGTTCGCCTTATCCCACGTGAAGTACAGTCCGTACCGATCGTCCTTGCCTTTGGCCAAGTACGTGTTCCAGTCCTGCTGGAAGGCTTCGACATCGATCAGCCCCTCTTGGTACAGCTCGTGAATGAATTTGATCGCGTCTTTGTAGCCATCCTGGGAAGCCGTGAATACAACCTTGCCGTCGTCGGTCACGACCGTATGGTCCCAGTTCTCGCCCAGGCCGAAGGAGCCGTACAGGAATGCCAAATCCTCGCCGCCCGGCTTGTTGATGAAGGACAGTGGAATTTCGTCCGCCTTGCCATTGCCGTTCGGGTCCTGCGTCTTAAAGGCGATCAGAACCTTTTTCAGCTCATCCGTCGTTTTCGGCATTTCAAGGCCCAGCTTTTTCAGCCATTCGACGTTGATCCATGGGAGATCGTCCACTGCTTGAATCCGCTCTTTGCCGGACCCGAGCTCTTCGATCCAAGGGAAGGAGTAGATATGGCCGTCCGGAGCAGTAATCATCGATTTGTATTCCGGAGCTTCCTCCAGCACCTTTTTCAAATTCGGCATCTGCTTCTCGATCAGGTCTTCCAGCGGTACGATGGCTCCGTCCTTGGCCAGCTTCAGCAGGTCGTAGTCGCCGTATCCCGCGTCGAACACCGCATCAGGCAAGTCGCCGCTCGCCATGGCCAGATTGCGCTTTTCCGCGAAAACGTCATTCGTGTAGTTGGTCCATTTGATGTGAACGCCCGTTTTTTCCTCCAGCCTTTTGTTGATCAGCTTGTCGTTCGGATCGGCCGGCGCCAGCGGCGAGCTTTGCGTCAGGAAATTCAAGGTCAATTTTCCGTCTTTGGATTCGTTCTCAGCCTTGCCTCCCCCGCAGCCGGAGAGCAGTACCAGCGCTGCCAGCGCGGAAAGCGAAACGGCTTTTCCCGCGGTTTTCTTTGCCTGTAATCTTTTCATCACGATGACCTCCATTATTTATTCGATCTTCATGCAAACGAAAATCTGCCTTGCGGATTAAAAAATGAATGATGGCTATGTATGTTCAGGGGGCGGCCTATTTCAGGGAACCCACCATCACACCTTTTTCGAAATACTTCTGAAAGAACGGGTACATCACGAGCAGCGGCAGGCTGGAGATGACGATCGCCGAATATTTGATCATTTCCGACAGGCGCTTCAGCTCGTTCATGGCCAATTGATCGCTGATCATGCCCGGGGCCGCCTGGTTTTGGATGAGGATGGACCGCAGAACGAGCTGCAGCGGATGAAGCTTCGCATCCTCCAAATAAATCATGGCGTCGAAATACGAGTTCCACTGTCCTACGAACGCATACAGCGCCAGCACGAAAATGATCGGTTTGGACAACGGCAGGACGATCCGGGCGAAGATGCCCGCATCCGTTGCGCCGTCGACGTTCGCGGCCTCCTTCAGCTCCTTCGGCACGCCTTTGAAGAACGTTCTGGACAAAATGATATTCCATATGTTGACCGCGCCCGGAATGATGACCGCCCACACCGTGTTCAGCATGTGGAGATTGCGGACTAGCAGGTAGGTCGGAATCAGCCCGCCGCCGAAAAACATCGTGACGATGAACAGCGTCATGAAGATGCCGCGTCCCGCCAGGCGCTCCTCCGACAGCGCGTATCCTGCGCACACCGAAACCGCGACCGTTACAATCGCAAAAGCGGCGGAGTAAAACACCGAGTTGAAAAATCCGCGGACCATCGCCGGGTTGGACAAAATCTTCTTGTACCCTTCGAGGCTCCAATCGGAGACCCGGAAGGAAAGCCCCTTGTTCAGCAGCACGGTCGGATCCATGAACGAGGCGACCACGATATACACGAGCGGCACGACGACGATGAGCACGGCCAGCGCCAAAAACAAATAATTCAACGCCAGCAGGAAACGGTCGAGCCCGGAATGCTTGACTGCCATATTTGAGATACACTTCCTTTCTAGTAGAGACCTTCGCCTTCGTTCAGCTTTTTGACGATAAAGTTCACGGTCAGCAGCAAAATGACGTTAATGACGGAGTTGAACAATCCGACCGCCGCGGAATACGCGTAATCGCCCGATTGCAAACCGACCTTATATACGTAAGTCGCAATGATTTCCGATGCGGGCAGGTTCATCGAGGTCTGCATCAGATATGCTTTTTCGAAGCCGATGGACATGATGCCGCCCGCCGCCAGGATGAACACGATCGCCATGATCGGACGAATCGTCGGAAGATCGATGTTCCGGATCCGCTGCAGCAGGTTCGCCCCGTCCAGGCTTGCCGCATGGTGCAGCTCCGGATCGACGTTGGCGAGCGCGGCCACGTATATAATCGAGGCCCAGCCGGCCCCCTGCCAAATATCCGACAAAATGTAAATCCAGCGGAAATATTCCGGTTCGGACATAAACATGAGCGGCCTGCCCGTGAAATGCATCAGAATCTGGTTGATTGGCCCCGTCGGCGACAAAAAGATGAACAGCATGCCGACAATCACCACGACCGAGATGAAGTTCGGCGCGTACAAGAAGAGCTGAACGTTCTTTTTCACCGCAGTCTTCCGGACCTGGTTCAGCATGAGCGCCAGCAGGATCGGCACCGGGAAGCTGAAAATGAGGCCCAGGAAGCTCAATTTAAGCGTATTCATAAAAATAACGTCGAAATTGGGCGAGTACAGAAACTTCTCGAAATGCTTCAGTCCCACCCAGGGACTTCCCATGATGCCCCGGATCGGACTGAAATCCTTGAATGCGATGATGGCGCCGTACATCGGGACATATTTGAATATCAGGGTCAGGATCAGCGCCGGAGCGAGCAGGACGTACAAAAAGTAATTCTTTTTCAGAAAATCGAATATGCGCCCCGCCGAGCTCCTCCGCTTCAGCACCGCTGCCCGTTGATCGACTTTGACCGTGTTTTCCAAACCGTAACCTCCATTCTTACCTGTGAGAATTGAGCATGCTCATGACGGAAAAGGCTTTCAATTCTCGTTGCCGTTTACCGTTGCTTTTACAATTTATCAAAGGTTGTAACATCCGTCAATAACTTTTGTAAATTATTATTTGTGCATTTGTAGATAATATTTTGTTCATAATCGACGCGAAAATGAGTTAAATGTAAATATATAGCATATTTATCATTTGATCAGCATCATTCTTGCTGCTCGATTACAACATATTGCGTACAAGAACGGCTTTTTGTATACAAATAAATCTTTCTTACTCTCAACCTCGTCAAAAATGTAAAGTTTATATGTGCATTTGTAAAAATAACATTGCTATTTAGGCCAATCTATTATACATTTGTCATAGCATATAAAAGGCAGCAAACGCGCGTGGGGTTGGAGTGGAATAATTCGTAGAGGTGAAAAGACTTACATGAAGGAAAAAGTAACGATTCAAGATATAGCCGATGCACTTGGCATTTCTAGAAACACGGCGTCCAAGGCGCTTAACGGCAGCGAGAGCATCCCGAGCGAAACCCGCAACAAGGTCATCAAGAAAGCGATCGAGCTTAAATATAAACAGTTTGCATATATGGAAACCGATAATCTGTTAGCGAAAAACCCGGGGAACATCGCCCTGCTGACGGCCAATATGCCCAGCAGCTCCCACTTCGGCTCCCGCCTGATCAGCGGGCTCGAGAAACGGATCAGCGCCGAAGGGTATAATCTGTCGATTCATATCGTGCGCGACTTCGAGCGGAGCGCCCTGCAATTGCCCAACAATTTCGAGACGTCCAAGGTGGACGGCATCATCTGTATCGAGCTGTTCGATAAAGAATACACGCAAAAGATCACGAGCCTCGGGCTGCCAACTATTTTCATCGACTGCGCAGCCGACATGTTCTATCCCGATCTGGAGGCGGATCTGCTGCTGATGGAAAACGAGCACAGCACGTACTTCATGACCCGCCGGTTGATCGAGAGCGGCTGCGGCTCCTTCGGCTTCATCGGCGATTACAACCACTGCAAAAGCTTTAACGAGCGCTGGGCGGGCTTCAACCGGGCCCTCACCGAGGCGGGAGTGCCGCTGGACCTGGGCCAATGCGTTTTGAATCCGGATAAGGAGTTCATTTCCGAGGCCGATTGGATGGACAAGCGGCTGGAGCAAATCGCCGAACTGCCTGCGGCCTTCGTCTGTGCCAACGATTTCATTGCGGTCAATGTCATGAAATCGCTCAAAAACAAAAACATCTCCATTCCCGAGGACATCGCCGTCGTTGGCTTCGACAACGCGCCGGAATCGCGCATCGTTGAGCCGCATTTGACGACCGTACATATTTTTAGCGACGAAATGGGCATCACGGCAGCCGACATGCTGCTGTCCCGCATCCAGGAGCCGTCGCAGCCGCATCAGGTTACGCATATCCAGACGAAGCCGATCTTCCGGGAATCGGCGTTGATGGCGAAGTAGCTGGCTTTACGAGGCTCATGCAGGATTTTTGATTGACCTTCCATGCCCCATAACTACCGACGCAAAGAAGCGCCCCGAATTTCAGGGCGCTTTTTGTTTCATTCCATGCGTGCCAGTTATGGCTCCAACAAACCGTATTTCGTTTTGACCCGGTCCAGCTTTTCAAGCATCGGCCTAGAGAGGATAAAGAGGAAAAAAACCGTCGCGAGCGCATGCACCATATCAAACCAGAAGCCGGATATATACGTGGCAAGCAGCGCTTTCCAGGAAAAAGCGGCCGTAAAGATCAGCAGCGAGCCGATATTGATAATGCCGCCGTATATGACGAAGGTAGACAATCCGCCATAGATGCAAAGCGAAAGCTTGCTTTTATGCAGCAGTCCTTTTTTGAACAGGACGCCTGCCAGAAAGCCGATAATGCCAAAGCAAAACATTTGCCACGGCGTCCATGGCCCTTGGCCAAAGAAAAAATTGGACACAAACCCCGTCATCGCTCCAACGAGGAAACCCGCTTCGGGCCCCAGGCTTACTCCGGAAATGATCACGATCGCTACGACCGGCTTGAACTGCGGCAGCATAAAAAAGGCCCCCCGCCCCGCCACGGCAATCGCCGTCATCACGGCGATGACGATCATCTCCCTTGCCTGCGGTTTGCGCCGCTCGAAGACCATGGCAAAAGGAATCATCGTGTAAAGCACAATTAGCAGGCTGATGAAATAATATTTACGGTCATTCAGCAAAAACACGCCAAGCAGGATCGTGGCCGGGATGATCACCAGAATAAATGCGGCGGCCAGCCAAGTGCGGCGGCTTAAACGTTGACTTGCGGCTTGCTTGTCCTGCATCGCTCAATCACATCCTCGACTGTAACGGCATCGTTCCATACATGCCGCGCCATGCGGTTCGCCGCCGTGGTATAAAAGCTGTTGCCCGCAAAAAACGGTTTGGCCCGGTTTGCCGCGATGATGCTGCCATCAAAAAACATCGCGCATTCCTCGCCGTATTTGGCGCAAAATTCGATATCATGCGAGACCATCACGATCGTAACTCCCGCCGCTTTCAGCTTTTGCAAAAGCCGGGCCAGCTTCTCCTTAAAGAAGGCGTCCAATCCTTTCGTCGGTTCGTCGAGCAGTAAAATTTTCGGTTCCAACAGCAGTACTTTGGCCAGTGCAGCCCGCTGCTGTTCGCCTCCGCTCAGATCATAAGGATGCATGTCCAGCAAAGGTTCCAGTTCCGCAAATTCGGACACGTCCTTCACCTTCCCTGCTTTTTCAACTGGGGTCAGCTTGCTGCCGGATAACATTTCGTATAAATCTTCCCGGACGGTTTTTTTGACGAACAGCGTTTGCGGATTTTGCGGAAGTACGCCAAGATAAGCCGAGAACAGCTCGCGTGATGGCATTTTGGCCGGATTTTTGCCGTGAATCAGCACCTTTCCCCGGTAAGGCTGCCTTAGCCCGCTAATAAGCGACAACGCGGTCGTTTTGCCTGTCCCGTTCCCGCCGACAATACAGTAAAATTGCCCCTCTTTCACCTCAAACGTCAAATCCTTTAGAATATCCGCCCCATGTTTCTCGTATCTAAACCAAACATCCTTGAACTGGATGGCGGCAGGACCCGGATGCTCCCGGTTTTCCGCATTGTCCGGCTTGGCCTGTGGGCTGCTTTCAGGATAAAAAGCGTCCAGCCATTGCCGCCCTTCCTTCACCGTAACCGGGTATCCGCCGTTCTCTAGAGCACCCGCATATATCCGCATTGGCGACGGCATGGCGGCAAACATCGGATGGTTCATCGCATGCAGCGCTTCTCCAGCTTTTGCCGGCGCATGATCTGCGATGATACTGCCTTCGTCCATCGCGATCAGGCGGTCGGAAATTGGAAGAAGCTCTTCGAGCCGGTGTTCGGTGATGATGACGGTGGTCCCCAGTTCCCGGTTAATCCTTTTTACAGTCTCCAGAAAATCCGCAGCTGCAATCGGGTCCAATTGAGAAGTCGGCTCATCCAAAATCAATACCGAAGGCTGCATGGCCATGACCGAAGCCAAATTAAGCAGCTGCTTCTGGCCTCCGGACAACTCGGAAACGTTCCGATGATACCAGGTTTGGATGCCGAAAAAGCTTGCCATCTCCGCGACGCGCAGCCGAATGGTGCGGGAATCGGTCCCCAGGCTCTCCAGCCCGAAAGCCAGTTCATGCCATACCTTGTCAGTCACAATCTGGTTGTCGGGGTTCTGCAGCACAAATCCGATTTCCGATGCCTGCGTGCGCTGATCCGTATCCGCCAGATGCTCGCCGCGAAAATAAATGCATCCCTCCCGTTTGCCATGCGGCATAAGCACGGTTTTCAGATGTCTTAACAGCGTGCTTTTTCCGCATCCCGATTTTCCGCATATAGTTACGAATTCACCGCTTCGTATTGTAAGGCGTATACCGGAAAGCACCTGCCGTTCTTGGCCCGGGAAGGCAAAATTCAAGTTTTCGATTCGATATATTTCCATTTGACCTCCTCCATGATCGCGACCTGAACAGGTATCGTACATAATGCAAAATATGCAATATATACGGCATAACTAACCGGCGTAACCACGCTTACTTTGATAGACGGAAAAAAACGTATCGTATTTTCGCCCAGCACGGCCCCGACCAGCACACATGCGATGAGTCCCGCCAGAACGGCGAGCATGATCCGATCCCGGCGGTCAAAGCGGAAATTAGAGTAGCTTGTCCGTCCGTGCTGCCCGTATCCTCTGGACTTCATGGAGTCCGCCGTTTCAATCGCATTCTCGAGTGCCCATGTCGTCAGTATGGATAAAATCGCAATTCCGTTCCGTGCGCGCTGCAGCATATTTCCCTGCGACATATCCCTTCCGATGCATTTTTGGGCGTTCGAGATCGTCTTCATTTGCGCAATATACCTCGGTACGAACCGCAGCACCATCGATAAAATCAATGAGAGCGAAGGCAGTATTTTTCCGAAAATGTAAATGAACTTATCCGATGTCATCACGGCATTGTAGCAGGAAAACCATATGATTACGGTCACGAACATACAGGCTGCCGACACGCCGAATACAATCGATTCCAGCGTCACCGGATTTCCGCTCTTGAGATAAAACAGAATCGTCACGCCCGCATGGTTGAAAGCCGGGTTCATCGCGGCCATGAACAGCAGGAGCGGCAGCATATACAGCATATGGAATTTGACTCCGCTCCGGCCTTTCAGCAGCAAGGAATAAGTAACCGCGCTCAGCAAGGCGATCCCCTGAAATACCGGATGCATAAAGAACATGCTGGACAGCAGCATCACGGTAAAATAACCGAAATTAAGAATCGGGTGATAGGAGGAAAAAGGATCCCTCATTACGGTTTGCCTCCGGCAGCCACATAACCGCCAACGTCGCGGCCCAGATCACAGGTGTATACCCATTCCACGACATCCCCGTCCTTCAAGGCATAACGGCTGCTGCCATAATTCGGAAACCAGCCGTTTACCTTGTACATCCAGCCGCTGAGCTCGCCGCAATCAAATTCATACAAGTTGTTGATGCCTTCGATGTAATTGCTGTTGTAGATCGGCGTCATGGAAAATTCCATATGGATTTTATTTTTCTTCATTTCCCGCAGCAGCAGGTCAAACACCGATTCCCCTTCATAGAAAGTGACCTTGCGTGCTTTGTAAATCACTCCGTCTTTAGGCAAAACCTCAAGCTTATCCTTATTGAATTGATCCATATGGTTCAAAATCGAGGCAGCCGAGACGGATAAAGTAGCGGTCAGCTGTTTCTTCTTGTTGATCGTCGTATCCTGCCATTCAACGGGCTTCGGTTTGCCTGCCGGTACGGGGTCCGTCTGATATTTATCCTTTTTTGGTTTGGCGTCCGCCTTGGCGGAATCCGTTTTGCCAGGTTTGGATGAAGCTGCTGGCTTTTCTGCCGTTTTGGCTGCGGAGTTTTTATCCGCCGTTTTGTCTGTAGTTTTATCGTTATCTACGGTTTTATCTGCAGTTTTGTCCGCCGCTTTGACAGAAGCCTTGGTCTCGCTTTTGCCCGGGACCTTAGCCTCTGCATTTTCTTTTGCTTTGTCCGGCCCTTTATTGGTGGAAGTGTTGACGGCTGCTTCTTCTGCCAATTCCGTTTTTTGGGAAGCGTCCGGCGCGGATGCGCCATCCGTTTCTTGCTTCAGGTCCTGCGGTTGATTGGTTAGTCCGGCTTCCTTGTTTTTGGTACCGACTGCTTCGCCTGACGCCTTCTCGGCATCCGGTTTGGAATCCTTCGGTTCCTTCTCCGGCGCGGTGGAAGCTTGCGTTGCGTCTGAAGGTGGCTGCTTGCTTTCTTCATCGGCGGCCGCCTTCCCGCCTGAGGGAGCCACTCCCTCAGGCGAAATTGCGGATTCAGAATGTTCCGTCTGAACGCTTGCTTCCATAGGCGGCGCCGGTTTCTTCGAATCCTGACCGCCCCAGACAAAAGCAATTGCCAGCACAACCGCAATCAGGGCGGCATATAACCATTTTTTATTCTTCATCATTTCACGTCCGTCATGTCATACAAACGGTTCTGTCCATTCGCGAATCTGTCGAAAGCCACAAGCGCATACATGGCTTGGTCGGTCGCCATCAAATCCACTTCACCCGGCTTGGCACCGCCGTTATCGGCACCTCCTGCTTTGACATGATAGAATCCGCCTCCCGGTGCGGCAAAGCCTAGAAGCGCATCCACGACCGATTTGCCGTTTTTGATAAACCGGGCATCCGTATCCGGATTGATGCCGAGACCTGTCAAAGCCACAATGACCTGGGCTGCGCTCTCGGAGTTGGCCGATTTCCAACTTGCAAAGCCGCCATCCGCGCTTTGAGCTTTGGACAGCCATGTGACTCCCCGATCAACGGCAGCTTTAACCTGCGGATTCGTCGCGTAATACGGCGTCAGCCCTTGGATCGCCATCGCCGTAATGTCGGGATCGGCTGCGGTCGGATTTTCGCCTAAAGCCCAGCCCCCGCCGTCGATCTCTCTTTTCAAAATGAAATCGATGAGCATTTCCCGGGTGGTCTGCGTTTTGCCGTTTTTCACGGCCGGGATGTCGTAATGCTTGCTGTCCAGCGCGATCAAGGCAAAGATCGGCCCGTTAATCCCCTGCTTAATGACAGTGTCGTAATCGGCAAGCGGCTCTCTCAGGTTATAGCCTGCCACATGATCCACGTCTTTGCCGAGAGCTGTAAGCGCCAAAATCACCCGGTCATATTCGGTATATTTGACCTGATGCAGCTTGCCCGACTTTTCCTTGAGGACCTTCTCCACATTGGCATAATACTTGGCAAAATAGGCGTCCGGCGCAGGAATTCCCGAACGGGACATTGCCAAGACCGTCCAGTCGCCGCCAACCGACGCAATGGTCGGATCGGCAACCGATTTTTGCAGGAATGCCGCGGTTTCCTTCAGCTGCTGCTTTACTTTGGTGTTTGCTTGCTTATCCGGTTGTTTGTCTGTTTGTTTGTCTGACTGCTTATCTTGCTGCTTGTCTGACTGTTTATCTTGCTGTTTGTCTTGCTGTTTAGCTTGATCATTTGCCTGGTTGCCAGATGTGTTTTTGTTTTTAAATTCATAGACCCTTGCCGAAACGACGGCCGCCATTTCCCGGGTCACGGTGCCCTTCGGAAGGAATCTGTCTCCGGTGCCTGTCATCAATCCATACGCGGCGGCCGTTTCGATGTCGGCACGAGCCCATTCGGATGCTTTTTCCATATCCTTTATGGCCGAAGGCAGCTTGGCTGGCTGCACGCCCAAAGCCCGGACGGCGGTCGCAGCCATTTCCTCGCGGGTCATATTTTCGTTCGGATGGAATTCATGATTGTACCCCGTAAGCACCTTGGCGTCATTGGCCGCTTGAACATATGGATAATACCAGTCATCGAGACGAACATCCTTAAAGTCGGCCGCTTGCACGTTTTTCGTATCCAATCCTAAAACACTTACCAAAATTTTGGCGAACTCCGCCCTGGTAACATTGGACTTCGGATTAAACTTGCCGCCGCTTCCCTGAATGTATCCTTTCTGCGTTCCTGCCATAACCGCTTCGTATGCCCAATCGGAGATCGTCGACGCATCGGCATACACCCCCTTCAAGCCAGCCTCCGGCTTCACAGCCGCCTGCGTAACCGTATAAGTCGCAAACGACGTCAGGCGGTTTGTTTTGATATACAGATCGCTGCCTTTAACAAAAGCATAAACCTGTACCTCATTGCCTTTAACGGCCTGCGCCCCCTGGTCATCGGACTCATAAATTTGAACAGGCACGAATTTGCCGTTGTCGATGTAACCTGCGCGCTGATCTTTGCCGCCTTTAACCACAATCGCAACCGGCTTGTCTAAAATAACCGGAACCGCCGCATTACCGGCAACAAAGGCGTTTTTAACCGCGTCCAGCTTGTCCTGCCCCGTCAGGGCCAATTGAATGAGGTCTTTGACTTTGGCGTCCGTATTTGCGGTAAAAAGTTCAATTCTCCGGTCTCCCGACCTCACCCGGGTTCCCTTGTCGATGACAAGCGAGGTATTTCCTTTGACCGCCGCAATCATCGGGATGTTGTCTTTTACATCCTCCAGATTCAGGATGACTTTGGCTTTCACATCCGGAATGCTGATGGTGATGCTGTTTGTATTTTGAAGCGCCTTGGTAATATTCAGGATGTAATCCGATTGAATGTTAGCCGGAACCTGGATTACAGGTGTTTTGTCGTCTTTGTTCAGGACGATGCCTGGAGCTACCGGAGCACCGGAGCCGCTTCCTCCTCCCTGGCCCGTACCCTGTCCCGTACCTCCCGGATTCCACTTGCTGAGATCCTCGCCCAAATCTTCGCCAAGATTCGTTGTATACCGCCACTGAAGCTGATCTCCGCTTTTTAGAATATATTTCGTTGCCCCGTATCCCGGGTAAACGCCGTTGACGTTGTACATCCAGCCGCTGCCGCTGCCATGGTCGAACTCCCCGTCGCCGGCAATCGACTGCACATATACGCTTCCGTATTTTTCCGTCCATACGTAATCATAGCTGATCCCTTTGCCGTCGAGTACCCGCTTCAGCACCGTCCATGCGGTATCTCCGGACTTCAACTCGATTTGGGTCGGCGTGACGACATATCCCTTGTTGATCGTCAGCTTGTCCACGGACAGGGTTACATAGGATCCCGGCTGCGGACCCGGGCCGTTCCCTCCATTACCATTGCCGTTACCGTTACCGTTACCATTGCCATTCCCGTTGCCGTTTCCGTCGCCGCCGCCGGGATTACCGCCAGGCGTGCTTGCCTTGCTTGCGGAATACGCGATATAGTCCGTAAAATGCTTGGTTTTGACAACAAGATCATTGCCGCTGTCGTATGCATATTCGGTCAGGCTGCCATTTTCGCCTTCGGATGCGTCGGCAACCTTTTGAATCGCATGAGGCGTCCCGTCCTGAATATAAGCGGCAGACTTCCCTTTCAACCCTTTGAACGTCAGCGTCACAAACCGGTTAAGATCAATCTTGGATTGGCCGCCCATGGTAAAGGCTTTGTCAATGCCATCAAGCTTGTAGCCATCCGGAACGATTCCCGCAATCTTGTCGCTTAGGTCCTTCCTCTGTGCATTTAAGGACGTGATCACCTCCAACGCGGAAGCGTCCCCGGCTATAACCTGTGAGCCTTTGGGGATCGTCACGGATACATTTCCCTTAAAAGCCGCGATCAAAGGCAGATCGCTTTTCGCCGGCAAACTTAAGACGACTTTCCCTTCTTTAGTTCCCGGAATTTCCAAATTGAACTCTTTATTCGCATCTGCGGCTGTAACCGCCAGCTTATAGTCTTGAGCACCATCCGGAACCGAAAGGTTTTCCGCCGGCGTTCCCGGATTCGGCGTTTGATCCCCCACATCCGTCATGTCATACAGACGGTTTTTATGGTTAATGAAGCGGTCGTAAGCTACGAGGGCATAAGTCCCCTGGTCGGTGGCCATGCCGTCGACTTTGGGAGCCTCCGAGCCTGTTGGTTTTACATGCATGAAACCGCCGTCCGGAACCGAGAAGCTCAAGAGGGCGCTAAGTATGGAATTACCGTTTTTAATAAATCGCGGGTCTTGATCGGCATCGATTCCGATGCTGCTTAAAGCGGTAACCACTTGAGACAGACTTTCGCTGCTCATGCTTCCCCAGCTTGTATAAGCGCCTTCCGCGTTTTGCGTCTTGGAAAGCCAATTTACGGCCCGGTCAACCGCCGCTTGGACATCGCCGCGGGTTGAATAATAAGGAGCCAGCGCCTGGATGGCCATCGCCGTAATGTCGGTGTCGGCAGCCGAGCCGAACAGCGCCCATCCGCCCGCGTCAGCCGTCCCCTTTTTGATCTCGAGGTTCAAAATAAAATCAATCAGATTCTCTCTTGTGGTTTGTTTTTTATCGCCGCCAATAACGGGAATTTGATAATTTTTGCTGTCAAAGGCGATCAGCGCAAAAATCGGTCCGTTAATCCCTTGTTTGATCACGGCGTTGTAATCCGCAAGCTTGTCAAGCTGGCTGTAACCGCCTACATCCGTGACATCTTTGCCAATGGCCGTCAAGCCCAGAACCAGTCTGGAATGTTCCGTCCATTTTGTCCGGTCCAGGTTATTCTGTTTGCTTTGCACCACGCTGACGACATTATCGTAATATTCCTTATAATAGCTGCTTGGAACCGGGTAGTTGCCTCTCGCCAAAGCAAGAATGGACCATTCCCCGCCACCTGTTCCAAACGTCGGATGTTCTACCGTCCGAAAAATATACTCCAGGCTTTTATCCAGACGCTCTTTGGCTAATTGGGAAGTGCCCGCTGCCTTATAGATAACCGAATAATCCTGCTCCGCACGGTTCCCTGCCTTGTCGGTTGCGGCAATATGGATTCGGTTTGCCCCAGCTCTCAGGGAAGCCTTGTATTCTCCGCCCGTTTCAGGCAAAACCGTTTCGTTAAGCGTTACTTCCGGAATGATGCCTTGGTCGGCGTTATCCGTTACCGATACTTTGAAGCTCAGCTCAGGACTTGCTACCTCCTGTACCTGCTGCAAGCCCTCGGCTTGAATGACAGGCTGCTCCGTATCCAGGGCCGGCTGTTCCGTTTCCGATAAAGCGCCTGCCAGGTTGGCATACGCCGCATCGATGTCTTCCTGACTGCTCTCCATATCCGTCAGCAGCTCGTATGCGCGGTCATAAGCAGCCCTTGCTTCCGCCCTGGAGAGGAGCGCGTCTTTGTCCGGACTGCTGTTGATTTCCGCAACTTTTGATGTGAGCGCATCTTTGTTCGCAGGTTGAATATAGTTACCGTCAAAGCCCCCGCCCAAATCCGCGCCATAACCGTATACCGTGAACTGCGTCCGGATCACATCGCCGTTTTGCGGATGATAATTGGATAGGCCATAATTGGGAAATTGATTGTTGACCGCATACATCCAGCCGGACATCGGGGTATAATCGAATTGCCCAAGCCAGTCTTCGTCCTGCCTGGAACCGACCGATCCGGCTTGATCCAAAATGTATTGCGGAATGCGCACATCGCCGGTGTCATGATCCATAACCGCTGCCAAATAAAATGAATCATGTATACTCCCGGTGTTTTCGTAATTGTCCTCGCCCAAAAACTGGGCAATTAATGCCGCGCCATTTTCCCCTTCGTAAAAAGGTACTTTTAACGGCTCTCTAACATATCCTTGGCCCAAGGTGAATTTTTCTACCGAAATCGTAACGTATCCGGCTGGGCCCCCGTTTCCATCGGCATAAGACACCGAAAGTCCCGGGAAAAGCAAGGAAAACAGCATGCTGATGACGACCAGCCAGGCTGCAGGTTTAAATCTTCTCATGTTTATACCCCTTCCCATTTCTTTGATTCGATGATTTTAAAAAGCTCTGCCGCAAGCGCAAAAAGGGGCTGTCCAGAAAGTCAGTAAAAGCTGATGCTGGACGCCCCGTTTTTGTTGGATGTTAAAAAAAGGAACAAAAAAAACGCCAATTCTTGTAGAATGGAAGTTACCACACAACCAACTCAGGAAAGGGCGATTTTTTTGCGTAATCTAACGACTACTACCGAACAGTATACCATGCAAGTGACACTTCCTCTAGAGGATGTGGAAGAAAAAGTGATACCTAAACGAAATCTTGCCCCTACCTTCAAGCCGTACGATAACAAGCAAGCTCAGATGATTCTGAATTTGGAACTATTCATTCCTGACCACCATGTGGCACATGTCATTGATGAAATGATCGAATCCATTCCAGATCAGCAACTGTTTGCCCACTACACAGGCGGAGGCCGCAGTCCCTACCATCCCAAAATGATGCTCAAGGTGATCCTTTACGGTTACTCGCAAAAGGTTTACTCTTGCCGAGGCATTGAAAAGCTGCTGCAAGAGAACCTCCCGGCGATGTGGCTGGCGGCGATGCAACAGCCCGACTTCCGTACCTTGAACGACTTCCGTGGCGTGCGTATGAAAGCATTTATGGACGAGCTGTTTGAAACAATGATCCAAAAGCTCATCGCAGACAATTACATCACGATGGAGAACTACTTTTTAGACGGCACGAAGATCGAAGCTGATGCTAACAAGTATTCTTTTGTGTGGAAAAAATCCACCCTTCACTTTGAAGAGAAGCTCAAGGAAAAGGTACAGGCGACCCTTGCGCATATTCATACGCTCACACAGCAAGAAGCCGACGAATACGCGGCGGCAGCCCCGGATGAACTTCCTGTAAGACTCGAAGAAGCAGCCGCCCTACTGGAAGAAAAAGTGGAGGATTTCACCGAACAAATGGCTCAGGCAAACGACAGCGGAGCGAGAAAAGCCTTACGCAAAGAGCGCAGTGCCCTGAAGCAGCCACTGAAACAAATTTGGGAGGACTTTCTTCCGCGGCTCGCCAAGTATGAGCAGCAGAAAGCCTGCTTTGGCAATCGCAACAGCTACTCCAAAACTGATCCAGATGCCACGTTTATGCGGATGAAGGAAGACCACATGAAGAATGGTCAACTGAAACCGGGTTACAATGTGCAAATAGCGACAGAAAACCAGTTCATTTTGTTTTACAGCCTTCATCAGCGACCTACAGATACACGTTGCTTCATCCCCCATATGGAGCGATTGGCTGCGTCTGCTTTGCCGATGCCGAAAACGGTGATTGCCGATGCAGGCTATGGCAGCGAGGAAAATTACTTGTATGCGGTGGGCGAAGAAAAAGAGCCTCGTTTTGATTTTCTCATTCCTTACGGCAGTTATATGAAAGAGAAAGCGCGTCGCTACAAGAAGGACATCCGACATGCCTCCAATTGGACGTATGAAGAGCAAGATGACCGATTTATTTGCCCGAATGGCCAGTACGTTCGCTTTAAGAAATACCAAATGAAGAAAAACGCGTCTGGCCTGGAGCAAAGCTTTAAGATTTATGAATGTGAAGATTGCAGTGATTGTCCACTCAAGGCAAGCTGCACCAAGGCCAAGGGGAACCGCCAGGTACACTGGAATACAATCTGGGAAGAGTTAAAAGCAAAGGCCAAGAAAGCCCTTGAGGATGACGAGAGATCTGCGATCTATGCTCGGCGTAAAGTCGAGGTAGAAAGCGTATTCGGTCACATCAAGGGCAATCGCTCGTTCCGTCGCTTCTCCTTGCGAGGGATGGAGAAGGTTCACACCGAATTTGGGATTGTGGCTTTGGCCCACAATCTACTGAAGGTGGCGGGCATCCGCTCAGCCACTTTCCTGCAAAAGCGACAGAACAAAAAAAGTTGGACGGAAAACATGACGTTTTCCCGTCCAACTTTTTATTTTGGGGACTTATTGGACAGCCCCTTTACGAGAATACACGGCTATACAAGGCACAAAGCATGTACTAATAAACACCCCCTATCGCTCGTAGAGTTCATGGCGTCATCAAAATAGGCAGGTATTCTGGCTCAAGCATCATCACCCTTGCAACCTTCCCGGTTTCCCAGTGGTCTTTTTGCAAGGACTCCTCTTACACAGCGGCGGGACCGCGCGGGATTTGCACCCGCTTCCCTTTTAACCAACCGATGAATCCATTCCAAAACGCATCCATCATTTGGCACCTATTTGAGATATTCGATTTAATGCCCATCATAGCGGATTAACCGTATTTTGTCATCGGCATTTCTGCATATCTTCCATGACGTATTTCCGACATTCCCCTACAAAAAACTGCAAGAAACCCACTTATTTTCTATTAAGACAATTCCGTTGCCTAGAGGATATTTTTCGCTAATACGCATATAACTGTGCAATAACCTATCTTTTCGGAGGCGGTCTTGGCAAGGCCAAATCAATTTTCGCTCTTTCCCCGCCAAAATTGCAAAAGCCATTATGCGGGTCTGAATGCCAACCGCCCAAATTCAAAAAAAAAGCAAAACGCGGGATTTCGTTCCAGCGCTTTGCTTTTTTATCTATTTTCGAATAAATCCAAAGGGAGGATCAACGTCTCTAAGCGAGGGTTTTGGATTTCGGTTTGATTCTATGGTTGCCAGACACCTCGGCAAGACGCCCGGATCCGCCCCACGATTTCTGTTACCCCTTCCGTGCTTGAAGCTCCTGCCATACTTTTTTATTGCTATACTGCTTTTCCGAGCTGATATCTTTCCCGAACCACCCGGGGGCGTTGAAGTTTTCCGCCTCTTCGACCGAAGCGAATTCCACTTCCAGCACCAACAGCTGTATCTGCTCGTAATCGTCGATTTCGATCACTTTGTCTCCCCAAACCGCCGTGGTCCGCTTTTTAATAAGCGGCACAGCTTGGTGCGCATTGATCATTTGCTCATAAAGTCCTTCGGAGATGGAATACTCCACTTCCTCACGCGCGATGCCATGGCCCTTTTTGAAGGTGTGCGTGTACTCTACCTGCTTGCTCGTCAAATCCTGGATTTTGCGGACCCTTAGCTCCTGATCCCCGTGTATAGCCAGGTATGTCTGGTCGATCAGCTGCTCCTTTTCGATCCGGATCTCATGTTCCCTTATCAAATCGGCCGGGTACTCCGGCAGCAAAAATTTACGTTCAATCTCCAGCCCCATCGTTTTTCCTCCAGTTCATTTCGAGTTGCCTGCGTTATTCCTAGTACCGATATATTCTTCGGTTGAGGCAGCATGTCCGCCTACTGATTTTGGGATAGATTCCGTCAATAATTTACATGACATTATAACATACGATTCGGAAAGGTTGGCATCCTTTAAAATCAGCACCGTGTCTCCCGCCGTATTATTTATATGGGTAAAATAACCCCACAAAGTGGAGCCTATGCTTCGATGCTTATTCCAAATACTTTGCGGGGACCCCCAAAAAAACTTATAAATTCTATACTGCTAAAAAAAACGAAGCGCCGGATTTTGCTCCAGCGCTTCCCTTCTTTTATTTATTTTCGTACAAGCCCAAACGATTGATCAGCGATCCGCGAACACGGGATTTAGGTTTGCTTTTGCCTTCATGCTGCAGGCTGCTTAGCCGGTCCGACAATTCGTTAAACCATGTTTCGTCATAGGTTGCTAGAGCAAGATCAATTAAGCTTTCAATATTTTTCCGGTCATTCAGGGAGTTGAGAGGAAGCTGTTTCAGCCAGGAACTGTGCACCGTAACGGCTTTGCCGACCGCCGCTTCATGATCCGATTGCACGACGCGTACCCGCACGAGCTCCCGCTGGTCATCCGTCGTTTCAATGTATCCCTGAATGAACTCTCCATCTACCGTTTTCCCTTGGACCCAATCGCTGATTTCGAATTTCATCATTTCCCCACCGCCTTAGCTTATAGTATATACAAACTGTAACCAAATTATTCACATTAAAATTTTTACTGTAATCATACTAAACACAGTTAAGTATGTCAAATCCCGGATTGTTTGCGCTACCCGCAGCCGAGAATTAAAAAAATCGCTTGGGAACATTGAACACGTTTCACCGCTTAAGCGAGGATTTTGCAATATCCTGAAGTATATAAAAAGAATGAGCGTCCGGAGCTTTTCTCCAGATGCTCATTTCATGACTAATCTCGCTCATGGTACGCAAGTTTGTTCGTTATTAAAGCAGGGCGCGCCAACCCGAAATATTCCGTATTAACTATAATGCTTCGTTTTCATTCATATTAAAGACTAACCTAATCGCTTTAAAGACTAGCCTAAATCGCTACATCGAATTGCTCTGCCTCCACCGTATTCCTTTGGAAAAAGAAAAGATGCTTTTATGTTTCTTTTTCGTTTTTTCCGGAGGGTATGATTCCTGTAAATTATTTACGATATTCCGGGCGATATGCCGGAAGCGTTGACCGCTCTCGAGCTCGGGGTCCAGCGCGATGGGGGTGCCTTTGGCGACCGAACGCATAATTTCCAGATCCAATTGCACCAATCCAATGAGCCCGATATTAAGAACATTGATAATCTGTTCTATGCTTAAAGACGGATCTGACGGATCGTCCGCCATGTTAACAATAAGCTGCGGGGATGTCGGAATGAGATCTCCCAGCAAACCGATCACGCGATCCGCATCCTGTAACGCCGTTCGGTTCGGAGTCGTAACGATAATGGCCTCGTCGGCAGCGTGGGCGGCATTGCGGAATCCGTTCTCGATCCCGGCGGGAGAATCGATCAGCACGTAATCATAGTCCTGGCCGATGTATTGGATTACATCGCGAAAAAGCTCCGGATCATAGTGATGATCCGCATCCATACTGCAAGAGATCAAAGAGAGATTGGGAAGGCGTTTGTCTTTGACGGTCACTTGCTGCAAATCGCAGCTGCCCGATATAAAATCCGAAATATCATAATTTAGCCTGCTGCTCAGACCAAGAGGAATGTCCAAATTTCGCAGGCCGAAATCGGCATCGATCAAACAAACTTTTTGTTCCAGGCAAGCAAGGGATGTACCCAAGTTAGCCGTAATCGTCGTTTTGCCCACCCCGCCTTTGCCTGAAGTAATACTGATAACTCTTGCCATCGAAGCAACACATCCTTCTAAACCTAAGATACATGCTTAGTTCAACCATCCATCCGGGACGGCATGTATAGGGGGAATCGCGCCATCCTGATATGGGGTTTGAGCTGACCCAGCCTTGCTGGTGATGCTTTCATTACAATCTTTACAATTTATCATAAGGAAATAGACAAAAACTCGACAAACTTCTTCAATTTTTGATACGGTCTAACTTCATAGGCATGTACTTTATTTTTATAATAGCACATAATTAAGAAAAACGGGAACATATATTCCCATAAAGTTAAAAAATGTTCCCCGTAGAATGACGGACTTCGAACTGCCCAAGGGAACCTTATTCCAAAGCGGCGCCATTGTCCCTACTTACCCAAGCGTCGAAGACTTCTGGCTAATTACGTTAAGATAGAAGCGAGTCACGGTAGATCAGAATATGAAGAAAGCTGTAACAAAGAAATCCATGAAGAATATGTATGTGCAGAAATAGTGTGGTAACGAACGAGTATCGTGTGGAGATTATTTGAGAGAAATAGGAGGATTGTGGGGTGTCAAAATAACGGGACCTCCCGGATTCAGCAAGGATTGGAGTGTGGTTCCCGCTGAACCGAAAAGTCCGCGTATGATAAGAATAGAGGAATATGATCCGCCAATGAAATGGTTATAAAAATTCGAATTTAATGCTTGGACACCAACAGCTTCATATCGGAGATCAACTGATCCAATCGGGCAAAATCTTTGACCATCTCGCCGATCTTCGCATCCTGGCTGCGCATGCTTCCATGCATCTCTTCAACCGAAGCCATATTTTGCTGCGTTGCGGCCGCAATTTGGGCCATGTTGTCGGCGATATCCATTTGCCGCTTATGAAGATGATCTGCAGAACCGCCCACGGTGTAAGCATGTTCCTTTACCATTTCCATATTTTCATGGATGCTTCCGATCAATTGCTTCACTTCCTGCGAAACCTTGCTGCTGGTGGTGACGGCAGCTTGGCCTTGGAGAACCTGCTCATGCACCACATGGATCTGATCACGGATTCCGGAGAGAATCTCCCCGATCTCAGCCGCAGCTTTGGCCGAATTATCCGCGAGCTTCCGGACTTCCCCGGACACGACCGCGAACCCCTGACCATGCTCTCCGGCACGGGCCGCTTCTATCGCGGCATTCAGCGCAAGCAGATTCGTCTGCTCGGCAATCTCACGGATGACCGAAACGATCGAGCCGACGCGTTCATTTTCTTGACTCAGCAGCTGCATTTTTTCAACCGTCTGATCAATCATCTGATGCACGCTTTCCACTTCGCCGGACAGAACTCCGATCTGCCTGCTGCTCCGCTCTGTCAGCTCGGCGTTGTCCGACGCATAGTTCTGCAGCCGGCCCGTTCCTTCAAGCAGCTGTCCGACACCCTCATTCATCAGTTGGGTCGTATCGTTAATATTCATAATATTGTCCGTTTGCTTCTCGATGGATGACGACATTTCGGAGAAGGTGTGCGTCACCTCTTTGGAGATATCCCCGGTCGTCCGGACCCCTTCCTGTTGATTGGCACTGAATTCATTGAGTACCAGGACCGAAACTTTCAACTGATCCAGCAAGCCGTCCACGGTAAGTTTGGCCTCCAGCGTCTCTTGCTGTTTCGCCTTCACCTGACGCTGCAAACGTTGGCTGAATCCTGCTGAAAAGGCCAGAGCCGCTGTCGCAAACGCAAGGTAAAGGTATAAATAAACAAGCGACTCTCCCCGAAACAGCTGGTCTCGAATATCCGGCGTTACATATAAATATGTAGTCACCGCCGCTCCCAAAATCCCCGTGAAAATGATCGGCTTGTAGTCCGCATACAGCGTCATGACAGCCAAACTCACGTAAACCAGAAAATACGTGCTGATGATCGGGTGGGGATCAGACACAATCAGCAGCAATATGATCAAGGTAAAAATGCAGGACACGAAATATTTGATGTAGGACACCAATAAACGGCGGTAAGTCATAAATGTGGCAGCACCGCAGGTAACGATCCCAACGCCTGCAAGCAGCATAATCATGTTCATGCCCAATCCAATCGCCAAATCCGTAACCACGCCGAGAGCCAGCATCACCCACAAAATTTTGACGAACAGGCGATTGCGCTTATCGAGCTCGGTGAGAACTCCATTTTTCATTTTTTCTTACCCTTTCTGTCTAATATGTATTATTCCTTCGTGCTGGTTAAGTGCTTGTCCCTGTCTGCGCAGCGCCTAGAGGGAGCGCAAGCCATGGGTAACGTTCTTTGTGGGTGTACACTTCCTCGGCATCCACAATCGCTGGAACGACATAGTCGCCCTTGTAAAACACTTTATGCGATACTTTCTCCAGCGGCACCTGAAACGTGATCCGCAGCGCCCGCAGAAGCACCGGTTCAAGCAGTGTGACAAAATATTTCAGTTTATTCCGCTCGCCAAACTCCACCAAAGCAGACAGCAAATCCGATATGAAATGGCCACGGTAGGTGCGAAGGAGCGCCATTTTATCGATTTCGGCAACGGCGCCTACTGCGTTTATGATCTTGGGATGCCGAACAAAGGGGGCCGCATCGTTGATCGGACTTTCGCTGCCGTAAGGTTTGATCTCCGTGGTCCCGACATAATGCCCTTCATCCGTAACGACCACGTATCTTTCCAGAACTTTCTCGGAAAATTCAAGTTCGAATCCTTTTTCCAGCCACACGGTCGTCCAAATCCCGTTAAACATAGCCAGCTCCAGTTCATTCTCTACCCGTTTAAACATGGTCTTCCACTCCTTTTTAGGCAAAATGGACTGTCTATTTGTATGGTTTCTGAAAAAAATACAATCTATAGAAAAATATCGGAAATGTTTAGGAAAATAATTAGGATTAATGCAGATATAAGGGGGTAAAGATTGTTGCATGGTTATAAATTTTCTGGGAGTTAAAGTTGATAAAACGATAAAGCTTTCGGATACCAGACAAAAGGCTCAGTACCGCAGCAATCCAGCGGATTACGTCAAGAAGCGCCAGCGGCAGGACCCTCATTTTGGGCCCTGCCGCTTTTTTGTCTCTTGTTATTTTCCGGCTTGGTTCAGCTTGCTCATCATATTGTAGATGATTTGCGCGCTTTCCGCCCGGGTTGCCGCCCCTTCCGGTATGAAGAGCTGCGGCGATTGCCCCTGCATCAGCCCGGAGGCATATGCCGATTGCACGGCCTCCCGCACCCAGTCTGGCGAAGCGGCTAAATCGTTAAACGCCGCATCACCAGCAGATCCGCCGATTTGCCCTCCCGCCAGCTTATAGGCGCGTACGACCATTGCTGCCGCTTCCTGCCGTTTGATCAAAGCGTCCGGCGCAAAGCTTGTTTCGCTTACGCCCTGCACGATCCCGGCTTGAACGGCTGCCGATACGGCCTCCGCGTACCACCGGTCCGCCGCAACATCCTTGAACGGCGCTGTGCCGCCGCCTTTGAGATCAAGCAGGCGAACCAGCATGGCCGTCATTTCAGCGCGCGTTACCGGTTGATCCGGAGCAAAACGGCCTCCGCTGACGCCTTCGATCATATGTTTTGCCGCCAGTTCCCGAATGACTCCGGAAGCCCAGTGCGATGCCGTATCCGCAAAATCCCTGCGGTATTCCAAGACAGCATAAGCAGGAACAAGGCTGGAGATGTCGGATTTCAAGTTGCCGCTTTCCAATGCTCCCCCGATATACTTCGGCGTGCCGGAGTTCGTTAGACTATACATGCCCGCCAGCTTCAGATTTGCATCGGATGATGCCTTGAGCGTAAGCGCGATCGGCTTCTTCAATTCTGTCAATGAATACACGGTTCCGTCTTTGGCGATGACGCTTAAGCTAAGTTTCAGCATATCGCTTACTGCCCGGATTGAAACGCCCGCTGTATGCTCAGCGGCCGTAAGCCATTGTGCTTGTTCATTTCCGCTAATCCGGTTGAGGCTGAGTTTGATTTTGCCTCCATCAAGCTGCCCGGCAGGCACCCGTTCGTTTAAGGAACCGAATAAACCGGATGGAATCGTCAGCGAAACATTCCCCGCATAAATGCTTACAGGTTTATTTTGCAGCAGCGAAGCCGCATTGCCAGGTAAAATGAGTTCTTCAAACGGCTGGTCCGTTTTAAAAGCAACCTCCCCTTTTGCGGCAAGTGTTGATAGCTCGCTTTCCGTTACATTCCAAGTTCCCTCTTTTTTCTCAGGCAGCGGTTCCGGCTTTACAGGCGGTTGAATTGGTGGAGCAACCTGCTCTGTTGAGCCGCCACCACTATTTTCACTGCCGGAATTGCTGTTGCCGCCGCCCCCATTGCCTTCCCCGCCTCCTGGAGGACGAGGAAGTTCGGGAGCCTGCACATTCAGCACATATTCGGCCTGAAGGGAATTATATGCTGCCGAAATCACTGTTGTCCCTGCAGACAATGCGGTAACCAGGCCTTGTTCATTAACCGAAGCAATATTGCTGTCGCTGCTTGCATACGACACGCCTTCCAGCAGTTGAACCCGCGTTCCATCCTGATATACGGCTTCCGTAACTGCCCGATCGGTTTCGCCAATCTTAAGTTTTTCTTTTCCCTTGATGGACAATGATTCGATTGCCCCCTCAGGAACCCGGTTGACGGTGATCGTCGTTTCTCCGTACACATCCGGATTGATCGTGCTAGTAGCCCTTACTACCGCCGTCCCCAAACCGCGGGCCGTCACCAGTCCCTCGGCCGAAACGGTTACGACTCCCTGATCTGCAGGTTCAGAGATTTCCTGATCTACAGGTTCAGAGATTTCCCGATCTGCAGGTTCGGAGATTTCCCGATCTGCAGGATCAGAGATTTCCTGATCTACAGGTTCGGAGATTTCCTGATGCACAGATTCGGAGATTTCCTGATCTGCAGGATCAGAGCTGTATACGGACCAGGTCACGCTTTTATTGGCTTGCTCAGGCTTCACATTGGCGGTAAGCTGGTAGGTTTGGCCAACGGCCAGCTGCACGTCCTGCTGCTCAATATCGATTTCTTCGGGAGCCAGCGTCTGCTTGGACAACGTAAACTCGTCTACGACGCGGCCGCCCACCGTTTTCGTCATGAATTTCAGCTGGTCACCATCAACTTCAACCGAAGCGTACATTTGCGTTGCCTCATCATCGGTTACCCGCTGCCAGTCCCGCTTCGTCAGGGAATAAAACTTCGGCCCCGTAGAACCGGCGACAACATAAGTCGTCCCTTGGCCGTCATCTACGATCTGGTTGTTCATCATCGGATACGTCCGCAAGTAAATATGATCATGACCGTTCAGCACGAGGTCTACCTGATGCTTTTCCAATACCGGCGCCCATAATCGTCTAATGTCCGCCGTATCGTAGACGCTGCCGTACGGACCGCGGTGGAAGATCGCGATTTTCCATTTTTTCGTCGTGGCGGCCAAATCCCGTTCCAGCCATTGCTGCTGCTCTTCATATTGATATTCGCTGTTCAGCACGATGAAATGAATATTTTTGTAATCAAAAGAAAAATGGCTTCCTTTCAAGCTTTCGAGTCCGTTCCCCGGCTGATTGAAATGGGCAAGGAAATCATTGTTTCCCTTCGTGCCCATCACTTCATGGTTGCCGATCGCGCCGACAAGTGTCGTGTTCATGAGGGCTCCCTGGGCTTCGCCAAACCACCATTTCCATTCTTGTTCATTAAATCCTTTATCGACCATATCCCCGACATGTACCATAAATTCGGCGTCAGGCGTATTCTGCGCCGCTTTTTGCACGGTATTGCCCCACAGTTTGTAACCAGGAAGATCCCCAGCTTGGGAATCGGCAAAATACAAAAACTTCGTATGCTCGCCGGAAACCTCTGCCGTTTTAAAAGTTCCTTGTGGGCTTTCATTCCCTTGACCGTCCCCTACGCGGTACACGTAAACCGTTCCCGGCTCAAGGCCCTGGGCGGTCGCCTTATGTACCCGTACGGTACCCAAATCCAGCGTTTGATACAGATAGCTCGTCCCGTCAATTTTTTGTACATTAGCCTGATCAAAACCGCTAAACTCCGACTGCTTCGCGATTTCAACGACGGTTGGCTCCGTACCCGGGTGGGTATGCCAGGTGAATCCTCTTGAGGAAGACGGGTCTTCACCCATGCTGACATTGATGTTGTACGGCGCTTCCGATCCGGAAAGCGGAGAAACTTTAAATTCCGCAACCGGGCTGAACAAGTTGTCCTTTACCGCTTGTACCTTGTACGTCTTGGCTTCCGCTGTGAGGGCCCTCGTTTTCAGCTCGCCTTGGGCGTCCGTCGTACCGATAGAACTGCCGTCTGCAAGGATTTGCGCTCCTTCTACAGGCGCTCCCGCTTCCTCTTTGACCCGGAACACCGTTTCGCTACCCTGAACATTCCCGTCTTCATTCCATGATAGCGTCAGACCGCTTTTGATCTCGGAAGACAGCGGCAGACCAAAGAAGGTATAGTTCACATTCCCCGTACCGACAAAAGAAACGCTGCCAGACACGAACTGAACCGTATGAGTACCGACGACGTCCTTTTTCACGTCATATTGAATTTGTCCGATGAGATCCTCATCGTTTAATGAAGCTTCATGAAGACCAATTAATGTCAGAGCAACCGTCCCCGTATTGCTGTCGATATCAGCCTGAACCTGGGAAGCCTTCAGCTTATTTCCTGGAACGAACCTCAAATTTTCCACTTTCGACATGTCAAAAGCAAGTTTGATCCGGCCGTCCTTCAGGCCCGAAGCTTTAACACCTTTAAAGTCTACCGAATACGTATTTCCCGCATAGATGTTCTTTGGCGTATCGTACGTTATTTTGGAAGAACCCGTATCTACGTTAAAAGTCCATGCTTCCGTCGTCCGGTTGCCGGAAAGATCTTTTACTGAAACCTTCGCCTGATGAACCCCGTCCGCCAGCGGCGTCCCCGGCGTGTAATAAATTCTTCCTTCCGGCGGATAAAGGGTATGCTGTACCCGTACCCCGTCCAGGTCAAACCGGATCGAATCAGGGTCGATCAAAGTCGTCCCGGGATGCTTCACCGGATCATAACCAGCATCTTCGCCGTAGACCTTAATGAGCGGCTGGTTCGTATGAACCGTTTCGCCTTCCGCAGGCGAGAAATTTTTCAAAATCGGAGGTTCCATATCGTCTTCGTTAGGACCGTAAAGAGCGCGGATCTGGTCCACGTAAATGACGCCGGCATCCTTTTTGGCTCCCGACGGCTCCATGTAACGCACAGGCATATCCATGGTCAGCGGCAGCGTTCTGCCCTTAGGCACATCGGCTTCGACATACTTCCAGCCTACCCAGTCCACACCGGTTTCCTGACTCGTCAAGTCAAGCGCAATCGTCCCTTTGCTGTCGCGCAGCTGCGCTCTAAGCCAATGTGCTTTGCCGTCTCCGTATACCCACATGCCGATTTTCTCCGGATACCCCGGGATCATGATGTTGTCGGCAGTGCTTTTGGTTTGCAGGTACGCACCCGAGGTACCCGGCATGCCGGTAAAATCATACTCCAGCTTCAGCGATCCATTGCCGAACCGTACCAAATCCTCGTCCGTTTCAACACTAATTTTGGATGTTTTAAACTGGGCTCCGGCCGATGGAAGATAGCGATCCAATCCATGCTCGAAGTCCTCCAGCACAACCGGCGGAAGCCCGATGTTCACGTCCACGGACGCTTCAATCCCTTTGTAGCTGACGATAATTTTACCGCTTTGTTCTGTTTTGTCAGTCGCCGTGAATACTCCGTTTTCGTCGATTGAGCCGATCGGCCCTTCAACGCGCCACTCCAGCTGGCCGTTATCCGCCTGAATGGTCTGGCCATTCCGCAGCGCCGTCACTTTCAGCTTTTCCGATTTGCCCGGTGCGAAGCTTTTTACCGTATCTCCAAAAGAAAGCTCTGTCAGCGTATCCACCACCTCGACTTTCCCTTTTCCGCCCAGCTCGCCGGCTGTAACAGCAATATCCGCCAAACCCGCTTGTGTTCCGGCCGTAAAAATCCCTTGATCGTCCAGCATACCAATCTCCGGCGAGACGCTCCACTGCAGAGGACCGCTGAAAGCTGCCGGATGCAGGTTTGCATCTACAGCCGCCGCCTTGAAGGAAACCGCCGAACCTGCAAGCACACGCTGCAATTCCGGCTGGATGACAAGCTTGTCCGCCGCACCCTCAGGCACTTTGTTAACAAGCAAAATCCCGTTCGCCGTCTTGCGCTCCCCGCCATCCGAAGGGGAATTCAGCAGTTTTCTGTCGCGTTCTCCCGGCATCCGGGCAATAAATGTGGACGATCCGCCGCCATCCAGGTTCAGGGCATTTACAACCCCCATGTCCTTCATAATCCGGGCTAGCTCGTCCAGCGTCACGCCTTCGCTAAATCCTGGCTGGCGGCCGTCGATCTCCAGCAGCACAACGGAACCATCTGCTTTGGTACCGACCGCGGTGCGGGGATGTGCCGCAGGATCGGAACTCGGCTGAATTTGGCCGTCTATGACAAGCAGCGCCGAACCGCCGATCGCCATCGTCACGTCGCTCCAGTCATCCTGCAGCTTCAAGCTTATGCTAACCTCATCCCCCGCCTTAAGACCGGAGAGCGTGTCGCGTTGTTTGCCCGCCGCGGATAATACCACCTTGCCTTCGGCAATCGGCGTATTTCCTTTATCTTTATGTATCTGCTCAACTTTCAACTGCAAGGTCTGACCGCTCTTGACCTCGCCTTTGACCACATTCAGGACTACTTCATCCCCCATATCATTGGTCATTGTGGTTCCATTAAAATCAGGCGTATACAGCACCAGGTCCTGGTTCCCCCGGGTTCGGTTAATCGCGCTTAATTCGGCCGTTTCACCACCGATGAGCAGCGATTTTTCCAGCTTCGGGCTCGTTCCATACAACGTCGTGCCATCCGCCTTCAAACCGAAAGCAAACCAGTCGTCCGGAGGGCTGACAAGCATCTTGCCGCTACCCATGAACATACCCAGCGGCACGCCATTAGACATATCGTAAAAATCGCCATTAATCCCCGCGATGACCCGATTCCCCGGACGATCCACGTCGCTGGCCATTTTGCTTACGCCCTGCATGCCGTACACTTTGCCGTCCGCCAGGCCCGGTTCGAGTGTAAGCGCTTTATTTTTGGGATTGAATTCCACCATGTGCAGCTTCTCCAGTCCACGGTCTAACTTCATGGCTCTCCACGTATAAGTGGCCCCTGGCCCGATTTGCGCCTGCCTCTCATCAATGACATTGCCTTCCGCCGCCAAACCCGCGCTCTCCGCCAGCACCTGCTGAACCGGAAGCAGCATCGATAATATCATCGTGCCGCCAAGCAGGGCAGACCACATTTTTTTCGTCCTTTTCCTAATCATTCTATCTTACCTCCTATTCTACTATCAGAATTCAGGTCCTGCATAGAACGCCATTTCAGAAAAGTATACCGGGGTCTTGTTAACCCTCCTCCCATAATTTCGTAAAAAGGATGTAAAATAATATTTCGAAATATAATTAAAAATGGATATTTATACTATAAAATTTAATTTCATATATTTTAAGGAACTTTTTTACTAGGGAAAAGGGGCTATCTGCCGCAGGAGAATCCATATACATCCAAAATGCAACAATCTGGCCAGCGGAAGCGACATGATGTACATTTTTTTGTCCAAATGATCTCCTATGTCCGAATACCCGAGCTTTATCTTATGAAAAAAGCACAGCATCTTTTCAATGGATGCTGTGCTTAAACATTTACTTCGGAATCCAACATGGCCTGATGGTCACCAGCTGATTTTCACTACGAGCACGAGTATAAAGTCTCAACTTCTTACAAGACTGCATGATTTGTCTGCACAAATATCAGGATCCCTAAGAGCCCAACTGGATCATGTTCACTTAACGGACACCACGGACGCTATTTCGCAAAAAACAGTACTTTTCAAATTCTAACGGTCACCACAGCACTTATTTACCCCACACAGTCGCCAAAATGGGTATTTTTCGCTAAATAGTGGCTGCTGTGTCCGTTAGAATTCGTAATGGTCGAAATTCACCCTAATAGCGGCTGCTGTGTCCGTTAGAGTTTAAGTGAGCTAAGGAGGAGCCCCTACTTTGCGCCCTTTTAAGCAGCGAACGAGGAGCCCAACTGGATCATGTTCACTTAACGGACACCACGAACGCTATTTCGCAAAAAACAGTACTTTTCAAATTCTAACGGTTACCACAGCACTTATTTGCCGCAAACAGTCGCCAAAATGGGTATTTTTCGCTAAATAGCTGCACCTGTGTCCGTTAGAATTCATAATGGTCGAAATTCACCCCAATAGCGGCTGCTGTGTCCGTTAAAGTTTAAGTGAGCTAAGGAGGAGCCCCTACTTTGCGCCCTTTTAAGCAGCGAACGAGGAGCACAACTGGATCATGTTAACTTAACGGACACCACGGACGCTATTTCGCAAAAAACAGTACTTTTCAAATTCTAACGGTCACCACAGCACTTATTTGCCCCACACAGTCACCAAAATGGGCATTTTTCACTAAATACCTGCACCTGTGTCCGTTAGAATTCATAATGGTCAAAATTCACTCCAATAGCGGCTGCTGTGTCCGGTAGAATTCGCAATGGTCGAAATTCACCCCAATAGCTGCACCTGTGTCCGTTAGAGTACTTTAATGCGATAGATAGCTTCATAGATCAACAGCTTCATTGATCAACAGCTTCATAGATCAATAGCTTGAAGAATATACTAAGGTGCGATATCAGCTCGATATCAGCCCTTTTATTTGGCATTCGAATATTGCAGCATCCGAAGAAGCAAAGTAACCGCTTCGGCCCGTGTCAATGAATCGTTTGGAGCAAACTTGTTATTTCCTTTGCCTTCAATCAGGCCTGCTTGATGAACCGCCGCCACATCGTTTATAGCCCATCCTGGAATCTGATCTGCATCTTTAAACGGCAAAGCAGACTTGGCGTCGGCCTTTAAATCAAGCGCCCGGCGAATGACCGCCACGAACTCGGCCCGTGTCATCTTCCCTTCAGGGCGGAATGTGCCGTCACCATATCCTTTCACCAATTTCGCTTTGAGCGCGCCGGATACGTATGGTTTTGCCCAAGCCGGAATTTTGGCTTCATCGGTAAATGTCGTGGCCGCATTTTCCTGTGGAAGGTTCAGCGCCCTGCCCAGCATGACGATAAGTTCACTGCGCGTAAGCGTGCCATTCGGACGGAAAGTGCCGTCTTCATATCCTTTCACGATTCCGCGCTCTACCGCGGTGGCAATCGCTTCATGAGCCCAGTGATTAGAAATATCGCTCAGCACCGGCCGGCTCGAACTCCCGCCATTCCCCTTATTGCCATTGTTGTCGTTATTTCCGTTGTTACTGTTGTTGCCCTTGTTACTATTATTGCCGTTGCTTCCATTATTCCCGCTATTGCCATTATTTCCATTATTTCCATTATTTCCATTATTTCCATTGTTCCCATTACCGTTGTTGCCATTATTCCCATTGTTCCCATTACCGTTGTTGCCGTTATTTCCGTTGTTGCCATTGTTGCCATTACCATTGCCGTTACCTGCATCCGACTTGATGACCGTCAGCACAAAGCTTTTTTGTGCCTGGCGACCGTCTTTGGTCAATACAGCTGTCAGCGTCACTTGCGTGGTCGCCGCCGGACGCTTCACGGTGCCTGTTTCCGATACGACTTGCGGATGGCTTGAAGACCAGGTAATCATGCTGCCATGACGGCCTTGCTTCGGCAGTGTCACATTTTGGGTGACGGATGTGCTGGAATCGCCTGCAGCAAAACCGATTTCCAACTCCTCTTTATCGAGGTCCACATCAGATGTAGGCTTTGGCAGATCGCTAAGCGTGATGGTAACGGACTTTATGCTGAGCGGAACGGTAACGATCCCTTTAGCATTGTCAATGGTTCCTGCAGAAGTTTCCAAAATGTTGTTTACCATGCTCGGCAGCTGAATACTAAAGGTGGCATTGCTGGCGTCCGCCTTGGCTTGGGTGAGATCGGTCGTAAACGAGAATTCAAGTTTATTGTTATTTCTCACGACATCGTATCCGACTCTGCCGCCCTGGAATGCCGGATAGTTATGGACTTTAGCTACCACATTGTTGTTTTTGGCCGCATCCGTAACCCATTCTTTTGGAATTCCGCGGCCGACGATAATTTCGTATTTCGTATTCTGATCGTAAACACGCTCTGCGATCAGAGAATCGGCCAATACTTTGGAATTGACGGACTGCCCCCAGATATGCTGGGCCGATCCGCCCCCGCCCGGCGTATTGCGAACGCCAAGCTTCTCGTTGGTCGCCGTCCAAGGACTTTTTTCTTTGGAAGGATAATCCACGCCCTCCCACCAACTGAATGGTCCGCTCATCGAATTTTCAAGCATGAATTCATAGGCTTTAATGCCCATGTCTCTATATTTCTCCCCGCGAAGCGCGGAGCTTCCGTAACCTGCATTATAAGAGCTGGAATAGAAACCGTGAGGATAACCGCCGAAGTTATATGGCGAATCGGTTACTCCCGCCGCGGTTCGTCTTTCGATGCCATAAGTATAAGTATCGTCCAGCATCTTTAGGTTAATATTGTCGGCAGGCTGGTCCGCGCCATACAAGTATCCGTCCCACAGCCATCTTCCGAATAGAAACATCGAAGCCCAGTTCGCATCGCGAGGATCCTTCATTCGGTTTTTATCGTTGCTCTCCACGACAGACGCGGGAATATAATTCAGGTTATTGTTCGTCATCGTTTGCTGCAGCTTGGCTGAGAATTTGGCAAGCAAGTCATCGTATTGATCTTTAGCCCACTTCGCCTCATCCAGATAGCTTTGATCCTTTTCCGCCTTATACAGCTCACGGGTGATGTATTCATACGACGCCAAGCCTGCCAACGCAGCGTAGTTGTCGACCGTCCAATAACCCGGGTCATCGATGGCATACGTTTCTTTCATGATCCCGCCCTCACCGGTGCGGTCTTTCTCGATACTTCTCGCCCCGAACTTAATTCTCTTCTCGAAAACGGTACCGGTCGTTCCGTCATCCGCTGTCATCATTTCCTTGAAGATGGAGGTATCCCCCGTCTTGCTCAAATAAACCGCATAAGCCCACGCCAGCTTCCAATTGGCATCCCAATAGAGATTGCCATCCACTTCACCGGTCTCGATATTGATGCCGCCGGTGAGCGGAACGCTCTTCAAATAATCCTTGGCATGAGCAAAATCCCCGCTTTGAATCAATTGAACCAGAATCCCGATGGTATCGTGAGAGTACAATCTTGCATAACCGTTTTCGCCGATATGCAGGTAGTTGCCGTCCTTAATAATCATGGTGTAGATATAACCTGCTTTGAACGCATTCACCAGCTCTTTATTCGGCAGATCAAGATCCAGCACCGCCGACAACCGGTTATCCCAATATGATTTCATCGAGGCGTAATTCTTGTCAAAATCGCCCTGACCCGCTACTTGCTCTCTCGTTAGTGAAGTAAATGAAGTTTTGCCCTCATCAAAGTACTCATACTTATCCGCTTCAATGGCATAATCTCTGACGACCGTCTCGCCGGGTTGAATCGTATAGGCCTGATTCGCTGCGGCATTCAGCGGGGTCAGATTTTGGGATACGACCGGCAGCAGGCGGATTTCATTCGAATGGTTCGTCACGGTCATTCTCGAATAATCGATCACGTAATCCTTGCCGTCAACCGTATGCTTGTTGCCGAAAGATTCGATTTGGTAGTCCATCTGATCTTTGGAAAATTCGTGAATAAATGCCGGCAAATAACCTTCTGCGTTATACCATTTGATATCAGTCGCATTCTTTACACCGAAGGTCACCGTCTGCTTGGGAGCGATCGGTCCATGCTGCTCCGGACGGCTGCCGCCGATTTGATACGTTCCGTCAAGGAATGCGAGCGAAGCATTTTTGTCGCCTTCGAAACCAAATGCCGCCGTGATCTTCGGATGAGACTCATACTGGTATTTACCCTCAGGCTCCAGTGCGTCCAGTGCGTTCATGACTTTGGAATAGGCGATAACCCGGTCTTTGTCCGGCGCCGTGTTTCCTAGGTCCTTCGCTTCCTGAATGGCTTGCTGAAGGGTGGATTTCGATTCGCTGGTATATCCATTCATATCTACGCGGCTGATTTCCTCAATGATATTCGCAATATCGTTCAGTCCGGCGCCCTGTTCCAAACCTTTGAATGCCGCACTCAGCTTTTCATAAACCGCGTCAATAGCCGTCTGTTTCGCATCCACATCGTTCAAGAGGAGATTGGCCTCATTCAAGGCGCTCTCCAATTGGGACCAGCTTGCCACCGTAAACAGCTTCCGGTTATACTGCCCAAGTTCGTTAACCAGCGCTTGCAGGACGCTGCGATCCACATCGCTTTTCTGGATAACCCGCAGCAAGCCTGTGCCCAGGGAAGCTTCGGATACGAAATTCCCCGAAACCGATTTGCCGTAAAACTCATGGCTGGATTCCGATTTTTTATTCATGACATACCAGCGGTATTCGCCGGAGCCGAGATTTTTCTGGGATAATACGATGGCGTAACGCTTGCCGCCCTCAAGGTTGAAGGCTAATGGAATGGTAGTGATTTCGCCGCTTACAACCTTACGCTCATTTACCGTCTTTTCCGCTAATGGCGATCCGGAAGGCAATCCTTGGTCATCTGTTGCATACAGCTTCACAACCAGATCGCTAACCGGCTCATGTTCTCTGATGACCCTTACTTGAACATATTCCATTTCAAAGCTTTCTTTTGGCGTAAATGTTTGATATCTGTCCTGCTGATCCCCCATGGAACCAAACGTATACCCGCCGGAAATATTCCCCATAAAGTCAATCCGGATATTCGTGTCTTTTTTCTCCAAAGCTTGAATTGCTGCTTGCATTTCATTGAGAGCGCTGTCAAATTCCTGCTGCGAAGCAAACGTTTGGGCCAGAACATTCTTAGCTTTATCCCTTGCAGCTGCGAAAGGCTTCCAAGTTGCATCCGTATACAGTTCTTGAGCCATGTCCTTTACTTTGTTGTATTCGTTTTGCAATGCCAGCTTGTCTGCAATGTCCTTGCTGCTTACAGCCAATCCGGAAAATGACATATTTCCCCACTGGGATAATACTTTCGTTTGCCGGGCCTCTATTTTTACCTTCACATTTGAAGGCGCTTTGAATTGATATTTGTGTACCTCGGAAATACCGCCTGCAGAAAGAGTCTGGTCGGTCTTGAGCTCATCGTTGAAATAAATTTTAATATTCATCTCAGCCTGCCACATGCCAACGCCGAATATAATCGTTGACTCCTGCGGCTGTGCAGCCATGGTAGCGTCCCAGCCCACATTTTCATAATCGCCCGCATCCCGGCTGGACTTTGGATAAAATACGACAAATCCGGTGTCATTTACCGAAGTTTCATGTCCACTCATACCATCCGTCCAGGCATAAGACATGTAATTCGTGTCCCCGCCCTTGTTCAGTTTTCCTTCGGTTCCTGTAGTGTCATCTCCAATTACGCTGAAGGCAATTGAGTTCGATCCCGCTTTTTTAATCTGGGCAAAACTTCCATTCCCTTTAAGATGGAGCCAATCTACATCCCCGACTTGAGTCAAATTCACCGGAAATTCGCCGTGTACCTGGCCTTCCGCCAACTGCAAATCAGATGCCAATACTTGATTTTCCTGAGGCTTTAATTCGGGTTCAAGCTTCTCTTCTTCGGTCCCCTTTAATTCAGATTCAGGCGCCTTCCCTTCTGCCGGCTGCTCCAAATTGGATTCGCCTGCCTTATCATCTGACGACTCTGAATCCGGTTGGACGACCTGCCCTTCTGTTTTCCCTGAATCCGATTCGCCTGCCTTGCCTTCCGCCGGCCCCGAACCGGTTTCGACAACCTTATCTTCTGCCGACCCCGAACCGGATTCGAGCGCTTGCTTGTCTGTAATCTGCAATCCAGGTGCGGCATGTGCGGAGTATACCGGGCCGATCGTTGTTATCAACAAGGACATAAGCATAATCTTCGAAATGGCTTTATTGAATGAATGTTTCACTTTTCCCTTTACCTCCTATCGGGTTGTAATAGAAAACCGCTTATCAGCATATTTTCCGAAAAAACAAAATAGCTTTTAAGCGGTCATCCTCACCCTAACATGGTATTGCCTGCAACTGATTCACTAGTTTTGCCCGTATTTGCTCTGCAGATCGTTTAACAGCTTTTCAACGGTCAATCCGTCTTGCTTGAAGATAATTTCTTCTACCCCTTTCAAAAGGTCGGCATGGAACGCTTTGGTTTGCTCTGGATAAGCAAAAGGCATGCCCACTTTTTCCATATTGTCAAACACCGGTTTCAATTCAGGGTTCTTCTCCAGGTATTTTGGAAGCAGAGAAGAAACAGCCGGGGAATATCCAACCGCTTCAATGGCATTCAGCTGCGCGTCGTCGCGAAGCGCATACTTGATCACCTGCATGGCTTCTTCTTTATGCTTGCTGCCTGCCAAGATCGACAACCCGTGAGAATACGCGCTTTGTGCCGCTACCGTCCCTTTAGGCATAGGCAAAGCAATCATTTTCATATTCGGATTGGCTTCCTTCAAATGACCGACGTACCAAGGACCTGCCGTCGACATTGCGCCTTTTTCCTGGCTGAACACTTCTCCATCCCATGGCGCGCCTACTTCGATCGGAGCGATGGCCACCTTATGCTTCAGAAAAAGATCGACAAAAAACTGAACGCCGGCGATATTTTCTTTGGAATTGATCGTTTTGCCGTATCCCCAATCCCCGCCGAAAGCGTGTACATATTGCGTGATGTGGAATGGATCGATGCTGCCGATAATCCCTTTGACATCCTTCGTTGTCATCGCTTTGGCCAGCTCAACAACTTCATCCATCGTTTCGGGAGTCTTGGTGATGCCTGATTTTTCGAACATCGCTTTGTTGATCGCGAGCATGGAAGTCGACGAATCGTAAGGAATGCCGTACAGCTTGTTGTCATCCGTCCAGCCTTTGTACAAAGATCCCGTAATCCTGTCTTTTTCGAAACCGACCTGCGTGATCAGATCATCCAGCGGAGCCAGAACGCCTTTTTTGATATATTCGTAGTTGCCTTCATCGGACATCGCAATGATATCCGGGCCTACGCCGGCTGCAATCGCGGATGGAATCGCCTTCCAGAACTCATCGCTCGTCGGGTACATCTGCATTTTGACTTTAACGTTCGGATATTCTTTTTCCAGTCCGTTTACCATGTATTCGAAGTTCTTTTGTTCCGAAGCATTGGCCCAATAAGCCATCGTGACTTCAACCGTTTCTTTCTTGTCCCCGCTTGTCTCTCCGGTGCTGCCCGGCTCGCTGCCTTTGCTGCCTTCGGTGGATTTGGATCCACACCCCGCCGCGGTAAGCGCCAGCATGAGGGAGCACAATAACAGGAATGCTTTCTTTCTCATCTGCCATTACCCCTTCGTCATTACTAAATTCACCCTGATCGGTGTTAACTTCATATTAGCTGGCGCGTAGGACCCGGCAAACAGAGGATATTTACATATCTCCGCGATATTTTACTTTCCCATGCAAGTTTTTCGGTATTCGTTCGGGGGAAGGCCGTATATTTTTTTGAAGCTTAGATAGTAGTTATCAATGCTGTTAAAACCAACTTTTTCCGCAATTTCATATGTCTTCAGTTTTCCTTCTTTCAGCAGCTCAAGCGACTTTTTTACCCGATACCCGTTAATATAAGGAATTAACATGGAGCCGGTTTGCTCCTTGAAAATTCTGCTGAGATAGCTGTTATTCAAACCGACATAACCGGCAAGTTCATCCAGCGTCAAATCATGGGCATAATTTTGGTGTATGTAGTCGATCACACGCTTGATTTTGTAGTTGGACGATGAGCTGTCTTCCGCCTGGCTCGCGGACAAATCCTCCAGCTCCTGTACAAGCATCCCATGCAAAAACTCGGCCCGCTCGGCTGACATAAGCTTCTGCACCCCGGCTGTCTCCGTCCCCGGATGGTCTTCCCGTAAATGCGATTGAATCAGGTAATGCAAATTGACGCACAGCTCCAATATTTCATGCCGGTCCGCCGGGCGCCGCTCTTTGATTGCCGCGAACATCTCATGGAGTATCTTCATCGCATCCGCCATTTTTTTCTCCGTTATGGCCTTCCTGATTCGCTGTTCGTAATGGGCAAGAGCCGCCCTGTCTTTTTCATTCCGGGAAGCGACCGGTTCGTAAACGGCAACGTTGCTTTGGACTTCGAAGAACAGCATTTCCGCCGCCTCCTGCGCTTCATGGTAAGCTTTTGGAATATCCAGAAGACGGGAATGCAGCCCGCTGATGCTGAAGCTGACATGAATATTCAAAAATTGCTTCAGCGTTTTTTCGACCTTGCGAAGCAGCCGCCAGCGCTCCTCCAAAATTTCATTCATGCTTCTCACATTGGAAAAGGATTTAAGAATGACAAACTCTTTCGGATTGGTCTGGAACAATTCCAGTTCGTCGTACCGGCTCAGCACTTCCTGCAAAATATTCAGAATGGAGAATCCGAGCAGATGCCCCATTCCCTTTTTATACCGCTCCATCACCTGTTCGTATTGATCGATATGCATCACAATGCAGCATACATTCGGCTGCTTCAGCTGCAGCTGATACTGTTCGGTCTTTTGGTCGATCTCCCATTTATGACGGATCACGCCGATAACCAAATCCCGCAAAAAGAGTGTTTTCAATTCGGAGCGGTTTTTCTCCTGCTGAACCGGAAACTGCCCCATATCAGCATATGGGCTGATCTGCTTCTGAATCCTGTCCAATGCTTCCAGCACCGCGGTCCGGGTCAGATTGGGCTTATGAATATAATCGCAGGCACCCAGCCTTAGCGCTTCCCTGGCATAGTCGAATTCGTTGTGACTGCTCAGGATAATCACTTTGCACGGGAATTTTCTTCGCTGCAGCTCCTGAAGCACGCTTAGTCCGTCAAGCACCGGCATCCGAATATCGAGAAATACGACATGAGGCTTCAGCTCTTCGATTTTTGCCAGCGCCTCCTCCCCATTGGCAGCTTCGCCTACGAGATTGTAGCCCTCCTGTTCCCAATCCAAAAAAGTCTTGAAGTTCACTCTGATAAACGTCTCATCGTCCACAATCATGATTCTCATACCGCTTCCTCCTTCCTTGGCCCATGGGGAACAGGATTTTGCTCCATTGCGGGAATACGAATGCACACTAATGTCCCTAACCCTTCCGTGCTGTCTATCACTACCCCATACTTTTCTCCGTAATGCAGCTTCAGTCTCCGCGACACGTTGCCGATGCCGATGGAATTTATCGTTTGATTATCGGACCACTCCCGCTCCAGCAGCTCATGAAGCCGCTCTTGGCCAATGCCTATCCCGTTATCTCTGATGATGAATTGAATGTCATTGTCATCCGTTTTTTCTACCCGAATGTTTAATTCGTAATGGCGGTCTTGCGAGGTAAAAGCATGAAATACCGCGTTTTCCACAAAAGGCTGAACCATAAATTTAAGGGTGCGATAGTGCAGCACATCCGGCGCAACTTCCATCTCGCAGTCAAATATGTTGTAATAGCGAAGCTGCAGCAATTCGACATAGCTGCGAATAAACGCCATTTCCTCTTCGATGGACACATACTCCTGCGTGCTTCGCGTAGAGAAAGACAAAACCTTGATCATATCGTCGATCGCTTCCGTAATGTTGTCGGCCATTTGCGCCTGGGACATCCATTTAATTACCGACAGCGTATTATAGATGAAATGGGGATTGATTTGGTTCTGCAGCGCGTTCAGTTCGGCGCTCCGCTTCTTTTTCTCCTCCAGCTTGATTCTTTCGATCAGATCTTTGATTTCCGCCGTCATCCGGTTAAAGGAACGGGATAAATGACCGACTTCATCCAGACTGTCCTGCCGGGCCGTCACGTCGAAATCTCCCCTCTCTACCTTGCGCATCAACCGGTTCAGTCTTCGGATCGGATTCGAAATGCTGCCGGACACCAGAAACGCAATAACAAATCCGACGGCAACCAGCAGCACAAACAGCAGCACGGTAAAGTCGCGCAGTTTATTGATCTCCGCAAACAGCTGATTACGGTGTACGACACTGTAAAATTGCCATCCCGAGACTTTGGACACGTGGCGGACGACATAATACTCCTTGCTGCCCGGCCCTATTTGCGATAAAGGTTCAATTAGGTTTTTCCCGACCATACCCGGCGTCGTGCTAAATATGACTGTTCCTTTCCCATCCATAATGACCTGATTGACATCCCGCTTGTCAGTCAGTCCGCTGAACAATTTCTCCAGCTGCTCAACCCTGAAATTGACCAGCAGCACGCCAATCTTCCGGTACGAATCCGCATCGATCAACACCCGGCCGACCGACAGCATCTTCCGCGGCTTGGCATACATCTGCTTTTCCTCATGCAGGCCGAGCAGAACAGGCTTATCCGCATTGTTATGAATCTGCTGGTACCACGGTTCATGAACCGGAGTGTACTTGTAGTTAAAGGTCGTATTATACCCTCTGCGGTAAATCAACGAGCTGTTTTGCGGATAAATCAGGATCGAATCGATACTCGGATTGAATGTCATTAAATTTTTGAAAACACCGTCGCTGATATAGCGGAAATCCATGCTTTTTTCAAATGTTTCATAGGTGGCGCGGGAATAATCCTTGGCCAAAATCCCCATCAGCTTCTCGTCATAAAAAGGCTGCTCCGAAGATTTGATCATATTGTTGATAAAATTGTCTGCGGTCGACATCATTTGGAGGTTCGTTTCCTCAAACGACTTGACAATGCGGGTCTCAAAGATCGAAATGGCGTATGTATAAAAAGAAATACTGATCGCCAAAAGCGGAACAATCATCAAGAGCGCATAGGTGAGAAACATTTTCTGCCGGATACTGCGATCTTGGAATCGCTTCCATTTCAGCATGATCCACCCTCCGTTTTTGGTAGAAATAAGGCGGTATATGACGAAATCATATTCGATCCGACTGCTTTTTAGCAACCAAGATTTTGGAAAATCCTTCAATAGAAAAAGTATGCGACAGCTGAACCTGTCACTGGGAGTCCGATTCAGCCTGCATACAGATGCACTAATCTATGATCTAGAATGAATTTATGATCAGCTGATCCTTCAGCGCGTATGGACGGCCGTGTATAAGAATGTTCATTTCCCGCAGATCGCTTCCCGCGTTTGCTTCGGAAGATATACGTTCTACTACCAGCTGATCGCGCGTGACCGTCACCTGCAGCCGTACGCCCTGCCAGTACAGCGGGAAGGACAGCCGCTCCCAGGCATTGGGCAGCATCGGATTCAGCCGAAGCATTCCTTCCCAGGAACGAACGCCGCCAAAGCCCATGATGGCTGCCTTCCAAATGCCCCCGATCGAAGCAGCGTGAATCCCTTCATCGCAGCTGTGCATATTCGTACCGAGGTCGATCCGCGCCGCCTTGGCAAACATTTCATATGCAAGGTCCAGATCATGAACATCGCAGGCCAGCAAACTGTGAGTCGAAAGGCTGAGCGAGGAGTCATGCAGCGTTTTGGGTTCGTAATAATGCCAGTTGGCCGCTTTGACCTCTTTGGAAAACCAATCCTCCAGCAAGTAAAACAAGACGAGAATGTCCGCCTGCTTGGATACCTGAATATCGCTGAGCTGCGTCATGCTGTAGTCGGCGAGAATGGAAGCCACCTGCTCCTGATTTCTGTACTTTTCCAAATCAATGACCTGCAACTCCAAATAAGTATCATCCTGCGGGATAAGGAGCGACTCTGCATCAGGCTGCGGCAAATAAATGCGCTGGGCTTTTTCCTCCCATTCCTTCAAACGTTCGTTAAGCGAAAGTTTTTGTTCCAGACGAGTGTAAACCTCATTGCCAGTCTGCATTAACCGGCGGGTACATTCGATAGCCTTCTTGATATTCCAATAGGCCATGTAGTTGGTGTACGCATTATTGCTTACATGCTCCTTATATTCATCCGGACCGATCACATCCGTGATGTGGTACCGCTGCTTCTCTTCATTCCACTCCAGCCGGCTGGCCCAGAAAGTCGCGGTTTCCATCACGATTTCATAACCATAGCGGTCCATATACTCCTGGTCGCCCGTTGCCTGATAATAATGCCATGCTCCATAAGCAACGTCTGCGGTAATATGCTGCTCGATTTTTCCCGTCCAAATATACGTCGGCGTGCCAGTCACGACATCGACGGGTCCCCACTCCGGCGTTTCCTCTTCTCCCGTAACAGCCGATTCCCAAGGATACATTGCGCCGCGATACCCGCGGTCAAGCGCATTTTTTCTGGCGCCATTCAGGGTATGATACCGGTATTCCGCAAGCTTGCGCGCCGTCCCCGGTTCGGTGTACAGGAAGTAAGGGAGAATGAAAATCTCCGTATCCCAGAACACATGCCCTTTATAACCTTCACCCGTCAGTCCCTTGGCACCGATCGAGAAGCGGCTGTCATGGGCAGGCGTCATGATCGCGAGATGGTACTGGGCAAAACGGATGGACAACTGATCAAAGTCATCGCTGCTGCCGATTTCGATGCCGGTACTCTCCCAGCGGCGCTGCCATGCCTGAGCATGATCTTCAAACAGCTGATCGTAACCTTTGCATGCGGCTGCAAGCAGGTTATCTCTGGCGAATTCAGCAAGCGGCGGTCTGCCGTTCTGCTCCCCTGTCCAGTCGGCATCGATGCTTGTATGGACCGAAGCGATTTTATCGAGCGAAATGGTCTCGCCAGCGTCGGCCTGTACCCGGTATGTCAGCCGCACTTTGCGGCGTTCCATGCTTGGCGATGGGTAAGCCTGAAGGCGTGTCCCTCTCCGGTACAACTGATGCGCGGAAGTATGCACGAACTCCATGTTCGATTGCGAGGTTACGGCAGTCAGCTGCAGCAGTTCTTTCTCGAATATCCGGCGCTCTCCTTCAAGAAAATGCTGTGCGCCCGAGTTCGTCATTTGCCCGTTAATCCCGGAAACGATGGAAATCTCGGCAGGTTGCGTGAGCGGCGTAATTTCCACCCTCATCCCCAGCAGATGCAGGTTGCTCATTGATACAAAACGCCTGAAACAAAGCTTGAACTGCGCTCCCTGCCCATCCTCCCAGACGATGTCGCGGCGAAGCTCGCCCTGCCGCAGATCAAGCTCCCGGCGGTAGCTGTGAATCATTCCCTTTTCCAAATGAAAAGGGATGCCGTTCAAGCGAATGTCAAGCTGAAGCATATCCGCGGCATTCGGCAGCTCGGTCACCTCCTGATTCGCAAAGCGGTTAAACGTGCCGGCAACAAACAAATTGCGCCGTTCTCCCGCATAACTTTCTTCCGTTGCCGCCCGAAGTCCCATATAGCCGTTGCCTTGGCTGAAAATCGTTTCGAATTTAGCCAAATATCTGGCATCAAAAGCAGTTTCCGAGATGACCCATCCATTCTGAAGCGCGTCTTTTGCTTTATATCCGATCAAGTTTCTTCCCCCTATCTATCCTCTACTTCGAATCGGTTTATCCTTTCAGGCCCGTGGTGGCAATCCCTTGCTCCATCTGGCGCTGGAAAATCAGGAATACGATGATGATCGGCACGGTCAGCAGCACAACGCCGGTCATCGTCAGGTTCGGCCATTCAAAATAACGGTTTTTAAGCGTGTTCAGACCGACTGTCAGCACGTACCAGCGGCTGTCGTTCACGAGCGTAACCGGCCATACGAAGGAGTTCCATGTTCCGGTAAAGCTGAAAATAATCTGTGTACCGAGCGCGCCTTTGGATAACGGCAGCATGATCCGGAAGAAAATGCTGATTTTGTTTAACCCGTCGACCTCCGCGGCCTCCTCCAGCTCTTTCGGAATCGTCAAAAAGAACTGGCGCATCAAAAAGACGAGAAATCCTTGGAACAGGAACGGAATGATCAAGCCATAATAACTGTTCATCCATTTCAAATCGACGATCATGGAGAAAATCGGAATAATCATGACCTGGTAAGGAACCATCATCATCCCGATGATCAAGAAAAACACGACTCCTCTCCCCTTATAATTCAAACGGGCCAAAGAATAAGCAGCCATCGTGTTGACAATCAGGTTCCCTATCAAAATGCCGAGTGTTACGATAATGGAGTTTTTGTACCAGATCAGCAGATCCGAATTCACGAAAACGTCCTTGTAGTTCTCAAACGTCCATTTCGTAGGTATTACCAAATGGCCGATGTCCGCTTTGGACAAAAGCGACGTATAAATCGCATAACCGAACGGCACGATGAAAAATATGGAGAAAACGATCAGCAACAGATATCGGAAGAAGCTATGTTTACGGTTTTCCATGTTTAGATCTCCTCCCGGATAAAGCGTTTTTGCAGCATGGACAGCGTTATGATAATCGCGAAGATAATAAATGCAGCCGCACTGCCGTAGCCGGAACGGTTATAGCTGAACGCCTGGCTGTAGAAGTACGTCACGATGGTGCTTGTTGCGCCGGCGGGGCTGCCCAGAGATCCGTTTCTCGCGAGCGCATACGGTTGGTCGAACAATTGCATGACATTGATAATCCCGGACATGATGACCAGGAAAGTTACCGGCTTCAGCATCGGTACGGTAAGCCTCCAGAATTGCTGCCAGCCATTAGCGCCATCAACGCGGCCCGCTTCATATATATCGTTAGGAATCGTTTGCAGCCCCCCAAGATATACCACCATATAAAAGCCTACATAAGTCCAAATCGTTAAGATCATCAGAAACGGAAGCGCATATTTCACGTCCGCGTACCAGGAAATGTCCGGGAATCCAAGCCAAACCAGCGCTTTAGTGACAATCCCGTCGTGCTGCATGAACAAATACATAAATACGGTCGTCACGGCAATCGTGGACGTAATGTAAGGCATGTAATACAAAGTGCGGAACACGCCTTTCATCCGCTTGACCTTGTTCAAATTGACCGCAATCACGAGCGCGATGAGCGCCTGCAGCGGCACCGCCACGACTGTCAGCAGCGCGGAATGGCTTAAGGCGGTCCAAAAATCCTTATCCTTAACAATTTCGATATAGTTGCCGAGACCGACAAACTTGGCCGCATCCGGGTTCAAAAAACTGATATCCTGCAAGCTGTAAATAAACGATTGAATCAGAGGATAATAAAACCAGATTCCCATCAAAATCAGGATGGGGGCTACAAACAAATAGCCAACAAACGTCGATGAACTTCCCAGCCTGCCCAGCCTGGCATGTAAGCTCCTGTTCGGTTTAATCATGGAGCGCTGTGTGTCTATTTTCGGCTTCATGTTGTTACTCCTTCCGCTTTACGAAACCCTTTTTCGTAAGATAGTCCGACTCCCCGCCCTCGCTTTCAGAGAAAGCAAAGAATCTATATTCATCATAAAAAGGGAGCCCCTAGACTGAAATAGAGGATATTTACAACACTCCGAGGATTTTTACATTTGCGATTTCTTTGGAGGTATGGAACATAAGAAAGTCTCAAGCTGCAGCGAGTGCAGAATGAGACCGGAGTGGGGAGCTTTGCAGTTGTGAACATAAAACCGTGCATCTATGAGGGATGTGACCTAGTGAAGATCCAGTTCACATCATGGGCAGACAACTTTCAATCCACGCATCCGCATAGGATGCGACGGGTTCAGGTCGAGGCATTGATGGCTTCCATCTAAAACTTTCAATCCACGCATCCACATAGGATGCGACTGTTGTTACTGCAAGAGATACAAATAATCTCCAATCTTTCAATCCACGCATCTGCATAGGATGCGACGTGGTCATAATTTTTGGTACTACCGGGATGGTTGGCTTCCGCATAGGATGCGACGGAATTACATCACGTGAGCAGTCCAAGGCAAACTATCTTTCAATCCACGCATCCGCATAGGATGCGACGAGTCACATCATTTCCATTTCCGATCAGCATCGATACCTTTCAATCCACGCATCCGCATAGGATGCGACTAGGCCTTAACCAACTTTTAGGGAGCCCGAGATCACTTTCAATCCACGCATCCGCATAGGATGCGACGAGCGAGTGGCTACGCGTCTCCAAACGCAAGGGGTCTTTCAATCCACGCATCCGCATAGGATGCGACTGCTTCAAATGGATCAGTTCCAGCAACTTCTTGACTTTCAATCCACGCATCCACATAGGATGCGACAAGGCGGTGAATCTAGAGGTAAATTGTACCACGACCTTTCAATCCACGCATCCACATAGGATGCGACTAGGCCTTAACCAACTTTTAGGGAGCCCGAGATCACTTTCAATCCACGCATCCGCATAGGATGCGACTGCTTCAAATGGATCAGTTCCAGCAACTTCTTGACTTTCAATCCACGCATCCACATAGGATGCGACAAGGCGGTGAATCTAGAGGTAAATTGTACCACGACCTTTCAATCCACGCATCCACATAGGATGCGACGGTCGTACTGGTGGTACTTTGCGTGTTGATGTGCTTTCAATCCACGCATCCACATAGGATGCGACACGTTTGATTTTTTCTAGCTCTGTTCTGCTGATATCTTTCAATCCACGCATCCACATAGGATGCGACAGTAAAGTTTGAGAATACCAACGATAACATTCAACTTTCAATCCACGCATCCACATAGGATGCGACGATTTCCCGCAGCTGCGAATTCCTGGCTGTCTCCTTTCAATCCACGCATCCACATAGGATGCGACTACAAAAACGGCCAGGGCGTTCCAGTACCCGCGGACTTTCAATCCACGCATCCACATAGGATGCGACGCGGATCAATGCCGCAATCGAAGCAGCTGCTCACTTTCAATCCACGCATCCACATAGGATGCGACAACGTTACTAAACGGGGGCCGGGCGCTCCTAAAGGCTTTCAATCCACGCATCCACATAGGATGCGACGAAAATGACCGACGTTGTTAAACCGGATGATATCTTTCAATCCACGCATCCACATAGGATGCGACCAGCTCATCAGCATCTTTGGCAGATGAGCAGTCCACTTTCAATCCACGCATCCACATAGGATGCGACTAGGCCGTGCGTAGGAGGGTTTGACTTATCTCAATCGCTTTCAATCCACGCATCCACATAGGATGCGACTGGACACCAATACAAATTTTGCAAATCAAATCAGTCTTTCAATCCACGCATCCACATAGGATGCGACCGTAAAACGTGCGGCAGGGTTGCCGTTTGCAACATTTCTTTCAATCCACGCATCCACATAGGATGCGACAAGTTGATCAAACCAAGATTCGAAACTAATGGTTCTTTCAATCCACGCATCCACATAGGATGCGACGGCATGTAAAATTCCATTTATTATTCTCCCTTTTTGCTTTCAATCCACGCATCCACATAGGATGCGACTACCTCGCTCCATATACTGGATCCGGCGTATGTTCTTTCAATCCACGCATCCACATAGGATGCGACAAGATCAACTCGTAAAGCTCCAGGATGATGCCGACCTTTCAATCCACGCATCCACATAGGATGCGACCACTTTTTAAAAAGGACGATGGGGGAGAAGGAGGTCTTTCAATCCACGCATCCACATAGGATGCGACTGGTAACCAGCTTGTGAAACAAACCAAGAAGAGTGCTTTCAATCCACGCATCCACATAGGATGCGACCCAATAACATTCTAGTAATTGTACTAAAATCATATGCTTTCAATCCACGCATCCACATAGGATGCGACATGATAGACCGTCTCAGGTGCGCCAATGGATACCTTTCAATCCACGCATCCACATAGGATGCGACTCCGATTTTCAAGTAAAAAAGCCTGAAAACCAGTACTTTTTTGTCGAAAACATACTTGTTTACGAACACTTATATACATAAAATAACATTTATGGATAAATATCAAGATATTTCTGGTGCGAATCCCCCGGGAAATGCATGTGCACTTGGGGTTCGCACCGTCAAATTACTATAGAATCAATGGACCTTCAAGATCCAGGGATTCTTTAACTCCAAAATGCTCCACCTTGTTTTTGTAATTGTTGCCAAGCTGATAGAACCTGATACTGTCCTGTTCTTGGTCGATAACTTCCATCAGTTTTATTTTTAAAAGAGCAAACTCAGTTGCATCTACGATGCATTCAAATACCGAATTTTGAACTCTTTGGCCGTAGTTTTGGCATAGCTTTGCAACTCGGCGCAATCTTTGCTGCCCGGTCATGCTTGTTGTCTTTACATCATATGTGACTAGAACTAACAAATCAAACACCTACTTCCATAAAAATGGAGGGTATTCATCCAGATCGCCGCGCAAATAACGCGCCAGTAGCAATGCTTGAGCATGCGGAACCAGTCCCCAGCTTATTTTCTCGCCCAAATACGGATGCTCTATTTTCTCTTGCTTTTTATTTTGCCATGCCGCTAAAAATTTCTTCCTGGCCTCATCTGTCATCAAAACAGCGCCGTTTTCTTTTGTATAAAAATCATCCTTGTTTACAATCTTCTTATTGATCAAGGTCAAAACAAATTTGTCAGCGTAGACTCCCCGCAGCTCTTCCATAACATCAAGTGCCAAAGATGCCCGCCCGGGACGATCCCGGTGCAGGAATCCAACATAGGCATCCAGCCCAACCGCTTCCAGGGCGGCAGCCATATCATTTGCCAGCAATGTGTACGCCAGAGAAAGCATCGCATTCATATTATCCAGCGGAGGCCTACGAGAGCGGGAACGAAAATAAAAATCGTCTGTCTGCTGCAAAATCATTTGTCCCAGCGCCTTATTGTAGCTGAATGCAGCTTGTCCTTCCAATCCTCTTAACCGCTCTAGGTCCTCGCACGCTCTTACATCTAAAATAATGGATGATAGCTGCCCGGAAATTTCCTTGAATTCAGCCACATTAATTCGAAGCGGATAGTCGCGAGTCATTCGCTCAATTATCCATTTGTGGTTATATATTTTGCCGATAATAAAGTTGCGGGCAGTTTTTACAGACAAAGATTCATCCGCAGAGATAAGATACTGCTTCTTACGCAACACCACATTCCCTTTGCTTTGTCCAATAACACGAGCCAAAAACCTCCCGCTCATCGTCATAAATGTGATCGCTATATTCCGCTCCGCACAATACCCCATTAGTGCCGGACTGGCGCCCGTATAACCAAAAGCGACAATAGATTCCAGATTGTGCAGCGGCAAACGTCCAACCTTCTCTTGTTCCTTCAGCAACACAATATTATCCCCGTCCAGTGATAAATATATATCTGGTTGCGTGACATATAACGTATTAAGAAGACGCTTCATCCCGGATCTTCCCTTCTATATAGCTTCGCACAGTCCGTTTTGTCATTAGGGATGGCAAGCAAATGGAATGGAGCGAACAATTTTTGCAAAATGGACCAGTTTTAACTTTGGGAGTATGGCCACGCTTATAATAATCATGCATCTCAGCCACAACCGATCTGACTTTTTGTTTTACGTCATCCGTTAGTGACACTTCAACCCTATGTTTCAGTTCTTGGTAAAAAATAAAGCCCATCTGTACTTCACATAGCAGCATCTCCTCGAGACAGATTGCCTGAGCAGCCAATTGCAGCACATCCGACTCATCCGTTTTAGGCTTGCCGCGTTTATACTCAACCGGGAAAACTAAATATTTGCCCTCGGCTCCATTAATCTCTACTCCACGGCTATCTTGTACGAACTCGACCACATCGCAAATGCCGCTCATCTTCAGTTCATGCGACTTGACAGACATCGCGCGGACGACAAGTTTATCGCCGCGCTTTTCTCTCGTAAACGGTTGGTCTGCATTGCGGTGGAGATACTGCCCTTCGATCGTCTTTACATTCTCTTCCCATTGTTGTTCGATATGAATGAGTGCCCATTGCCGCTTGCAGAATTGAAAATGCTGGATGCCAGACAGCATCAAATAATCATCTTCATCATTATAGGCCATCCAGAATCTCAACCTTCAGACCATCAAGCTCCGTGAGTTCAATAACATATTCATCAAAAGATTTTGGTTCCTCAACACGTGGTTCTACGGTTAATGAACGATGTACTTTGGCGGAAGAGTATTGACCCAATTTTGAATTATGTTCCCACCAGTATACCTTATGAATCTCCATACTTCCGTCCGGTCTGGCTGCCGATGCATCATTTTCAAACAATGTTACCAGCGCTTCTTTGATCTTGTTTGCATCTTCGTTTGAGAAGCCTGTCTTTTCAGCCAGTTGAGTATTGATGCTGCCATAAAAAACGTATACACCAAAATCCACGCGATGCTTCATCCCCATCGTATCCGATCCCCGGTCCTTCCCCGGCTCCGAGTTCACGCTTTTCGTGATCTGCATACTGGTAATATCAATTGGTAAAACGCTGGTCGCCGTATGAATTGATACAGGGCCTCTCACACCTACGGATACGCCTTTATCCGCCCCACCCTTAAACGCGAACACCTGCCCAAAGCTGCGGACATCGATCCAGGACTCACATGCGATTTTAGCAAAATCATCGCCTGATGCTGTCTTTGATTTCAGTATTTTATTCAGTTCCTCATTCGCATCGGCACGTTCTCTTAAGCTGCTGAACGCATCGGTTTTTCGGTCATTAGATTGTACAAAAATCGGTTCTCCCATATCCTGCAGCCTGTTTCGGATTTTCCGTTTAATCGCCACATCCGATATTTCTCCATGCCCGTCATAATTTTGTCTTGGACGATTACCGTTTAACGGGTCTCCATTGGGATTAGCGCCTTTTACAGATAACACGACGGCAAAATCGATTTTATGATCTAATACTGACATCGCAATCACTCCTCACCGGATGCTTCATTGGCATCGTTATTGTTTTCTTTCTTTTGATAAAGCTCATGTCTTTGGCTATAAAAACCTAACAAATATTTGCCGCTTAACGACCTATTATTGAAATCCTCCACTTTAAATTTCGAAGCGATTTCATCCATAATCTTCGTAAGATAGGTAGCTTTTGTCCCCAACCGTGCTTGATATGGCTGCAAACTTCTTTGAATAGTCATCCAGGTTCTTTCGGGATGCATGGAAAAAGAGTTCATATAACGGATTGCGTTCGTCGCACGCGTCTCGTCCCCGAGAGCCCGTCTTTCCAGTACATCCGCAACGGCTAATAAGCGGCCAAATAAGTAGTCGCGATCATCGTTTTCCGTATTCAATGCCAAACCAAACTCCTCCTTTCTGGTCTTCAATGTTTTATTGATCAACGCGCATGTAATGCTGAGCGTTTTTTCCCACTCCCACTTTTCCATCGACACCGGATTTGAGGCGCGGTGAAAAGCGCTTTTGACAATATCTTGAGGAATGTTGGCACCGTCGACGATGCATGGCAGCATCCGCTCCATCAAACCTTTGACGATTTTTTCATTCGCTCGCGGTCCGTAAGCGGCAAATGCAATATCTTTGGTTGCCGGGGCTCCATAAAACTGCACAAAATCCCCTTCACGGTTTTTACGGTAGCGATGCAGCCATGCGCAACTTGTATGCCAATCTTTCAGCTTTTCCAAATAGATTTCTTTATCCATGTTCCGGTAATAAAGTACGGCCATGCGCCCCGTTGTCGCCGAATCAAGGACCAGGATATTAATCTTCGGTTTGCTCGACAAGTTGCTTTTGTAACCGTCCATTAATTTGTATACTTCTTGGGCATATTCCCGGTTCGTAAAAGACCTCTTGGCTGCAACTTCAGTTGGTGCAGGACCAATCGCAAACGTATCCTCGGTAGGGTCGGGCACATTAAGATCATCATTTCCCCAAATCAAAAATACCCGTAGATCAATGATTTTCCCTTGGCGATTAATCAACCATTTCAACGCATTATGCGCTTTTTGCGACACCTCGTAACTAATGCTGGCAGCGTCATGGCTTGCATTAAACCGGCCCCGATATGTAAAACCGCTTGAGTCATTGGCCGAAATTAATTTAGCTTTGTCCGCCGCATTCCGGATTTTGTTGGCATGTTTGTCGGTGCTTGGCTGCCTGTTTCCCGTGACAAAGCAAATATCCTCATCGCCGAGCAGGTTTTGATAGTAATCGATCCAGGACTTGTACATCTCCTGATCATCCCATACATCCTTCTCAATATCCCGCGCCCGTACATTAAACCGGACAAAAGCACTCTCCTGCCCTCCCGCAAGTACGGAAAAAATAAACGGCTTTTCGGGATACAGCGACTCATACTTTTTATCCCATTTCTCAATCAGGCGTTTGTCCGTATCCACGAATAAAATGCGTTCTTTGATCAGATCCTGAATCAAGCAGCCTTTTTTGAGATAGTTATAGATACTCCGAACTTTCCAAGTGGCATACGAAGAGTTCGCCCAATCCCCCAACTGCTTGATGTAATGGGCAAAAGATTCCGCTTCATTCCCACTTCCCGCATATGCCGTGAAATCCCCGGCAACATAAACGAGTTTGTCATGCAAGGGATATGGAGAGATGACCTTCCCCGCACGGCTCGCCGATTTTTCCGTACATGGAATTAATGTGCTTGCATCCTTTTTGTCAATTACGGACGCCGAGTGAAATTCACCATTTTCCGAAACGGTGACTTCAATGTGAGCATTTTGGGTGGTGTGGGAAATGGGCAGCAATGTGAATTCCTGGTCATTCGCTCTTGTTTCGATTTCACCAACCAAGTCCAAGTTAGATTCATAGGTCTCATATAAATTCAGCAACCAACTCAAAGAGCTTCACCCCCTTCCATTTGGGCAAAAAGATCGTCAACCGATTCTACATTGTTTTCATCAAAATGCTTCGGCTTCATTTCTGAGATCACTCGAACCTGAGGGCAATCCTCTGGTCGGTCAAATTTAATATAGCCATCCTTCATTTTAGGAATCCATAAACGGACTTCCATCTGATCCCGCCCTGTTTCATCCGGATAATTGATCCCATGCACCATATTGCCGAGATGAATCTCGCCATATCCATCATAAAATCCATCGCCTGAACCAAATTCGCACGGCTCCACATACCCCTGACATTCGCGGGCTCCCAGAAAAATATCTCTGCGGCCCCCCGCTTTGAGAGAACGTTTTAAAATATTATGATGCTTATGTTCATTACGGTCATGTGCTAAATCCGGGCGATTCAGATTGAATTCAAAATGAGCCCGCACCTGATAGCGGACATCTTTTAAATAGGTATAGTTTGCAAGCGTGTTGCCGCCCCCGTATTCAATCGGACGAATGCCTTTAGACTCCATACGAATTGCATTCATGACACGAATCTCATCGACAATCATGATGAGGGTCGGCTTCCAGTAAATGCTTTCAACGATGCCTTTAATCGCTTGGTAAGTTGGCACCTGATAGGATAGCTTTTCCCCGCCCAATTTGGTTAAGGGGTCCGTAAAAAGCGCATAATTTCCATAAACTTCGAATTCGATTGCATTTCTCATAGAATCACCTCCTTTCGCAATTTAATATCTGCCCCCACTTACTTTTAGACGTTGTAATCTTCATTTCTCAATGATGGATGATAAACAACTAAATACATAATCATTAGGGGGAAATGACGGAGAAAAGTTCTGAATATTAATCTCAATCAATTATTAACATCCACGCCATTCCGATCAGCTTCCCCCATGTAAACAGGAAAATCATCGTAATTGTATATCGTTGTCTCACAGCTTCAGCTTGTTTGAAAACATTGTCGAAAAATCAATTGTTTCTAGGGTGTTCCAACTCAGATAAATAGCTAGCTAGGTTTATGATGGAAAGGTCGGGCATGACCAGCATCTCTTTGGCTCCTGAAATTTGAACTAATAACCGTCTCAACTCAGTCAGAATCTCCGTAAGATGTTTGCCGAGCATTTTATATTTTTCGAGGAGCATTCTTAGCTCAATTTCCGCTGTTTTCAACCCTTTGCTAAGCTCAATAGATTGATTCGCCGCTTCAAATAACTGGACTGCTCGTTTGTATCCAACCGCACGTTTTACGTCTTTCTTCCAACGACATAAAATTGCTTTCGGACCTAACATTACAATTTCAGTTGGAGTCGGAAATTCGCTTAGTGTTATTAACGATGCCTTGCCCTCCCAATCTTTAAATACTTGTCCATACTTCGGAAAAAAACAGTCCAACCAATTCTGTATCTGACATCTTACTTGACTAAAATCTCTGATAAGCTTCTTTTGAAGATTTATCAAAGCTCGAAAATCTGAATGTATATTCGATGGCTCAGCGCATTTAACAAACATAATACAAGACTTCCTTATAATTATTCTTGGAGCGAAAAGTTGTCCCAATCTCCTTGCGTTCATTGAGTATGGGACAAATCACATCAGGGACTTCAACTCCCGCTTGCTACAGAAACTAGACCAGAGGAAACAAGTAACAATTCTGTTGGAGCAGATTCCATTTCAAATTTCTTCAATCAACTACATTACAGAAATAACACCTCCAATTATCTTCCTTAGTTTCCATAATAAAACAAAATACTAATTTCGTCTATAATATTATTCATAATAAGAATCATTTACACAAAATGCTATATATGCAATAATTACTTGTCGCTATTTCTTCAACAGCGTGGATTTAAAATTATTTTGAATGATATAAAAACCTATCTTGTTATGAACAGATAGGTTTTTATTCTATATATTTAGTACATACTCAAATCAAACCCGCTGTCGTTCTCCAAATCGAGGCCAAATTCATCGCTATAAGCCCCTTCTTTTAACACCAATACCTTTCCGTCAAGGCAGCTTGCCAGGCCATTGTTTTTATCCAATTGATCCAGCTCATATTTAAACAAGTTGATAGTATATTGCTGTGCTCTTCGCAATAAACGCGTCAGATCCTCAATGTTCCGATCACCGTTTAAGTCCGCTATCAGATCTTTTCCCTCGTCCCCATATGGAACGATCACCGAAGTGGTCAGATCGTCGATGACATGAAAGTGCTCTGCCGCCGTTTTATAACTGTTGGCCAAAAATAATGGAAGCGCCCCCTTGTTATTTTTATAAGCTTGATAATACGAGTTCTCTCTTTTGTCAGCTGCAAGCAGCCTGGTGATGGTAACATCCGTACCTAATTTCGGTAAAGGATACTCCAGCTTCGAATGAAATTTTGAATAAAACTCTGTAAAATACCGCTCCATCGCTTCCAGCGATAAAATATTGCCGCCATGTTGGGTATGATCACGTTTTAAATCGATGAGGATTTTTTTCGAAATCTCTTTGCCTTCCTTGATCTCCCGCAAAAATTTCAGGTTCTCTTCCATATGATCGATCACATAAACCTGCTGTAGCTCGCTTTCCCCATGTCTGTTACATCTCCCCGCAGCCTGCGCAATGGAATCCAGTCCGGCCAAGGAGCGAATCACGCATTTGAAACTGACATCCACCCCGGCCTCAATAAGCTGCGTGCTGACGCAAATGATTTTGTTGCCGCGTTTTAAATGGTCCCGTATTTCTTGCAGCAGCTTATTCCGGTGAGCCGCACATATCGACGTACTGAGATGATAAACAGGTATATGCTCTGCTGCCGTCTTTAAAATCTGGTAAAGCTTTTTCACTACGGATTTTGTATTCAAAATAACCAGAACGCTTTGCGAGTCTTCCATTTTTTCAATAACAAACTCACATAAACTCTCATTGTTAAAAGCTTCATCCGTCGCCCGGTCGATCACTTCCACACGTTTAAAAGCTTCAATAACTTGATCCAAATTGTCTATCATTTCTGCATCCGGGCCCATTTCAAGTTTATGTTCAACAAAATCAAGCGCCGGTTGCGTGGCAGTGCAAAGTACAATGCTGGAGTGCCCATATGCCCGCAAGAAATTAACGGCTTCATTAAATAACGAAACGCATGGAACCGGAACCTTCTGAACCTCGTCGAAAATAATGACGGACTCTGCCAAATTATGCAGTCTGCGAATATTTCTGCTGCCCTTGGCGTAAAACACATTCAGAAATTGCACCATGGTGGTAAAAATAATCGGTGAATCCCAATTGTCTTTTGCTAATTTAAGCTTTTGCTGCATATCGTTCATGTCATCCGAATCTTCATTCTCGTCGCTGTCATCGATCACCACATTGGAATGATGCTCCAGAATATTGGCATCGTCCTTGAGGATTTTGCGTACTTCAGCAGCATTCTGTTCGATGATTGTCGTGTAAGGAACGATATAGATGATATGTTTTTTGCGATAGGTCATGGCGTGTTTTAACGCATTTCTCAAGCTGGCTAACGTTTTTCCTCCGCCAGTAGGAATCGATAATGTATAAACACCTGACGGCTTCCCTGCAAAATCCTCGCATCGTTCGGACATTTTACTCCTTAATTGGTTAATAGCCGACTGTGACTGGCTTTGATCCGCAAATGAATTGAGTTTGAGCATTAACTTTTTATAATAATCTGAAAAAAGCTTGATATGTTCCAGCTCCGGTTCAAACGTTTTGTTCTCCTCAAACAGCCGGGTATTCGTCCGATCCGCATCGATTAATGCGCTAAAAATAAACTTGGTTAAGAACATTAACTTCATTTCAGAGGAAGCAGAAGTTTTTTTGTTCAGATAGGCTCCTAATTCATCCGCTGCCCGATCTACATATTCCCGAAAGTCCGCTTCGCTCATGACATGCTCAAAAAATGTGGGGATAGTCCATTCGTATTCATCAGGAGTAGAATCCCTTACGCGCCGTAAATAGTCGGATTCCAAATCCGGTCTCAAAAAATCTTGAAGATATGAGTGATGAGAAATGATGGCGTTTCCAACAACTTCGGCCAACAGTCCTCGGTGAGTATCTATTTTCCCGGTATGAAACAAATCGTACAATAGCTTGCCGCCTGCAGTGGAGTGATTCACACTTCCACGCGGTGGGGCTGACCCTGGATCATGGACTGCCTTCCATATGTAATCCTTAAACTTGTTCGTATACTTCCCTAAATCATGCAGCAGACCCGCGAGTCCGGCTATATGCTTGACGCCTAATTTTTCCCCAAAAGATTCCGCCAACTTTTTTACTGCTAGAAGATGCTCTTCAACTGTTTGTATTTGATGATCGCTTTCGCGAATATGGGCGATATAATTCATTCCTCCCCCTCCTAAAACAGGATTCTCCCATCTCTACCAGGACCAAATATCTACGACAATTTTCCCTTATTGTTAACGACATTCGACAGGTAATTGAGATATCCTTCCAAAAAATCAATTATTATGGATTCGAATAACCCATATCAGTCATAAAGGACAAGGTTTTGTCAATAATTTCTGATTTAGTGGTCACAAGCAAATTTAAATACCTCAACAATTATCTTAAATCAGCACAAAATAAAAAATCGCCAATTCACAATGAAATTTGCGAAATTGGCGAGTTTACAATGGGGCTGTCAAAGCGGTAGCTATTCGGTTATTTACGCATCCGGTTGGATCGGCTCGTGCATAACGTTTTGCATAACCTTCGCAGTACTTTCAATCCACGCATCCGTGTAGGATGCGACTTGAGAAAACGTCCGCAATGATCGGCATTATGGCCTTTCGATCCATGCATCCGCATAGGATGCGACCACCCGACTCATTTCTAAAAACAACTTGAGTTTTCTTTCAATCCACGCATCCGCATAGGATGCGACCGGCACGTGGTACACCTTTGTATCCGGCGTTACGGTCTTTCAATCCACGCATCCGCATAGGATGCGACGATATTAACGATCCATCCTTACTACTGGTAAGACTTTCAATCCACGCATCCGCATAGGATGCGACGTGCCATCTCTGCCCTTGCTTTCGGATCGGCCATCCGGACTTTCAATCCACGCATCCGCATAGGATGCGACTTCGCTTATCTGGGAGATATATGCTATACAGGGCTTTCAATCCACGCATCCGCATAGGATGCGACGGTTCGCTTTGGTTTGGTGTTCTGCTTGTATTCATCTTTCAATCCACGCATCCGCATAGGATGCGACCAAGTCGGTCCAGTAGCAGGCATTCCCCGAGTAGCTTTCAATCCACGCATCCGCATAGGATGCGACCGATACGGGATACGCTGGCAATCCTGATTATTATCACTTTCAATCCACGCATCCGCATAGGATGCGACTTGCGGGCCAGGAATAAAAAATAAATTCAATGCCTTTCAATCCACGCATCCGCATAGGATGCGACTCTGCTGGTGACGGTCAAAAAGATGCGTTATTGAACTTTCAATCCACGCATCCGCATAGGATGCGACTTACACTGCTTGGCATTACAGCAGATGCGGATGCTTTCAATCCACGCATCCGCATAGGATGCGACTTACACTGCTTGGCATTACAGCAGATGCGGATGCTTTCAATCCACGCATCCGCATAGGATGCGACGGAATCTCCAGTTGCCATCAAATGCGCGTTTGAGCTTTCAATCCACGCATCCGCATAGGATGCGACGTTTGCTCCTGTTTCAGAAAACGCGTTATTTAGCTTTCAATCCACGCATCCGCATAGGATGCGACTCCGATTTTCAAGCCAAAATGGCTGCAAAAACCGTCTTTATACCTCATAATCACCACTTGCTTTTACTTTTAATCCCATTTATGTATAAAGATCAAGATATTCTTGGTGCGAATCCCCCAGGAAAATCATGTGCACTTCACATTCGCACCTAAATAAGCTACTCTTTGCACGTGCTCATTATTTCTACCTGATACTTACAATGATTCGGCAGGCAAAATCATTTTCCTTCCAGCCCCCTGACAAGAATGTGTTTTATCGATATGCGTAATATCGGCGTTACCGGAATTGCGTCGCCCAACGGTAACGTGCTGGCCGCTATTAGTCCGATCGGACCAAGCGAGCGAATGGAACAGCATGTGGAGCGTTGGCTTGCCCTGCTGCTTCAGATGCCCCAGGAAATGTCGCGCCTGAACGGATTCCTATAACTGCATAGCCACGAACGTAAGAGAGTCCAATCCTTTATAGAAGGTCCATTTCCTCTACAGAAAACCCATTTTGGAAAAATTAACCTGGGAGGAATGATATTTTTCGAAGCTGAAAGCTTTTTGAAAAAAGGCTGCCTCGGAAGCATGTACTAACGCTTCTACGTTCGCTTAGGTTTCTCTAACGAAACTACAGAATGCTATTGCTTCAAAAACAAAAACAAATGAAATCTAACGAAACGACAGATCGTTATTTTGGATAAAATCAGACTTGCAAGTACTTATTTAGCTTAATAACGATACCCTGTTTCGTTAAAATTTCAAAAGGCCTTTTTTGTTGCAAATAGCAATATCACGTTTCGTTAGAGAGGAATATTGGTTCAACTTATATAGAAGCCGGAACAAGGGGACTCAGTTCCCGGGTTCCGGCTTCTCATTAATGGCGGGAAAAGCCAATCTTCATGAACTCTCCGCTTACATCTAAATAACATCCACTCGACGGCCCCCCCTCTTTTTTGTATTGTGGCGTGTTACGTTGTCCTTGGTGAACTTTTTTTCTACTAAAAAGCAGGATACCGCATACCTTTTGTCAAAAATTACTAGTCAAAAGAAAAATGGGCGGCGCTTGGATTCTAACGGACATAATGGACGCTTAGATGCATCATTTCGCTCATGGCGCAAGTCTAACGGACATATTTGCAGCTTAGAGCGCCGGAATCGGCCTTTTGACCAAGTTTTTCGCTTCTAAGATGCAGGATGTCCGTTACAAATTGGGATCGGCCTTTTTCAGCCTCTTAGCGTCTCTGGTGTCCGTTATAAGCTTTAGTGGACGATGCGGTGTCGTTAGCGTCGTCCAAAAGTCACCAGTCTCTGGTGTCCGTTACAGCTTTTGTGGATGATGGGCGGGTCCCGGAGAGATTCTTTAAAGCCGCTTATTGGATTTTTGCAAAATCCTTATATTTATAAGAAATGAACGATCTACCTCCAAACTCAAACAAGCCATTCATCTATGCTCCGCTTTTTCAAACCAAGCAAGCATTTTTATTATCATTCTCGAGGGGGACTCCTATGGCTAGTAAAATCAATTCCAAAATGATCAGGAAATGGTTAAACGACTCTTCTCAGCCGACGATCAGAGAGGATATTCACAAATACCAAAACCTTGTTAACAGGGAAGACCCCCTCCCCCTGCAGCTGCCTGAAATACGCGGTTTGCTAAAAGAAATGAATGATAAAGGCAAGCAGGAAATGGCTTCTAACCTTGATATCACCTTTTTTCATAACCAGCGCAAGAAATTCCCGCATCTCTTGTTCCAAAAAGAGATCAACCAGTTTATTTTACAAGCTGCAAAAGATAACAACCGAAAGCGTCAGTTCATCTCCGCCCTCATTTACGAAGTCGCTAACCTGATCGAAAACGAAGACGAAAGCACATGGGATACCTTTATACGTGAGCTTGAACCGCTATCCAACCGTTGCGGCCTGTATCATACGTATTGGGCCTTATACTTCCATCCCGCGCGCGAACCTCTGCATGATTCGTGGCACAGCCAAATTGAACTTTTCAAGACAAGACTCGCTCAAATCGACGCACCCAACATCGAAGCCTCGGCCGTTAAAGAAGAGCTCCCCGTCCCTTCCGATCTGAACACGGCAAGAGAACAGAAGCTGAAAAATAAAATCGATAACCTCGCCGCCAAACTTCAAGAAGCCGAACGCACCAAACAGTCGCTGCGCAAAGAACTGGATCACAAAACCAAACTGTTGATGCAGCAGCAGCTCAAACTGGAGCAAGCGGCGCTAAAGGAGCAACAGCTTGAACTAAAAATGCAGCAGGACAGAGAACAATGGCAAGAATCCCGAAACAGGCAAAAAAAGCATGAACTATTCTGGAAACAACTGCAAACCAACTGGGAAGAAGAAAAAAACGCGCTGCTCGAACAATTGCAAGATGCAGGCAAGGCGCTCAGCAAGTCGGAAAAATTAGTGATACAAAAAGACAAGGAACTCTCTGCCCTTAAACGGGAAATCCGTGAAATGGGGCACCGCTCCCAGGATTCCAAAGAATCGGCTTCCCACTTGCTCTCCGGGTTATACGAAAATATGGACGAGATCAACCGCAAGCTGAAGAACTCTCCTCATAAAAGCGAGCTGCGCGCACAGTTAAAAAAGATTCTCGATCTGATGGACTTGCTTGAGGATTATCTGGATCAGGACGAGCCCGAATCGGCGGTAGAACAGCCTGAAGCACCACCTGCGGAAACCACTCAGATGATGGAGGCAGAACAAAATAAGCCGGATGAGGATGAGGTGCAAACCTTTAACGGCATATTTTACCGGCGCGATCATGGAGGATATATCAGCCTGGAAAACGGCGAGGTATTCAATATTACCGAATCGATGGTATATCAACATGATTTGCAACACGAAGCGGAAGTATTATGCAGGCCAAAACCCAAAGATGGGACGGTTTATTACGACATTGAGGTTTTGTTTCAAGGCGACGACACATACAGCCCGGTCCGGCAGTTTAAAGGGTATGTTCTGCTGGGAGCGTATCATGTATGGTATTGCGTGGACATGAATCATCCCGACCAACGTTACCCCATCCATTATAAAGACATCGAAATTCAAAAGCCCGTCGACGGCGCGCCCTGCACCTTTAATATTGCCGAAAACAGCCGCGTTGCCCGCCTGGTTCGCCTGTATCCGGTTAATGGTCCCGTACCTGCGGAAACCAAAACGGGCGCCTCCACCCCAAGCACAGCTATAACTGACTATGGCCCCAAAAAAGAAAAACCGGAACCGTTCCTGGAAGGATGCAAAATTGTGATCATCGGCGGCCAGCGGAAATGGTTCGAGTCCGTGGTCGTAGAAACCGGAGCTGAACTGATCCATGAAAATGGCACAAGTCCTGAAAGAGTATATCCGGATTTGAAATCCTCCCAGGCTTTGTTTCTCCTGCTGACAGCCACCTCCCACCGGGCATCATGGGGCACCATTGAAGTGGCCAAGCAGTACCAAATTCCATATTTCGTGATTCAGGGTTCCAAGTCGAACCTGCGCAAGCTGTTGTGGGACAACCGCCAGCAGATCAAACAAGGGATATAGGTTTTGCAAAGCGCTAGTTTCAATCTGGCTGAATGCACAAAAAGCGCCCGGACAGGGCGCTTCGTGTTTTAAACTAAATTCATGAGGTTGTGAAGGTATGGGACTCCCCTGCGCTTCTAAGATCTGCTTTACCCCTAGCTGCAGTTGAGCTGCAGCCAGGGGCTTTCCTTATGCCATGCAAACCAAATCTCAGATTATAAACGGAAAATCCGGTATATCAGGACAGCCGTCTCCGCTCGGGTGGCATGGCTGTGCGGATGGATCAAACCGTTGCTGCCCTGAATCAGGCCTTGCGAAATCAAGCCCGCAACGCTGGTCGCGGCGTAGTCCGCCACTTTCGCTGCATCTTGGTATCCGGCAAGATCCTCCTTCTTCCCTTGGATTCCTTTCCCTGACGCCTCCAACGCTCTGGCCGTCATGACCATCATATCCTGCCGGGTGATCTCCGCTTTCGGTTCAAAACGCTCGCCGCTGATTCCGGTAACGATACCCAATTTTTTGGCAATACCTACCGCCTCATAGTAATAATCGTTTGGCTTCACATCCGCAAAACCGCCTGCTGCGTCAGCCTGCAAATCCAAAGCTCTGACGAGCATCAGAACAAAATCGGCTCGGGTCACTTGATCGGCAGGGCTGAATGTTTTCGGGGAAGTCCCTTTTACGATTCCTTTTGCAGCCAATTCCCCGATCGCCTGCTGAGCCCACGGGTAGTTGCCGAGATCCTCAAAAGGCTGACTCGCAGGGGTACTAGACTCCATTCCCGTATTGATGACCGCATAAGTTCCTGTATGCCCAGTCCGGAATTGCACGAACTGATCGGCTTTGTTATACGCAGCCTGCGGCACCGCTTTTGCTTGGCCTTGTTCGCTTATATCAAGTACGCCGATTCGCGCAGCCTCTTCATTCGCGCCGGACGAATAAGGGATCTTTACAGTAACAGGAGCGAGTTCATTCGCCCAGCGGATCGCCTTTCCATCCATTTCTGCCAGAATTTCAATGACCGGCCGAGGACCGATTTGCTCTTTCACCTTTTTTTCCACGCCTTCGGCCTTAGCCTCAGCGATGATGAAACGGAAGTTCTTCCCTTTGGCCTCCATCTCTTGCAGCATATGTCCAGGCAAAATTGCCGCTGCCTTAGGCGTTCTCACTTCAATGATCCATTCAGGATGAGCGGATAGATACGATACAGGAAGATCAAGGGCATATTTCTTCGCCTCTTTGCGTTCTTTAAGCTCAATAATCGCTTTCTTTTTACCCTCTTGGCCCGCTTTCGCCTTCGCGAACCCTTTCTGCAAATCCTGCTCGCCAACCGCACCTGCCGCAGTTGTTCCATCTTGCTCAAGCTTGGTTTCGATCACCGCCTTGACGGAACCGTCCGCTTGCAATTGAAGCAAGTCGGAATCGCTTGGTGCTGTCGGATTGCCGCCTGCCCCGCTGCCGTTTCCGCCGCTTCCTCCGTTGCCGCCGCCAACTCCGCCGTTATCGCCGCCTCCGCCAGGGCTGCCGTCTTTATACTCAAAAGTAATCTTCTCCGGCTCACTCAGGCGTTCTGTGCCGACATATGCCGTATAAGTGCCTTTCAGCGAACTTGAAAGCGTAAATGCAAAACTGAATTTCCCGTTCTCCGCGCTTTTGGTTTGATCCACATAATCGATTTCGCCTCCGGGATCAAGCACTTTCAGCGTTACATTCACGGCAGAACTACCTACAACCATCCCTTCGATGGATACTTTTTTCGTCGTTTTGTCCATTGCCGCTTTCATTCCTTTGATCGCAACCGCTTCCTCGGCTCCCGCGCTTAACGGCAGCATCAAGAACAAGGCGAACAACGCTGCTATCATAAATCCGGCATGTTTTTTCATCTCACCATCTCCCTTTTATTGAACAACCAGTTCATTGGATAAAAGCTTGAACGGTTTCGCTTCGGGACTGCTTCCGTCCCGGACGAATATTTTGACCCGATGCCCCTGGATTCGGTCTGGAAGTTTGAAGCCTGCCTTCACGACTTCCGCTGTTCCTGCTCCGATCGTTTTCGGTATACTCGAAACGTTAACGATGTCTCCCGCTTGGTCGTACAAAGCGGCCATGATCAATACGGTATCCGCATAGGCGCCGTTGTTTTTCACGGTGATGTCCGCATGCAAGACTTTTCCCGCTTCCAGTTTACTTAGATTAAAAGAAGAAGCCACGGTAAATGGATTGTCGCCGGTTAACCGGCCTGACAACTCGATGACGGTCTCTTGGCCGCGATCCGGAATTTTCACATAGGTGATCAATGAATTACGATCCGTAAACCAGCCGGATTCCGCCTTTTCCAATTCATTCAGCGATGTGTATTCTTGAAGAATTATGCCATCTTGACGTACGGTCATGTCATTCCTAACCGTTTGATGAAACTGCAGCATATAACTTCGTGGATCCGGCTCGAATCTGCCTTTCCCCTGCTGCCTTGCATTAATTTTAAACGTATTTGTCGCGCCGTCCGCTCCCGGATGTACCGTATTTTCAAACTTCGTGGTGCTGTACCGGCCCTGTTCGTACCCCAAGCTTTCGCCGTCATCCTCGTATAAAACAAATGAAGAAGTGCCGCCGGCCCGCTGCGGATAAACATCCATCGTCATGACATCGATTTTCTTCTCGCCGACATACTGCATGGCGGGAGTCATCGGAATAATGGCGCCCGCTTTAACGAATACCGGAAGTTTATCGAGCGGCGCCGGGTAACGGAGCGTCCGGTTCCCTTCGTATACAGTTTTTCCGTCGGAATAGTCATACCAGTCTCCTGCGGGGAGATAGACGTCTTTCATCGTGCCGTTATCCGTGACGGGCGCCACAAGAAAACTTTGACCGTTCATGAATTGGGAGTCCATGTTATACGTGGCGCTGTCGTCCGGATATTCCAGCATCATCGCCCGCATCAGCGGCAGGCCGGTTCCTCCGCTGCCATACTCTCCTTCCATGCCCGTCCCGATGACGCTGTCCGCCATATAAGAATAGAAATACGGAATCAGGCGCTGGCGCTGCAAAATGTATTTTCTCGCGACGTCTTCGGCCCCATTTTCCCAGGCCTCCTGAGGATTTCCCCACTTCGCGTAGTGGAACCTGTGCACAGGCATAAAGGACGCCAATTCAATCCAGCGTTTGAACTGATCCGGTGTAGGATTGCCCGAAAATCCGCCGATATCAAAACCCCACATGTTAAATCCGGACAGGGAAATTCCGGTTCCGAGTCCGATCTGCTGCCCCATGCTTTCCCAACCGGATTCGATATCGCCCGACCATGGAGCGGCATATCTCTGAGAACCCGTAAAGAAAGAACGGGTCAGTATAAAAGGTCTTTTTTGCGTATATCCCTTATACCAATCAAACATGGACTTTTGGTGCATGATCGCGTAGGCATTATGCATTTCGCCGATATCGCCTTCCTCTTTGCCTTCCCCGTTCCAAAAACGCCAATCCGCATTGTATCTCGCCGGCTCATTCATATCGGTCCAGAAAGCATTAACCCCCAGGTCTGCCAAATGATTGTGCAAATCCCCCCACCACTTGCGCGCTTCGGGGTTAAAGAAGTCGATGACTCCAGACTCATCTCCCCAAGGCCAATTAACATTTTTCGTTTTGCCGCTCGAGTCCCGGATAAAATAACCTTTGTCATCCGCAATGCCATAATCCTTCGCGGATACCGTTATATTCGGGTCATCGATGAACGACACTTTCATGCCGAGATCACGCAATTTCCTGAACATTCCGGCAGGGTCGGGAAAGTTGTCGCTGTTCCACTCGGAAGGGGCACAATATTTGGCATACCATTCGATATCCGAATACATCACGTCCAGTGGAATTTGCCGCTGCCTGTATTCCTTGGCCACCCGCTCAATATCCGCTTGCGTGTATCCCCAATGGCTCTGCATGTTGCCGAACGCCCACATCGGTGGCATAAAATGTTTTCCCGTCAAATCGGTAAGTTTTTGAACCATCTGTTTCGGGGTCGGACCGTAAATGAAATAGTATAACAATTCTCCCCCGGCGGCCGGGTCCAGGGAACTGAACGAATACGTGCCGGGTTCGCTTTTCCCCATGTCAAAGCATGTTCTGCTCGTATTGTCAAAATAGATCGAATACCCCTTCGAGCTCATAAAATGCGGGTTCGCGCCGTACCATCTTCCTTCGCCGACCGCCGGAGCCATTGCATCCCAGCTCGCGCCTCCCAAATCGACGCCCCATTCATAAATCTTTTGGCCGCTGCGGTCAAAAGATTCGGTTTTCTCTCCCAAACCCCAGAAATGTTCGCCGCTTTGGACTTCATTCCAGACGCCCACCTCGCCTTTTCCGTTCCACCCCATGCTTTTGCCTTCCTTGCTTTTGCTCAGAAGATTGCCTTGCAGGTCGTAATATTCCAGACGGAAAGGTGCTTTGAATACTTTTATCAGCAATTTGGAAGTACGTACTTCGTAGTAGTCTCCCTTCTCATCGAGAGTAAGGCTGCCGCCCAGATCGTCATTCACGATCGCGACCGATTCATATTTTCTGTCGAATTCACCAGCAGGTTCGGCCCAAACCTTAACGATTTCCGGCGATACCGCTTTGATCCTCACCTTCGCGGGCGAAGCGTCAAAAACAAGCGTGTTGTCCCCTTCCCGCTCAAAGGACACGATATCGCCAATGTAATGAAAACGTGTTGTGGATACCGATGTGGATGGGCCGTTAATGGTCCACTCACCCGCCTGATTACCCGCTTCTACGCTGAAATGATAAGTATTGCCTGCCGCTAGGCCAGATACCTCGTACGATGTTGCGTCCCCTTTTACTGAAGCAATTTCGACGTTATCCTGATAGATTCGATATTCCGACACTCCATTCGGATCTTCGGCAGCATTCCAGGATAATACGGCACTATTTTCGGTTATGTCCGTGGCTTTCAGAGCACTGCCTTCCGGCCAGACGGGAGCGTTCTCGCTTGCAGACGCCCATAATCCCGCTGCCGCCAGCGATACATTGCCCCAATCATGGTATTTGCCCTCAACGGTTCCTTTGACGATTAACGACTGTTTAGCTCCGCTGCCTTTGAATGATAGGGAATAAACCTTGCGTACGGCTGAATCGTTCACAGTATCATAATTGTCTACAAATACGGGAACGCTGTTGTCGCTGAAAAATGCCTCGATTTTCCCCTTGGAAGCCCAGGCGCCCGCATACACCTTCAACTTCATTTCCCGCGTTGAGGTTGGAACGGTGATCTGCCAGCCTCCGTTTATGTCGCGGACAAATGTGCCGTATCTTTCGTTGTCGCCCTTTGCCACCGGCTTGCCGTCATTCCAGGTAAACTTGGCGATGTAGTCGGTAAATTTGTTCATTCCGCCATTAAACACGTTAAACCTGATTTTCTCTCCGCCGATGTTTTTTCTGGCCTTGATTCCCTTTTCTTCGTCTCCCAGACGGATCCAATCAATGTTTCCCTCATCTGTCAGGTTGACGAGAATTTCTTGATCCAGAATGTCAGACTGGACATTCATATAGCTGTTTTCTTCGGGGGCTGCTGAAACGTCTTTCCTTGGGAGTTCGCTTGGAGCTTCTTCCTTCGGAGGTTCATTTGGAACTTCCGCCTTCGGGAGTTCGCTTGGAGCTTCTTCCTTCAGAGGTTCATTTGGAACTTCCGCCGTCGGAAGTTCGCTTGGAACTTCTTCCTTTGGAAGTTCATTTGGAACTTCCGCCTTGGGGTGTTCACTTGGAGCTTCGGAAGGGGTTTCCGTTACGGCTCCATCCCCCTCGTTTACCGCTGCTTCCGGAATTTCTGCCGCTAGGGCGGCTCCTGTTGCTGCACCCGCGAAAGCTTGTTGGCTAACCGGAACCAGAGTAGTGAATAACAATAAGACAATACAGATCCAGGTCATGATCGATTTACGAAACCTGGTGAAACGGAACATATAACCCCTCCTCTACGATGGTTCATGGTTTCGACACGTAACATCTTTACGAATCTATTTATTAATGCCAATATCCGTAAGCGGCTGCATCGTCGTTGCGTTCAGGTTATCTCCCTCCCAGACCATCACTTTGGCTGTATGGCCGTTCAGTTTCTTCGGCAGCCGGATTCCGGGGATGAATCGTTCTTCGCTTCCTCCGCCAATCGTTCGCGAAACGTAAGAGATGCCTTCCATTTTGCCCTGTCCGTCATACAGGGCCATCATGACCAGGATTCGCTGTGAATGCTTCTGCCGGTTCGCAATCTTAACCTCTGCGGTAAGCAGCTTGCCCGGCTCCAATGATTCCATGTTCCATGCGGTAGAAAACGCCAGTGGCTCCTCAGGCTGCGAATCATCCAAGGCCGTAATTCGATCCGCATAGACGCGGGCTTCCGGATTCATCACGCCAAAACACATGAACACCAGAGCGATCAAGCATATCCATGCCGCTGCTTTACCCCTTTGTAAACTGAACATAAATACCCTCCTGTCACGATTTCGTCCAACCCATGCCCGGGGTCCAATTCCCGCAAGGGATCCGTTTGATATTCCCGTGGCAGTATGCGGTCAAAAACGAGCGCAGCATTAGCCGATGAATCACACCTTGCGAAACAGGGATGCGGGAAGGCACAGCGCCTTCCGGAAAGACGCTACGCTTTACCTTTACTTCAGAATGACTTCGCTTGACAATGGCTTCATCGGCGAGTTTTCGATCTTTTCGCCTCTCCATACAAACACTTTCACCTGATGCCCTTGAATACGGTTTGGAAGCTTGAATCCAGCCGCTAATTTTTCGGTTGCGCCCACATCGATTTTTTTCGAATAGCTTGAAAGATCCACCATCCTCTGATCCTGATCATAAAGAGCGGCAATCACCAATACGTTTTCAGCCAGTGAACTGTTATTTTTCACGATGACGCTGGCTTGCAGCGTTCTGTCTGGTTCCAACTTATCCATATTAAAGGCAGGCGCAACTATAAATTGATTCTGTTCGTATGCGACGAAAATGTTCGCTGTGGCTTTTTTATCCGTTCCGGCAACGGTACCTTCTACCGTAAAGGTTCCCGGTTTCTCATATCGTTTCGGATCGATCTTGGGCCATTCCACTGCTAATTCTTCCGTTCTTCCATCTGCGTACGATGCCGTCACTTTATCCGGAAGGTCCGGTTTCTTACCGGGGGAAGTAAGCACTTCGATTGGCTTAATGGCCTCCACTTCCGCTGGATGATCAGGTTTTGTCTGCACGGATGCGGAAGGTCCGGTCAAGCTCCAATCTCCCGAGGCGTTTCCTGCTTCGACTCTAAAGGTATAAGTAACGCCGGCTACCAATTCGGAAACTTTATAACTTTTAACATCGCTTCCAACCGTGCCGATCCATTGATTGTCCTGATAGATTTTATATTTGGTTGTCGAATTGTCGGCGCCGCTCCATGTTAATACGGCACTGCTGCTCGTAATGTCCGAAGCCGTTAATACGCTGCCTTCCGGCCATTTTGGCGCATTTTCGCTCACCGAGTTTGACATGACGGCTGCCGCAAGCGTCACGTTGCCGCTCGGGTGGTATTGCCCTTCCACTTTCCCCTTGATAATCAGGGATTGGTTTGACTCCCCGCCGTTGAACCTGAAGGTATATACTTTATGAATGCTGTTTTCGCCTTTGTTATCGTAGTGATCCGTATACACCGGCGTACTGCTGTCGCCGAATAATGCTTCGATTCTTCCCTTCGATGCCCAACCCCCTGTATACACTTTGACAGTCGTTTCATGTTGGCCGGGCGGAACCGTTATTTGCCACCCGCTGTAAAGATCCGCCATATAGATGCCGTAACGTTCGTTATCTCCCGCCGCCGTCGGATTCCCGTCATTCCATGTAAATCTTCCTTTGTAGTCGTACATTTGATGAACGGCCTGCGTGTTGAACGGTTGGAACTGAAGAAGCGGTTGACCGATATTTTTTCTGGACTTGATCGTCTTATCCCCGCCAAAGCGAATCCAGTCCGCCTTGCCTTCTTGCGATAAATCAACCGAAATTTCACGATCCAGCACTTCGGCATCCGCATCGAAGCTTATGAGTTGGCCGCTGATCGTAATGATGGTTTTGCCTGTTACATTCGAATCGTCTTGCGCAGCAGCCCTGACTTCAACCCTGCCGTTGGCTTTCGCGGTCAGCAATCCGCTCGCATCGATCCATGCCTTGCTCGGATCTGACACCGACCACGTCACCGCTTTATTGGTAGCGCCCTCCGGCTTTACGGAGGCTGTCATTTGCAGCGTTCCATTCTTTTTCGTAATTGCCGTTGCCTGGTCTTTGCCTGTCACGACGATTTCCTTTACAGGCACTGCTCCCGTTTGACCGCTGATCGTAATAGTCTTCCGCCCGCTCACGCCCGAGCCGTCCCTGGCAGCGGCTATGACGTCAACATTGCCGTCGGCTTTCGCCGTCAGCAATCCGTTCGCATCGATCGACGCCTTGCCCGGATCCGACACCGACCAAGCTACCGATTTGTAGTCCGCATTCTGCGGCATAACGCTGGCAACCATTTGCAAGGTTCCCTTGTCCGTCGCGATCTTGGCGGCTCCGTCTTTTCCGGTTACCGTGATCTCTTCCACTTTCAGGGCAACTTTGGTCACAAACCCCGCCTGAACCCAATCCGCATGATCGTATTCCGGTGCACCATCGTCGTCTACAATCAGAGTTAACTGCTGTGAACCATATGGAATGTCCACATCAAAATACCAATAGTCGTTTTTATGGACTGCCGGCGACTCCGACAATAACGTACCATCCGCGTACACTTTAAAAATCATGCTCGCATATTTGCCAGGCATGGATTCCGAAATTTCATCATCCGCTCCTGCAATTGCAACAAAACGTCTTGCTTCAGGAGGAATATTGTAAACGATCTTCGAGTTTGCATGCGTTCCGATGCCCTTCGGATACGTTGTCCCGCCTACGCGCAGCGAATTGCCGTCCGAAGATTTGTTCTTTTGCACTTGTCCCCATTCGGTCTCGGCACTCACCCAATTCAAATCAGACAAATGCACATCCGGAAGCCGCGGTTTATCAAGAACAGTAAAACTCCGCTCGGCCGCAACCCCCGTGTCGGCTCCTTCCACAAACAAACGCGCTTTAACGATAACGCTTTCATAAAGGGCGAAAGGTTCGGTGTACAGCATGGCGTTTTGATCCGGCTCACTACCGTCCAAGGTGTAGCGAATTTCATGATCCGCATCGATGTCGTCGGTTTTCAGGGTAACTTTATCCCCTTTATGCAAAAAGCTTTGGCTGCCTTCATTGGTAATCGCCAGTTTCGGCACTCTTTTATTGAATCTGGCACTGACTTCCGATCCCGCTCCTTCGCCTGCAACGATTTTGGCCCGTATTACGGCAGATTCATCCAGAGCGATAAAATCTTTATACAACGGGGAATTTTGCGTCGGTTCACTGCCGTCTAATGTATATCGCACCTCCGCACCGGGATCCGCGACAGTCAGATATACTTTCTGCTTGGCGGCGAAACCTCCGCCATAAGGCTTCATGTCCAGCTTGGACAGCTTCGCCACAAACCCGCCGCCTGCATTCAACTTCACATTAAAACGGTCTTGCTTCGAAGCGGATTTCTCCGCCATATCATAGGCCGCTTGTTCGCCAGGTTTATCGCCGTAAATGGATGCTTGATACATGCCTTCTCCCAGGAAAGACAAGTTTACATCCATATCACGGGCCGTATTGTTATTCAGAACAGCAACATACCAAGTCGTCCCTTGCCGTCTTGCAAAGGCGGACACTTCCCCGATTTTGCTGCCTGGAAGCACGATCGTCTCATCCCAGACCGAAGGAATGCTTTTGATGAACTCGACCGCAGGATTTTTGAGTATCGTCTCCGGATGTTCAGCGAACACCAGCTGGGATGAAGTAAACGTGATCGTGGTAGCCAATTGATGGCTCCATGTCGTATCCCCTAACCGGCCCGTAAAATGCATAGGCGTATAATCCGCATGCCCTGCAAGAAACCGCGTAAACGGAAGGGTCGTATTATGCTCCGCCCAAGGGTTCCAATTCTCCAATCCATAAATGCCTTCCCTTGAAACCTCATGCGGATACGTACGCGATAGACCGGTCGGCTTATTGGCGCCGTGGAAATTAATCATCAATTTATATTCGGCTGCATCCTCCAATGTATCGCGGTAAAAATTCACCTGGTTCACGCTTTCCCCGTCGATGAAGTCAATTTTCACTCCAACGACGCCGATCTCTTTTAATTTTCTGAAAAATTCCCGCCGCGCCTCCCGGTTGTATATGCCTGGAATGCCATAACGGTCAGGAGCCGCTTTCCATACCCATGTCTTGACGTTCCGCTCTTTTCCGTAATCCACGACCTCTTTCAGCAAATCCCAGCAATCCCGGTTGCCGCTGATCCAATGGCTCCATCCTTCATCAACCAGGTTGGAGTCAATGCCCAATTGAGACGCGAAATCGATATACTGCTTCATATTTTCAACGGTAACCCCGCCGCCTCCGAGCCATGACCACGTCGATTTCCCGGGTTGGATCCAATCGGCGTTCGCCAGCTCCGGCGATGGGGCGGGAGCGGTATTATGAACGATGTCATTGTTCACAAGCCCGTTCAAATCAGCATTCATCATGACAATTCTCCAGGGTGATTCAATCGTTCCCGTTTGCTGCCATGCCCCGTTGTCATACAGGAAATTCGCTTTGAACACCCCGTTGCCCGCAGCTAACAGCGACATCCCGCTATAATCCACCAAGTTGCCTTCCGTAATCGCCGCGTAACCTTTGCCTTCAGGCAGCTGAATCGTTAACGGCGGACCAATCCGGGTGCTTGGCGGTACCGATTCTGCCGGACTCTTCGTGAATCTGCCTTCATAATTCATCGTATTTTGCTGGTACCATACCGTACTTCCCGCTGGGAGCTTGAAATTGGTCTTTTCACCCGAGATGGTGTGCGTTCCTTCTCCCGGCATCACATAACGGAAGGCGATTCCTTCATCAAATGCTTTGATCTCCAAGGTGTACTGAATGCCGCTTTTGATATGCGTAATCGGAATCTTCACCAGGTTGTGGCGGTCCTCCGCTTGGGCATGCCCTCCATTCCACGGATAGGTTTCATTGTGGGTTTCCGCCCTCTCGGGTTCTCCTAACTTGACTCCATAACCCAAATCGACATTATCGTAATAGACGCCCAAATTCGATTCCTCGATGACATCTTGGCCCGAATACTTAACGGCGTAAACTAACTGTCCGGAAGCATTAAAATAAACCGAAGCGGTTACCGCCCCCGTCGGACTTTCGATTGGAACAGGGTCTCCTTCCGTGTCCACAGGATTATAAAACCCCGCATTAACCCAATCCGCATGGTCAAATTCATTGGAACCCATATCATCGACAATCAAATTCAGATGTTGTGCGCCTTCGGGAATAGCTACGTCAAAATACCAGTATCCGTTAGCATGCAAGACCGGTGATTCCGACAAAAGCGTCTCATCCGCGTATACCCGAAAAGTCATGCTCGCGCGCTTATTGGGAAGAAATTCGTTGATCTCATTATCCACCCCCACAACCGAAACGAATCTCGTATACCCAGCGGGAATGTGGTACACAATTTTGGACGAAGCATGTGTCCCGATCCCCTTGCTGTACTCTTGACCCCCTACAGAGAGCGTGTTTCCCTCAACCGATTTGTTCTTCTGTACTTCCTTCCAGCCGGATTCCGCGCTGATCCACTCCATATCGGAGAGATGCACGTCAGGAAGCGGCGGCAGCGGAGGCAGCTCGAGTGCGAGTGGTTCTGCCGTTTCTTCCTGCCCGCTTGCAGGCTCCCCTTCCTGTGCGCTCACAGGCGGTGCGGAAACGCCAAACAACGAAAACAACATGACCCATATCAAAAGTAAAGCCGTTCCTTTTTGCCATGTTTTTTTCGTTAGGGCGATCCTCCCCTTTCCACGATTCATGCAAAAAAACCTCCTTATACATCGATTTAAAAAGGCGCCATATTCCGCTGGGAGTTTCAAGAATTGTCTGGCTCCCGAGCGTACATCTATCATAGGAGAGAAATATGCTGCCAGATACAGAGGATCTTTACATCAGTCCGAGGATTTTTACAGTTTTGTAAACGCTTTAAAAAAATAATTGCAATCGTTGCGGATCAAAAAAAGCAAAAGCATAGGTAATTAGTTATATATTTTTGCACTTTTACGCATTAACTTGTTAATATTCGCAAGTGAATTTGCGAACGTCAACCTTGAACAATTTTTCATTTTACACTTATCAGATCTTCTATTATCTCGTATACTTAAAGGAGAATAATACCAACTGAGTCTAAGGGCCTATCCTATTCGGTATTCATTCTCATTACATAGGATGTATTTTTATTTTAGGAGGAAAAAACGTGAAAAAATTCGCAGCAGTATTATTATCCGCATCATTGTTCCTGACCATGCTGCCGGCAGCCGCACTTGCACAAGAAGCCAAACCAAACCTGACACGGGGGGAAGTTGTAGATTTTTTGCTGAATGCAGCAGATGACTACAATCCGGGCATCAAAAAAGAAGATATTTTGAAAGGTTACGGCAAAGGAGATGGCAAAGAAGATCAATATGTTTCCAGAATTGAAGCTTTGATCATGCTTGGCCGCGCTTTTTCGGACCTGCCCGAACCAAAAGGCAATGATTTGCGCATAGCCAACACCTCCGCATCCTTTACCGACGTGCCGAAATGGGCGCAGGACGAAATCGCGAAGCTGATCGCTGCGGGCCTGGTCAGCGGTTATCCGGACGGGAAACTGGGCGTTTCCGACCATATCACAGCAGAACAATTGCGTACGCTGACGAATCGGGTCATGGCACTCGAAGGATCGAATCCGCGCGATGATTATTATGAATACGTCAATAAAAAATGGCTGAACGACTCTAAAATCCCGGCTGGGGAAATGTCCAACGGCGTCTTTAATGAGCTGGCCAAAGCCAACGAAGACCGGATTAAAGCAATCATCGACGACCTTGTCAAAAAGCAAAATCCGGCGGGCTCCAAGGAGCAGAAGATTGCCGATTTCTACAAATCGGTGCTCGATATGGAAAACCGCAACAAGCAAGGGATCAAGCCCATTGCACCTTATTTAGCCGCTCTGGACAAGGCCTCCTCCATCAAGGAATTGTTCGATGCAAGCTTTAAGATCGATAAAGAAATCGCGAAAGGTTCGCTGCTGTCTTTTGCAGTGATGGGAGACGCCAAGGACAGTAACGTCAATGCGCTGTATTTCTCCGGTCTTGGAACCGTGCTCGACAAAAATAGTTATGTCTCCGGCGACGAAAAAACAAAAAAAGCGTACACGACCTATTTGACGAAATTGTTTATGCTGTCCGGTAGCGATGAGAAATCGGCAAAAGCGCAAGCCGAAGACATGTTCGCGTTCGAAAAACAGCTGGCTGCATCCGCAATGGACCTTCAGGATCAAGGGAAGGTAGAGAAATACTATAATCCTTATACCAAGGAAAAGTTCGTTGCACTCTTCAAATCGATCGATATGGACAAATATATGAAAGAATCCCAAGTCGATAAAGCGGACAAGGTTATCGTGACTGACGTTGGACTCGCGAATAAAACGGCGGAAGTTTTGAACGACAAAAATTTGAACACGCTCAAAACTTATGCCAAAGGGATGCTGCTGATCAACGCAGGCGGTACCCTATCGGAAGATTTCCTCAAATTGTCGACTCAATTCGAAGCTCAAATGTTTGGAATTGAAGGCGCAAAGACAAATGAAGAAATGGCGATTATGACTACCCAAGCGGTCATGAGCGAGTATCTCAGCCAGGAATTCGCCGATAAATATTTCACGAAAGAAGCCAAGCAAGACGTTGAACAGATGGTCAAGCAGTTCATCGAAGTTTATAAAGAGCGGATCAAAGCGCTGGACTGGATGTCTGAAGGAACCAAAGCCAAAGCCATCAAAAAACTGGATAAAATGACGATCAAAATCGGATATCCGGATCAGTGGAAAGATTCCTTGAAGGATGTTTCCATTAAAACTTTTGCGGACGGCGGATCGCTGTTTGACAATATCGTTAACATCAGTAAAGAAAGCAAAAAACGCGCTATCGCTTCACTTGGAAAACCTGTCGATAAGAGCAGTTGGATGATGAGCGCCTATGAGGTCAATGCTTATTATAATCCTTTGAATAACGAAATTGTGTTCCCGGCGGGTATTCTGCAAGCACCGTTTTATGATCTCAAAGCCAAACATGAAACGAATTTGGGAGCCATCGGCATGGTCATTGCGCATGAAATCAGCCATGCTTTTGACAATTTAGGTTCTGCATACGATGAGAACGGAAATGCGGTCAACTGGTGGACTCCGGAAGACTTTAAAAAATTCCAGGAAAAATGCGACCAGGTTATTTCCTACTATGACCATGTTGAAGTGGTTCCCGGCGTATACAATAACGGCAAGCTGACGGTAAGCGAAAATATCGCCGACCTTGGCGGTATGGCGGCATCGCTTCAAGTGCTGTCCAAAATGGAAAAGCCGGATTTCAAAGCCTACTTTGAAGGTTATGCAACGATCTGGCGCACGACCATGAACAAGGAAACGGCTGCGTACCTGTCGACAATCGACACGCATTCCGCAAACAAAGTACGCGTGAACCGTACCGTTTCGAACTTCCCAGAATTCTATAAAGCATACGAAGTAACCGAAAAAGATGCCATGTACGTTGCGCCTAAAGACCGCGTGAGCATTTGGTAATCGGATAAAAACACCGAATAATAAGCCTTTCATTTTTCCACGAATAAGGGACAATGAAATAAGCAAAGCTGCAAAAAGCTGGCGCCGGACCTACCGGCGTCAGCTTTTTACTTTGCCTGCAACCGCTCGCTCATCAAGCTACAGTTTTGTCTGCAACCGCCCGTGGCATCAAGCTCAGTTTTGTCCGCAACCGCCCGTGGCATCAACCTGAAGGTTGGAGGCTTTACGACTTTTTCGGCGTATGGTCTGCGGTTTGCCTAAGAATCCGCTCCCATCTGCCGGGATGGCTTGCATCGGTATGTACGGGCAGAAACCCTAGTCTTAAATAAATGCGGATCGCGGGCAGCCTGAAATCATCCGTTTCCAGATAGGCCGCTTCCGCGCCCGATTCCTCCATCTTGTGCAGGGCTGCAAGACTTGCGGCGAAGCCAAGCCCTCTGCCCGAATATTCGGGTTTCACGCCTACCATGTGCAGATACCACCTTTGGCTGTCTTCACCGCCCGTTTCCCAAGCTGTAGCGGTTGCGACAGGCTCGCCGCCCTTGCATATAAACAATACGCGCTCGGCGCATGAAGGTACATGATCCCCAATCTTGTGGGCGAATTTAATTTCCCTCGTAAACGAATGCCGGATGAGCTCCTCCCAATCCCGTTCGTCGCCAGGACGAAAACAGCGAATCCGGAACCCTGTCGGACAACGGAAAGGCGGCAAATCGGACAACGTCTCTTTTTTCATCAGAAGTTTGGAAAGGGATTGATTCACCGTTATGTCCCCACCTTCGCTTTGAAGTCGGGAAACGGAATCGCCTTCCCGCCGGCTTGGACCGATTCCATGGACAAGGCGAAAACAGAGCTCCAGGTTACCGCGTCATACACATCCACCGAAGGCGTCCGGTCCTCGTGGATAGCCGAAATAAATTCCTCCAGCACAAGAAAGTCGCCTCCGCCGTGTTTGGTCCCGGCGGCATATTCCCCCCACTGCTTCCAGGTTGGATGGTCATATTGCGGCTGATAGTTCCGGAGCGGTTCCCACATAGCGGATCCGTCTTCCGCATTTTTCGGCGAACGATGCTGAAGCCAGATCAGATCGTCTTCCTGCGGATGGCGGCCCGTAATATACGCGCCTTCGGTTCCCTGCAGCACGTAATGCGTTTTATTATGCGGCCTGACGGAAGTCCAATCGACCCGCAATTGAATCAGTACTCCCTTCATCGTCCGCAGGACGGCGACCGCGCTGTCTCCCTGCCGCCAGAAGCCGCTCCGCGCCGCCGGGTGATCCTTGCCGAAATATTCGCTGAAGTAGTGCTGCAAGGATCTTGATTCGGAGACAAAAGCCGATACGCTCTCCAGCCGGTCTCCGCCAGGTTTGTTGAGATGAATCCATTGCGCCAGCGGTCCGACCGAATGAGTGGGATAATTGACGCCGTTATATTGCTGATGCAGCTGCCCCCGCCATGTCAAGGAACCGTCTGGATGATGGATCAAATGGCGTAAATCATGGATATATCCGCCCTCCAAATACGTTATTTCACCGAACATTCCTTGATCGGCCATATGCTTGATCGTGAGATTCGAACGCGAGAAACAATAATTTTCGGACATCATGTATTTCAGGCCCGTTTGTTCGACCGTCTCGACAAGCTCCCAGGCCTCCTCCAACGATTGGGCCGCAATGACCTCGCTGAGGACATGTTTTCCGGCTTTAAGCGCATCGATGGACTGCCTGGCATGCAGATGCATGGGGCTGAGGAGAAATACGGCATCGATGGACGGATCTTTCAGCATTTCGTGAAAGTCCCGGTAAGTCCGGATATCCGGAAATTTCTCTTTCCAAAACTTAAGCACCCATTCGTTCAAATCGCAGGTCGCAGTAAGCTGGATCCGGTCCGTAAGCGAATATAACGCGTTTATAAAGCTTGCTCCCCTGTTACCGCCAACGATGGCTAACCGTATAGGCCGGTTCATCATTTTTGCCCCTCCCGATTTCCGTGTAACTTCATAAACCTTCCCCTACCCTTTAATGCCGGAATGCATAAAACTGCCGATCACCTGGCGCTGAAACAATAAAAAGCCGACCATGAGCGGTGCCGCAACAATCAGCGTCGCCGCACTCACGTCGGACCACTGCGCGCCCGACTCGGTGGATTTCGCGAACATGGCCAAACCTACGGTCAATAGCCTGTTGCTATCCGAATTGGTTACGATCAGCGGCCATAAAAAGTCGTTCCAGTGGAAGCTGACGGATACGATCGCAAACGATACATACACCGGGCGCGACAATGGAACATAAATTCGCGACAAAATATGCAAACGCGAGGCGCCTTCGACGCATGCGGCTTCCTCCAGCTCGTAAGGCAGCTGCTTGAAGGACTGCCTCAGCAGGAAGATGCCGAACGAGGATGCGAAATACGGCAGCATAATCGCAAGCTTCGTATCCAGTAATCCCATTTCGTTCAGCACTTGATAATTCGAAAATATGAGAATGTCGGGCGGAACCATGATTTGCACCAGAAACAGCAGGAATATCAAGTCTCTGCCGGCGAAACGAACCCGCGCAAACGCATAAGCCGCCATCGTCAGCGTGACGAATTGGACGGCAAGAACGACGCCGCATACAAGCAAAGTATTCAAAAAATATTGCCCGAACGGAGCTGCGTGCCACACGTTGATGAGATTATCGAATGTCCAGCCCTGAAACCATCCCGAAGTTATGGCGGATTCCTTGGGGAGAAAGGCGGTTCTGGCGACCCACACGAAAGGGATGATCCATAGGGCGGCAAAGGCGAAGCCCATTCCATGCCACAACATTTGCAGGGTACGAACTTTCAGGCTCGCGGAGCGCAGAACGCGGTTTTTCCGGGCTGGCCTGATCGTGTTCGGTTTGAGCGGCAACGACATCTTTAATGGATTGTTCATACGTTCCATCCTATTCGTAATGGATTTTGCGGTCCCAGCCGAAAAACTGCAGGGAAGAAATCAGAAGCAGGAGCGCGATCATCACCACGGTCATCGCGGCGGCCATTCCTTGATCGTAGAAGTTAAAGCTCGTTTCGTAGATATAGTACAGCAGCAGGTTGCTCGCATGGTTCGGCCCGCCCTTCGTCATAATCCAGAGATGATCGACGAGCTTAAAGGAATTCGTTACGGCGATCACCGCGACGAACAAAGTGGTCGGCATCGTAAGCGGAATGGTAATCCGCCGGATCGATGCCCATGTTCCGACGCCATGCACGGCAGCCGCTTCATACAAATCTTTCGGAATCTGCTGCATCCCGGCCAGATAAAAAATCATGAAGTAACCGGCTTCCTTCCAGATCATCATGACAATGAGGGCGCCCATGACCGTATCGGGCGTTCCGAGCAGATTCACCGGCTGGTCCGCAATCCATGCAGCCAGTCTGGCAAATAAACCGAAATGCGGCGTATACAAAAACAACCAAATATTGGCCACCGCGATCATCGGTATCATGTTCGGATAAAAGAAAGCGAGACGCGCGATCGCCCGTCCCTTTATCGCCTTATCGGCAAACAGTGCCATCAAGAAAGCCAGACCTAACGAGGCGGGTACGGTTCCGACCGCAAACCAGATATTGTTGCCGAACACTTTCAAAAAGACGGGGTCTTTCAGCAGATTGGCGTAATTGCCCAAACCGACGAAAACAGGCTCTGGCGTGGCCAAATTTTGCTCGTAAAGGCTGAGCCAAGCCGCTTTCAGCATCGGATAATAAGTAAATAAACATAGAAACAGAAGGGACGGCAGAATAAGCCCCCAGCCGAATCCGTTTCGTTTCAGCTTCCCGGTCCATCCGGCACCCATGACATTTTCGTCCTTCCTTCTATAAAAGTCAGATCATCGAATAAACGACATGGACGCGGCATGCATCAGGCCTAAGGCAAAACTCCCTGACGCACACCGCTCCAAAACCCTGTTTACTTGTTGAATGGCGCAAGCGCCTGATCCGCTTCTTCCTGTGCTTTCTTCAGCGCCCCTGCCGCATCGGTCTTTCCGGCCAAGGCGGCTTGAATCTGGTTCGTGATCGCCGTCGATACTTTGCCATGATTATGGGTCGACAATTCCCGGAACGCATATTGCAGCTGATCGCGGGCAACAAGAGCTTGCGGGAAATCCGCCGTATACTTTTTCATCGCTTCGGTATCGTATGCGGATTTACGGACTCCCACATATCCCGATGAGCTGCTGAACAGCGCGGCTTGCTCCGGAGAGGTCATGTATTTGACGAATTCCCAAGCCGCTGCTTGTTTCTCTGGCGTCGTATCCTTGAAGATATACAAGTTTCCGCCGCCGGTAGGTGAGCCGAACTGCTTTTGCGCAGGCGGGAACGCCACGCCGAAATCGAATTTTGCGTTATTTTTTACGTTCGTCAAATTGCCGCTCGTATGCATCATCATCGCGGTTTTGCCTTCGATGAAATCGGTCGGCACCGCAGCCCAATCGATGACGCCTTCCGGCATCGCCTTATGCTTATGGGACAAGTCCAGCCAAAATTGCAGCGCCTGAACATTCTCCGGAGTATCGAACATCACCTTTTTCCCGTCGGAGGACATGATGTTTTGTTTGGGATCGGAAGCGTTTTGCCTTGCCAGCATTTGAAACATCCAGTAGGAATCGTCATTACCCGGAATTTCCAGGCCCGCGTGGCCGTCTTTATTCAGCTTCTGGGCATAGCTCACGAGCTCATCCCATGTGGCTGGCGGTTTTTCCGGATCCAGTCCTGCGGCTTTGAACATTTCCTTGTTATAGTACATAACAATCGTGCTCCGCTGAAACGGAATGCTGTATGTTTTGCCTTCGGACTGCGTATCTTCCATAAAAGCGGGGTAGAAATCCGCCATCTGGATATCCGCATCTTTGGCGATCAAATCGTCCAGCGGAATGATTGCGTTCATATCCAGCATGCCGTATAGCTCCGTCGACATCATGACCGCCACATCCGGCGGCTGCTTGGCCTGAATGCCTGCCTGGATCTTCACCGTATTGTCGCCGTAATTTCCGGTATACACGGGATTCACCTTAATATCCGGGTGTTTTTCCATAAATGTGCCTGCCATATTGTCAATCACTTTCGTCAGCGGCCCGCCGACGTTTACCGGATAATAAAAGGTGATTTCGACCGGCTTCGTTTCTTTCGGTTCCGGCGCGCTTGCGTTTGTCTGCGGCTTGGCGGCACCGCCATCCGTTCCCGCCGTTTGGTTATTGCTTTGGCCGCAGCCCGCAATCGCCAAGAAACAAGCGGCGAGCAGCAGCAGCAACGATTTGGATCGCTTGATCATATCCGTTAGTCCCTCTTTTCGCTTCGTTCAATGATTAGAGTCCATAATGGCGGAAGTTTTGACTGATGCGGTTCGGATCTACGTCAAGAATGTGGAGAACAGCGCCGTTTGCAGTCGGCAGAACCGCGATGCCCTGCGCCTCGGTACCTTTTGGCAAATTGCGGTCGAAGGCTGTGGATACGCTGCCGGTATCCGGATCGATTCGGTAGACGGTCTGGGTTTTGTTATCGGTCGAGGCGTACAGATAACCGTTATACATTTCGGCGCCTTGAATCCGGTCGATGCTCTGGGTAAGGGGAACCGTTTTGATCAGATGCATATCGTCAAGGCTAAACACGTTAAGTACAGGGGCATTGCTCCACTGGGCCGTATACACTTGTCCGCGCGCGGCATCGACCGCAACCCAAGGCACGCCCCCGGGATGGAGTTGCAAAGGCAATGCGTATGAAGTTCCCGTATACTTTAAGGTATTGGCGTCAAAGAGAGCGATATAGGGATGTTGATAGTTCTTGCCGTCTTCGATCGGAGCATAGATGATGCCATTGTTATAGGAAATATCGCCGATGTGGTCTCCGCCCTGGGCCGAGATCTCGGGCGGAATCGCCACCGCATTCCGTGCCTTTACGGTTTTGCCGTCCAGTTCCGTACGCAGAAGTCCCAAATTGGAATTGAAAATCCAGGCGCTTCCGTCCGTCGTTACGCCTTGTCCCCGTTCGAGGGCATCCAGCAGCCAGAAGGTTTGCTTGGATATTTCATGCCAGGACTCGGCTGCCGCGGCGGTTGCAACGGTTTCGTCTGCCCCGCTTTCAGGCTCCAACATTTCGGCAGGCGCGGCAAATGCCATCGAAGACAAGGATCCGGCTGCAATGACTCCCGCGCAAACCAGACCCGCCAATCTTAAACATTTCATATTTTCTCTCCTCCTCCTAAAATCTCGGCCAGGCGCCTTATCGCCTTGCTTGATTTTATTGTAGAGTAGAGCCCTCTTCCCCTATTGAACAAAACACTCCATTCCTTGAACAAAACTCTCATTTGCGAACATTCATTTAATACAGCGCGTGGTTTGATTTTGAGGAAAATTGTTGTGCGAATAACTTTGGGGTAAGTCCTGTTTCGCGCTTGAACACTCTTGTGAAATGACCTTGATCGGCAAAACCGACCTGGGCGGCAATTTCCTTCAAGCCGATTTTCCCCGAACGGATCAGGAATTTCGACCGCTCGATGCGCAGGCGAATCAAATAATGATGCGGAGTAAAGCCTGTCTGCTGTTTGAACACGCGAATCAAGTGGGATTGACTCATGTTCGCTTTCGAAGCCAGTTCGGCCAGCTGAATCTCCTCTTCCAAATTCTCGCGCATATACTGGATGACCTCAGCAATCTCCTGGTTTGCCGATGATCCGCCTGTGGAATGTCTGGGAATGACGATAGAGTAGTGCTGCAATAAATAGATAATCATCATATTGGCCAATGAATCGCTGTATATTTTCCCCTTCTTTCCCCCATTCTGCAGCTCCTCAAGCATCCAAAGCCCCAGCTGCAGCAGCTTGGAATCTTTGACATGGAACTTGCGTTCCAACTGAATATGGCCTTCCGTCAAAAACCCCGCTTCACGGGCAACTTGTTCAATGACAGAAGGCGTAATTTCAATTTTCAGAAAATAGAGCGAGGTTCTCCCCCAAGGGCAAAAAATGCTTTCGTTGCATGGGGTCATATGAATCGTATAATAATTTTCATAGTAGGCCGTGCAGTGAATCCCAACGATGTACCTGGGCTCAGTCGAAGGATCTAAAGCTTGTTCCGGACTGCCCCATTGCGATACGCGCAGCTTATCCCAACCAAAGCGATCGCTCGTAAGCATAGGCTGGAAAGCAGCCGAGGACGATTTTTCCATCATTACCACCCCTTGCTCCCCAGTGTATCAACCATATATGTGCCCCTCATCATTAAGCTGTAAAAGTTATGTTAATTCCTTCTTGCCTGTCCGCTTCTTCTTTCTGCCCCTTCTCGACATCAATCATTTGACAGACTTCTCCTAAAAGCTTCATACTATTCTTATACGAATATATGTACAGAAGGATGGTTGTACCATGTCAGATAATCCTATTGAACAAGTGAAAGTCATCCAAAAAGAGCTTAAACGTTTTATGATGAAATATAAGTTTGCTTTGCAGGAAGTGGAGACCAAAATCAAAATCCTGCAGGAAGAATTCCAAATGCTGCATGATTACAATCCGATTGAACATACCAAGTCCCGTTTGAAATCGCCGGAGAGCATTTTGAAAAAAATGATGCGCAAAGGCGGGGCAAACTCACTCGAAGAAATTAAAGAAACGATCCATGATATCGCGGGTATCCGGATTACTTGCTCTTTTATTTCGGACATTTACAGAATCAGCGAAATGCTGCAAAGCCAAAATGATTTGAAGACCATTTCCATCAAAGACTATATTAAAAACCCGAAACCCAACGGCTACAAAAGCCTTCATATGATCGTTGAAGTCCCTGTATTCATGTCCGACCATGAGGAATCGATATGCGTTGAAATTCAAATCCGGACCATCGCCATGGACTTCTGGGCCAGCTTGGAACATAAAATCTTTTATAAATACTATGAAACCGTACCGCAGCGGTTAATCGACGATCTGAAAAAAGCCGCGGACACCGCCTATGAACTGGACACGACGATGGAGCAGCTTCACCATGAGATGGAAGAGATCAAACGGGCCAATCAAGCCGATTCCAAAGGGGATTTCCAGTTTCTGATCGATAACCAGCAATTTAAGATTCCGGAAAACCTGATGAATATCATCTCGCCTAAATTATTGAAATAACCAGGTTATCAGGGCAGCGTTCTTTGTTATCACAGCAGCGATCGGGGGACATTCGCCTGGCAAGCTGCCGCTAACGAAACTGGGAAGCGTTATACTGGCCAAAACGATAACAAAATAAATGTAACGAAACTACAGGTCGCTATTCGGGCAAAAAAGAGCGTTATGACCGTCTCTTTAGCTCAATAGCGATTCGTAGTTTCGTTAGGATTCATAAAGGCTCTATTTTGTCTTCATAACAATTCGTACTTTCGTTAGGATTCATATTACTGCCCGCCACGATACGTCCAATAAATGAAATCATCGTCCCTGCGGTCGATACTGAATCCCAGCTTTTCCAACACCTTTTGGGACGCGGTATTGCCCGGCTCGCATCTGGCGGTTACTTTTTTGACCTCGTTTTGTCCTGTCGCCCATGCCAGCAATTCCGTTGCGGCTTCGTAGCAGTAACCCTTCCGCTGTTGGCTTTCGTTTGTCGCAAAACCGATTTCAATCATGCCGCCTTCTTCCGGTTCGCCCAAGAAGCCAATTCCGCCCACAATTTCCCTATCCGTTTTCGTCACGATGATCCATGAATCAAACCCTCGGGTTCCGTTATTTTTGACAAGCAGTTCCCGAAAAAAAGGCAGAGCTTCGTAAAAGTCCTGACCCGGCCACTCGCCGTTTGTTTTGTACCCTAGCGCTTCAATCGCCCGTGCATCGCGTTTGGCTGCAGCATCCATAAGGTCGAGATCGAGTGTTTGCAGGATCAACCGGTTGGTTTCAAGCTTCATCGACATTCCTCACTCCTTTCAGGTTCATATCCTAATATCCTCAATGTCCTCAATGCGAAGCCTTCCAATTACGGTAACGTTCCGTGATCACCGGTTCGATCTTCCGGTATTTCTCGAGGGTGTCTTCCACGTGGTAAATCATCGGGAGGCCCGCTGCCAATATATCGGCGCCCTAGTTTCCCTGATAATCAGATGTCGGTAATCTTTAAATTTCTTTCCTTGTTTCGTTAATAACGCCTCTATTTTATCCGTCATATCCGTTCCTTCGATAGCTTGGGGTATGATTCCAACATTCCTTGTCCGACTCAAAAGCTGATATCTTTAAGCCTACCCGAGAACCGGTCCGAAAGAAATCCTGCAAACGAACCAACAACAAGGATTGTGCAAATACCCCCACAAGCCTATGCTTCGATGCTTATTCCAAATACTTTGCGGGGACCAAAAAACTTATAAGAAAAACGTCTATCGACGTATTTTCATAGAAGACAGACCGCTTTTAGCGGATGTTTTTCTTGCGATTATAGAATGACTTAAGCACTGCTTAAAACTTATACATTCTATAATCTTAAGAAAAACGTCTATCGACGTATTTTCATAGAAGACAGACCGCGCTTAGAGATAGTTTTTCTTGCGATTATAGAATTGTTCAGCGTAGCAAGAAAATTTATAAATTCTATAATCTTCAAAAAAAGACCGTTCGCGTTGAACAGCCTTCCTCAAGAGGGACTCCTTCTTTTATCTTCCCCACACCAAACCCCGCACATGGCCATTGTCAGGATTGATCAGGGGTATATAACGCGGTTTTTCGATTGCACTTTCTCCGGCAAAAGTAATCCTTTTGCAAGAATGATCGGCCTTATATAAAAGTTCCGGGCATCCTGTCCAGAAGACAAGCATACACTGTACCAAACAGGACTAGCATCCCAATCCAATTATTATTCGAAGGATGATTCGCGTGAAAATTCTGATGGTTCCCGGCCGGAACAAGTTCTATTTTTACCGCCGCCTATACCGTAAAATTTCGCTGATTACTGCAGGTGCCGTGATCCAGGGTCTTGCCATGGCCGTTTTTCTGTTTCCCCATGACATTCCTTCCGGGGGCGGCTCAGGGATTGCAGTGCTTCTGCATCATTTCTTTGGCCTCCCGATGAGCTTGGGGTTTTGGTTTGCGAATTTTGTTTTTCTGATCTTTACCGCCCCGTATCTTGGCAACGCGAGCACCATCGGAACGATATATGTCATTACGGTTACGTCCGTATCCGTGAATTTCTTTGAAGTATATATCAAGCACCCTTTTCCGAATGTGTGGATCGATCTGCTCATCGGCTCCGTATTTTTAGGAACGGGCGTAGCCATGCTGATGAGGCAGCGAGTGTCCAACGGAGGGATCGGTTTTGCCGCCCTGGCCCTTTACAAATACAAAAAAATCAAACCCGGCACATCTTTGTTTTGGATGAACGGTTTTATTTTTTCTCTGACCGCGATTGTGATCGACTGGAAAATCATCATTTTGGCCATCGGATGCCAACTGATATCGACGCGGATCATCAATTGGCTGCTGCGCTCCACAAGACCGAAAGCAAGGCCAGGGTTTGGTTTTGCCTGGAGAAGCGGCAAGAAGTAAATTCGCGATATTTGTAAGGCTCGATGCTGAAATTAGTCCTTGGCCGCACACGCGCCCCGAGGCAGTATCGTTGTTCGCCACGTCCTTCATCGGCTCCTAGCGCCTAGGTATCCTCCGTGTGCTCTTGGTAGTTTAACCATGTTCGCTCAAGTTTCGTGCTATGTGCTCTGTTGCCCGCCAGTTTCTTGATTGGAATAAAACCAAGGTGGAATTTAAAGGTCGCTGACCGCTTCCAAATTACCGCACGCGGCCGCGGATAGGGTTCATGAGACCAACAGGCTTTTTTCGCTTCAGTTCGTAATGACTCTGACTGCCCCCGGACTGTTCCTCTTCTTTGTCGCCTTGATCGACCCGAATCATAAAAAATGCCAGCGCGCCGACGACCAACGTAAGCCCTGCGATGGACAGGAACATCCCGAGGCGCGACCAGCCCATCATCCATCCGAACAGCGGCGGGCCGATGGCCACCCCGAAGAAACGGACCGAGCCGTACAGCGAAGTCACGAACCCCCGTCTTTCCTTGCCGACCGCCTTCGTGATAAAGCTGTTGATGCAAGGCAAAATCAATCCGGTCCCCAAACTGCTGACCGCCAACACGGCAATAAACAACGTTAAATGCCCGATAAAAGACAGCAATGCGTAAGAGATCGTCATGAAAACAAACCCGAGCACGATCAGTCTTTTCATCAGCTTTTTATTTTCGCCGATTTTACTGCCCGTAATGTAGGAAGTGGTACACATCACCAGCAGCGGAATAGCCAGGACCAACCCTTTGACCACGCCGACAATGTTATGAGGTTTCTCCAGCACATCCGACAGGAAAAACAAAATGCCAAACAGCGTAAACAGGCAAGTGGCTCCGGCCAAGTAAGCCGTAAACAGCCATCTGCCTTCATGTTTAAAAACGCTGGCTAATCCGCGAATGTATTGTTTGAATGGCGGCGGTTCCTTCGCCGTCTTTTTCTCTTTGATGAATATCCATGTCAGGATCAGCGAAACCAGCATCACGACCGGAAACGTAAAAAAGACGCCATACCAGATGATCAGCGCAATCAACGACCCGAGAATCGGCGAAATAACCTTGCCGAAGCCATTGGATGCCTCAACCAATCCGAGGACGCGGTTTGCTTCCGCACCTTTGAATAGATCCCCGGCAAGCGCCATGGCGATTGGCGTCGTTCCTGCCGCCCCAATCCCCTGCAGGGTTCGCCCCACCATAATCCATATAAACGGATTGGAAAACCACGCAACGGCCATTCCCGAAAGAACGCCGCCAATGCCGTAAAGCAGCAGCGCCGGAATAATGATTGCCTTGCGGGACAAGCGGTCGGACAAATATCCCAGAAACGGAATCGCAAATGCAGCCACCAGCGAAAACACCGTGATCGGCAAACTGACCTGAAAAGAAGAAAGATGAAGTTCCGCTTTCATTTTGGGCAGGATCGGAATGAGAATGGAGTTGCCCAGCGTCATAATCAATGGGATCGATCCGATTGCCACAATAGTTTTGGTCGGCGTACGTTCTTCTGCCATGGTAAATATCCCCTTTCGCAAAGAAATGTAAACCCATCCTGTATAGATTGTCCTTACCGGATGGGGGTTATTCTTCGGAATATTTGATGGGGATAACCATGCGATTAGAACAACAAAAGGGCTGGCTGCCTTTGAACTATAGCTGGTTCATCTCTAACGAAACGTGACATCGCTATTTCAATTTCCTAAATGGATCTGCTGAAAAGAATTAGATCCCCTTGCGTGTTCCTTATACTTTTCTTTAGTCCAACTTATCCAGTCATACTTCTGCCGAGTATCTTTCGTCCGGAATCGAGGTAAGCATGACGTATATGCTTGCAGGCTGGGTACCCGTGCAGCGGAAAGAGAAAACTTCGTCTCCTTCGCACCGGACTGCATCACCCGCGGAGACTCCCGTATCTTTGCCATCTGCCGTGATGATGCCCTCTCCTTGGAGAACCGTCAGATACAGCATGGCCCCCGGATGCCGATGAGTCGGCAGCTCTTGACCAGGCATGAAATTAAGTACGAATACAACGCTTTGTTCATCCTTGAATACAATTCTTTTTGTGAATTTCTCTTCTTTATATTCGATACGTTCGTTTAACGAAATTTTCTCCATGGCTGCTTTCTCCCCCATCTTTTGGATTGTTTTTGTCCTTCCCTGTCTCTTTATTCATTGTAGGTCTTAAGCAATTCATGGATTGTGATTGAAGGCACTTGCATTTTGACATGTCTGAAAACTAACGTACCAGGTATAAACCATGATGGACACGGTATTCATCCATACATACCTTATGAGGACGAATATAATATGACAACGGCCAAGTTGCATCTCTACATACCAGCCGCATTTGCGTTGAAAGGAGAGCCTTCGCATGACTGACACATACCAAGACATACAGATTCGCGATATCACCCGTCGTTTCGGTCTAAACATGCTGAAATCGTCCAAGGTCGCATCCCTTTACCGTATAAACGCCGTCATTCAAGTACAAACAAGCGCCGGAGTCTATGCATTAAAACCCTTTTTCCGAAGCGATCTTCTTCACTCAAGCACAGTTAAGCAAATGAGTGCAGCCGCGCGTTACGTCCAGCTGTTAATGAACAGCGGGTACCGTTACATGCCAGAATGGCTTCCGGCCCGTTCCGGTGCGCTATGGATATTAAGCAGGGGCAGGCCGTTTTATTTGACGGAATGGATACCGGGCCGCGGCCTGGAAACGACCGGAGACTTTGAGCAACTGGGCATGGCCCTCGCCGCGCTTCATACAACCCCCACCGGGATCAACAGCGGAAATCAGTCCCCTACCTATGAGAAAATCCTGTTATGGAAAAACCATGATCGTCTCGCCCGAAAGCACATGCCCCGGTCTTTTAAGGGTGGGAACAGACGAAAGGTCTGTAAACATGGGGAAGCCTGCAGTGCTCTTTCGGACCGGGCATGGACCTCTCTTGCCAACCCGGACATCGTGCAGCTGATGAAAAATGAGATGATGCACCCATCACTGATTCACGGCGATGTAACCTCGCCAAACGTCATTGTTTCCGAAGATGGCCGTCTGTTTATGATCGACTGGGACCGTATCCGGATCGGATCCACCTACATCGATACAGCCAACGCGATCATGAACACTACCCAATTCAATCCCGATTTCATCCAGTCGCTCTTGAAGGGTTACGAAGCTGGCAGGCCGTTAATTCAGGCTGAGCGCAAATTAATTGCCGCGTTATATGGATTGCCCCGGGAAGCCTGGTCCGCTTACCGCTTCCCAGGCCGCCCAAGGAGCCGGGAACTGCTGCGTTTGACGAAACAAACCTGGCCCCAGCGGGTCAAGGCGATGGAATTATTGGCGGCATGGTCCAATTCATAAGGATATGGGCGGACGTACGCTTTACCTTCATGGATAACCATAGAAAAAATATGCCCTCCACATGACTCATCATGCTCGCGCTTACAGTACATTTATGCATGGATTGTGACGCGTATCACGGCCGAATGGTTGACAAAGCAGGCATAGTAAAGATGTGTGAAAATAAAGATATTTATTTTCTTTTCATCTTTCAGATTTTTCCTATGTCCAGGATTTTTGCAAAATCCTTATGTCGCAAAAAAAAGGAGCATGCCTGTGTACAACATTCTTTCCAACGAACGCATCTGTGAAGGCATTTACCTCATGACGGTGGAGGGAGCATTTCAAGAAGCACGCATGGGGCAATTTTTTATGCTGCGCGCTTGGCAGGATGCCCCTCTGTTATCGCGTCCAATCAGTATTTTTAATAAGGAACATAACCATATTCAATTTCTGTACAAAATTGCCGGTGAAGGCACGCGTTTATTGGCAGCACTTCGCCCAGGGGACAGCATCCAGCTGGAAGGACCGCTCGGCAATGGTTTCCCGGATGTGATGGGACGAACTGCCCTGATTGGAGGCGGGATCGGTATCGCTCCCCTGTTCTATACCGCCAAGCAGTTGGATAAACCGGATATTTATCTTGGTTTTCAACAAGAATCTTATCTGACCCAAGCCTTTGAACCATATGCGAATGAACTTGTCGTGCGGATCGGCGGCAGCGTGCTGGACGATCTGGATTTAAGTCGGTACGAAAACGTATTTGTATGCGGTCCGCTCGGGATGATGAAGGCAGCTGCGCGGATGGCTGAGGGGCTTGATACCAAAGTATACGTCTCTTTGGAGAAACGGATGGCATGCGGCATCGGCGCCTGTTATGTATGCTCCATAACCAACACCGACGGCAACCGCAAGGTGTGTACGGATGGCCCGGTATTTTTGGCGGAGGAGGTGAAATGGGATGCGGAACTTAGCTTGTAATATCGCCGGCATTCCATTTGCGAATCCGATCGTAATGGCTTCCGGCACCTTCGGATTCGGCCAGGAATACGCCAAGCATTACAACATCAACAAACTTGGGGGAATCTGTTCCAAGGGGTTGACCCTTGAACCTCGCCCTGGCAACCGCGGAATCCGCGTCTGGGAGACGGCCGGCGGCATGATGAACAGCGTTGGTCTGGAGAATCCCGGCATCGATGCCTTCCTCGATGAGGAAATGAAGTTTTGGGAAAAAATCGAACCCGTTAAAATCGTTAACCTTGGCGGAAGCAACATCGAAGATTATGTGCTTGGCGCCTTAAAAATCACCAAAGATACCGGGGAACGCCGTAAAGCCTTCCTGCACAGCGTCGATATGATCGAACTCAACATCTCCTGCCCGAACGTTAAAGAAGGCGGCATGGCCTTCGGCATCAAAACAGACGTGGCCAGGGAAGTTGTCAGGGAAGTACGTCAAGCCACATCTCTCCCGCTTGCGATCAAGCTGTCACCCAATGCGGAGAACATCGTTGAAATGGCGGTCATGTGCGAGGAAGAAGGTGCGGATTGCGTCTCACTAGTGAATACCTTTTCGGGCATGAAAATCGATATTCATGAACGCCGCAGCGTATTCTCGAATCTGTACGCCGGCTTGTCCGGCCCGGCCATTAAACCGATTGCCCTGCGCATGGTCCACCAAGTGGCCCGCGAGCTCACTATTCCGGTCATGGGCATGGGCGGCATCACGACAGCAGAAGATATTATCGAATTTATAATGGCCGGCGCTGAAGTCGTTCAGGTCGGTACTTACAACTTCATGAATCTGCGAGCTGGCGAAGAGCTGCTTGCCGGACTGAACCGTTTTATGCAAAAAGAAAACATCAAGAGCTTGGACGAGATTCGGGGGATTATTCGTTAAGAATAAGGAGTGCTTAATCCCTATAATGTATAAAGTGGATTGCTGTGTTCAGTAGACCTAGTAATTATGAATCATAAAAGATAAAGCCCGCAAAATGATTTCATCCATCTTGTGGGTTTTTTATAACTTTTATCTATCCGGTATTCGATCTGCTATCTTGAATATGGTGACTGTTTGCTTATACAGTTATAAAGCGATTAATTCATTATTATCGAAATGAGGAGTCCTTGGGGCTGCCAATCAACCTTCGCCCCTAACGACTCGCTAATCAAGCGAAGCGGCAAATAGGCGGTTCCACCTACAGTGAACGGTTTATTTTGAAGCTCAATTGGCTTATCATTCAGCTTTGTTGCACCCGTATTCATATCGATCGTAATCTTCAAGCTGTCCTTGCCATCCTTCTTCTGCACCACAGTTGCCATCTTCGTGTTTGCATCCCATCCTACCTCAGCGCCTAGATCGCTGAAAATCGAACGCAGCGGTACGAATGCCTGCCCATTGCGAACGAGCGCACCGTTGGATAGCTGAGGCGCCTTTCCATTCAAGCGGACCGTAATCGCCTTTTGCATCAGAACCGGCCTGTCATACATAAATTTATAATCGCCATACCCAAGCTCGCCCTGCTTATTAATCCCCCATCCCCATAGGGAACCGTCTTTCTTCTCCATGATGAAATGGCGCATGGCAGGCTCGATCTGCATCACATCCGAAGCAAGCAGCTCAAATTTCGGATTTGCGGATATATTGTCATTTTCAATCGATGTGCGGTATACCTTGTGATCCTCAGTCAACACAATCAAGCTGCGTTCGACGACATAAGCCTCTTTTACCTTATTGATTGTCTTGACCTGTACAGGCTTCCCGACATGATACTCCGATCCATCCGATCCGTACGGCACAGTTGAACCTAAAAACCATAGCTTTGCATTCGCATCAATCGCAAGCGTTGTCTGATTATTGGAGTAGATCTTCTGCATCTTGGCTATTCCTTTCCACTGGCTAGGTGCAGCCGATTGACCAGCAGCAACCCGGGTGGGGAACCTCCAAACGGTTCCGTCAACTGCCAAAGCTACGTTATTAGCCAGCATGTTGACCTTCGGCAAACCAGCAACGGGCTTCACTTTATCCGGTTTTCCACCTTCATTCTGCCATAGCGTTCCATCTTGCCGAAGAAGCAGCCACTTTCCCTCCGTGGAGTAATCTTCAAACGGCGGCTTCTGCCTTGGAATGGTTCGATTGTAGCTGCTGACGGCAACTACATGATCTAACACATTACTTGGTTTAACTACTTCATTCTTTAAAGATTGAATAGTAAATTCATATAAATGTCCTTCTTTATCCAACGCCACATATGTACCTATCCCGTCAGCTACGTCAACCACATCACGAAGACCCTTAACCTGAAGCAGTTTCTCTTCCCCAGGACTCCAGCTATATTCCGGCTTATAATACCAAACCGTTTGATCTTTCTTTTGAATGAACTGATCATTAATGATCCGCTCAACTTCGGTTAGTGCTACAACCTGAGTTGGTACTGCCCTTGTATCTCCCCAGATCCAATAGGAGCCATCCTTCTTCACTAACGATGCAGCCTTGAAGCTGGTCACATTCGAATTGCTTTTCGTTTCAGCGGCATATGCCGGCATTGCTGCTGATATAGCTAAGGCTGCTATGCTAAAGCTCAACATCCATTTCCGAATATTCATAAACAGGCGCTCCTCTGAGGTTATATATTGGGTTGTAATGATAGACGCAGGAAAGGGTAAGAAGTTTCAGCGCATAAACAACCTGACCCCCTTTAATATGATGATGCCTTTTATCTGCCAAGTAATTGATGGCGCAATCTGGGTGGGTAACGCAAATCCATATCGTAAATGTCCCGATGATTGTAATGAGGCAGCCATTTAGAGCAAGAAACCATGCTATATAAGTTGAACCAATGATTTGCACGGATGTAGGCAGCCGGGTGAAATGTTCTTTCGATCGCTGTTGCTCCCGGATTTCTTTGATTTATACTAAATTCATGGTTGAAATCCGATCACAAAGGCGAACGCTTCGCTTCTCCGTAAATCTTTCTCCCTCTTGCCTATTCCTTATGCTTTTCTTTAGTTCAACTTATATAGTTTCTGAGCAGTATCGCTTGAAAATGGGGATTTCCCTCGCCCATAAAACGGGTGTGAAAGTCTTCGATTTGAAAATAACCTTTGATGATCCGCTCGATCTCCTCATCGGGGTACATGGCAAAATAACGCTTTGGCTTATATGAATCCTGCTCCCAAATGCCGTCCGTGGACATCCCTCCATAAAGTCCCAAATAAAATATACCGCTAGGCTTCAAAATCCGTTTGATTTCCGTGAGCACAACATGCAGCTGAGCTTTCGGAACATGCAGCAAGCAATTCATGGCGTACACCGCATCAAAGGAGCAATCCGCAAAATCCAAATGGTAAAAATCCATCACCCTTGCGCGCAGCCCCTTTTCCTTGCATAAACGGACCATCTCTTCCGACAAATCTACAGCCGTTATATCAAAGCCATGTTCCTTAAAAAACAAACTGTCCCGACCCGGACCCGCGCCGATTTCTAAAATGCTTCGCACATGATGGGATCGGAATACATCAAGCACATGATCCCTTTCGTCTGCTTTCCAGCCTTCCAGTTCCGCTGAGTTTCTGAGATCAGCATGATTGTCGTAGGCCTGTCGAAGGGTTGATTTAACGTCCAAGAGTTCCTCGTTATTCTCCTCAGTCTCAGCAACGACTTCCCCCAACGGTTCATCCCCTTTCATCGCTCTCTTGTCTGCCATTAGCATTTCGACGAATTTAACATCAGCTGGTGCAAAAGTATACTCGCCAAGCTCATGCAGATCCACCCAACGGAACTCGTCATGATCAGTAAGTTTGATTGCACCGCCGATAAAGCGAGCTTTGTATGCAATCAGCCGGATGTGCTTTTCCCCATAATGATGGTCGTTTGTTCCAAACCATGCATACGGCTCGATGTTGATTTGCATTTCTTCACGCAATTCACGCTTTAAACACTCTTGAGGGGTTTCGCCAGCCTCCAGCTTGCCCCCTGGAAACTCCCACATATCAGCTTGCGGTTTCCCCGTTCGTTTTCTGGCGATTAAAATCCGCCCTTGCTCGTTTTCGATGATTGCTGCAGCTACTTGGATCACAAGGGGTCACCTCCTGTAATGGAAATTTCTTGTCTATGTATTTGATGTATAAAGCCACAATGTTAGATTACCATATTCCAAAATTAAGTCATAAAACAATTGACTTCATAATTTCCTCATGCTATATTGTGCATACACGATATACACAATTTAAAGAGGAGGAACTTTATGCTAGCATTAGACGTTAGAAATTTAAACAAAACATATCCGAATTTTCAGTTAAAAGATATATCGTTTCAACTGGAAAAAGGTTATATTATGGGATTTATCGGCGCCAATGGCGCAGGAAAAACAACCACAATCAAATCGATCCTCAATATGATTCATCTTGATAGCGGCGAGATACACATTTTAGGTAAAAACATTGCCGAACACGAAGTCGAATTGAAACAAGAACTCGGATATGCGTTTGGCGGCATCGATTTTTATACTCGGAGCAAAATGAAAACATTGACTAGTGTGATTAAAAGATTCTATACGAATTGGGATGATGAAACCTATTACAGCTATTTGAGAAGATTCAAATTGGATGAAAACAAAAAAATCGTCGATTTGTCGACGGGAATGAAAGTAAAGTACAGTTTGGCCCTGGCCTTATCCCATGGTGCAAAGCTTCTCATCCTCGATGAACCAACAAGCGGACTCGATCCGGTCTCAAGAGATGATCTGCTCGATATTTTTCAAGAGCTCGTAGTCGATGGCGAAATCAGCATTCTTTTTTCCACCCACATTACAACTGACTTGGAAAAATGCGCGGATTTTATTACCTATATCGAAAACGGACAAATTATCAAAAGTGCCGACAAAGAAGAATTTAAGGAGTCCTATCGCTTGTTGAACGGCAACGAAGACCAGCTAAACCAGGTGAAAGAAAAGTTGATTTCCTACAAACTAAATTCATTCGGCTTTACAGGATTGATCCACTCCAAAGACTTCGATCCATCTTCCGATATTAAAGCAACCACGCCGAGTCTCGAGGAAATCATGATCTATTTCGCGAAAAAGGAGGATGCGTATGTTTAACTTATTGATAAAAGATTTGAAATTAGGCGTAAATCCGTTGTTTTTTGTATTTCCTATTTTGATGGGCGCCTTAATGCTCATTCCGGGTTGGTTGTATTTTATTGTGGTTATGTATTTTTTCTGGGTAACGGCACCGAATTTGTTCGCCCAATTCAGAAGCTCGAACGATTTACTCTTTACCGCGATGATGCCTGTAACCAAGAAAGACATGGTGAAGGCAAGGGTGTCCGTTTTTGTTATCCTGGAATTAATGCATATTGTGTTTGCTATGATCTACGGTTTGTTCACGATTCACCTATACCCGAATCTGACGTACCATTTCTTCGCGCCGCACATGGGTTTCTGGGGGCTAAACTTTGCCATGTTTGCGATCTATAACATTATCTTGATACCCATGTATTACAAGACGGCGTATAAATATGGTACGGCGCAGCTTGTATCTATAGTGGCCGCTATGATTTTTGCCGGTGTTGCCCAATGGCTGGGAATCCAGAGTTCTTATTTGTTTGACATTTTCAATGGGTCCGGTGCTGACAATATGGCGCTTCAAACATCTATTCTGGTCGCAGGAATCATTATTTTCATTGCATTCACGATGATTGCTTATCGAATTGGGGTTAAACGATTCCTGCAAGTGGAGATACAATGAACATAGCAATTTCGAACACATCTGAAAAACCGATTTATCAGCAGCTTTTCGAACAAATCAGCGCCCAAATTTTGAAAGGAGAGCTTGAAAGCGGCTATTGTTTACCACCCATTCGACAAGCAGCCCTGGAGCTTCGTGTTAGTGTCATCACCGTCAAAAAAGCTTGGGAAGAACTCGAACGAAGCGGTTTGATCAATACAGTCACAGGTAAAGGGTGTTTTGTGGCCGAATTCTCTTCCGATGAGATGCTTCGAATACGCAACGAAATGATCCTGAAGCAAATGGAAAGTGACACTTCATACTACAAATCCTTTGGCCTGACTCTAGATGAAGTTATTGAGCTGTTAAAGAAGATTTATTAACGGGAGCGACATTCGGTAGACCGCCATAAGAAAAACGACTATCGACGTACTTTCTAGGAAGACAGACCGCATTTAGCGGATGTTTTTCTTGCGATTATAGGATTTCTTAAGCTCCGCTTAAAATTTATAAATTCTATAATCTTAAAAAAATGCCCCCCCCCTGGAATAAAGAATTCCCTTAGGGGGGCGCATCACGGCGAGTGCGAAACTTAATGGCAATTGAATTAGAATACCTTCAGGATGCTTACTGCCACACTTTCGGCAGAATTCCAAAAGCATATATGCTACACGAACCTCAGAGTCTGCGAAACATTGTGTTTTTAAGCACGACCTCCCGCACAAAAGACTCACTCAAAGCAGATGAACCACCTACCGCTTCTTCAAGCTTGAACAGACCAGTCTCGCTGAAAAACTTGCAAAAGTGCATCTGTTCTCGGCAGGCAGCTCCGTATCGTTAAAAAACTTGCAAAAGTGCATCTGTTTTCGTCAGTCAGCTCCGTTATCGTTGAAATGCTTGCAAAAGTGCAGGCTTTTTCCGCCTTTTGAGCGTTTTTACACGATTCATGGTCAAATTGATGCACAATCGCAACAATTTTGCGTTTTAACTCCTACAATGCCAGAAAAGAGTGCACAAACGCAACAATTTGTAATCCGTATCCATATGCACATGATGCAAAGATGCGGCGGTTACAGGTTACGGGGAAGTTCCTTAGTTATTCTGTTACCTTTGGCAAAATGATCTTTGACTTGCCGCACACCGAACAAACCCAATCCTTACTTTGAGCAGCGTTTATGACATACTTATATCATGCGCTTAAGCCGCTCACAAAAACAAACACCCTCCCCATCCTAACTGATGTAAAGGGTGTTCTATCCTATATCAGCTTCCGTCTATACCACTTATCGCCCCTGAACCGCCACCAGAAAATGGCCCCGCGTACGCTCCATTCGGTTACCATCGCAATCCAAACGCCCATAATGCCGAACTTGAAGGTGATCGCGAGCACATAACCCAGAATAACCCGCAATACCCACATCGACAGCAGCGACGTAATCGAAGTGAAGTTCGAATCCCCTGCCGCGCGTAAAGCCGAAGGCATAATGAAGCTGGCGGACCAGAAAATCGGCTGCGTTATGGTGATGAGAAGAGTAAGCTTAAATATATCCGGGATAATCTCGGCCGGCGGGGAGAACAGTCTCACAATCCACGGGAATAACGGCAGAATAATCGCTGAAATCACGATAAAAAGGACGGTCGACAGCCCGATAAAGGACTTAATAAACTTTCTCGCGTCCGGAATGCTTCCATTCCCGATACATTGGCCCACCACCGTGACGACGGCGATACTCAGCGCACTTCCCCCGATCTGGAACAACATCGAAATCGAGCCGCTGATCGCATTGACCGTAATCGCAAGCGTACCCAGCTGCACAATAAAAGTTTGCGTAAGCAGCTTGCCGCCATTAAAAAACATTTGCTCCGCAGCAAAAGGCACCCCGATGATCATAATCTTTTTGAGCAAAGAAAAATCGATCTTCAGCGCATCCTTGAGGCGGTACCGGAGCGTATGGTTCATTTTGATCAAGTAAAACAGCGAAATGCCCATTCCGAGCACCCTTGCCGTAATCAATGAAATGATGAGCCCGATCACGCCCATATCAAGGACGGTAATAAATAAAATATTAAGCAGCAGATAAGATAAGTTCAAAATAAGGGAAAGCCCCAGACAAGCCTTCGTCTCCGCTACGCCTCGAAGCGCCCCCGTCACCGCCTGAAAAACAGCAATAAACGGATACGAAATACAGCTTCCGATCAGGTAAATCCGGGCATTCTGGAATACATCCGCTTCCGCCTGGCCGAACAGCAAATTCAGCACCGGAGTGTGAAAAGCGATCACGATCACGCATAAAAAAATGGATATCACCGCAACTGCCGAAATGGCCTGCGCGGCTGCCCTGGATACCATCTTGTCATTCCCGCTGCCTTTATACTGCGCCACGATGACGGTTCCCCCCGTTGCCACGGCAATAAAGACGTTAACGAGGAAAATGTTCAGCGAATCCACCATGCTGACCGCACTTACGGCAGCCACGCCCGAGGAAGCAATCATCGCCGTGTTCATCAAACTCATCAAAATAATAAAAGCTTGATCCACAAATATCGGAATAATGATCGCGATAATTTGCTTGTAATCAAGCTTGGTTCCAGTAAAGTACTTATTCAGGAATACATTGGTTTTCTGTTTATAATATGGAGCTGGCGAACCCAAGATATCATCTCTTTTTCATTGAAGTTTAAAGTGTACATCGTATTATAGCATGCTTTTGGCAAAAGAGATGTGATGGAAAAAATTTTTTTATTGCACGAACAACCCGCCTTCTTGAATCTCCTTTTAGGGGAGAACTTCAAATTTCTAAATGACATTCTCCAAGAAACTGCATTTGCGAGAGCATCCGGATCTTATTCCTTGACTTTGACCGTCACCGCAAACGCTGAAGTTGCTGTGCCTCCTCGTCCATCTGTTACCGTGATCGTCACGGTTGTAGAACCTGCAGCAACCGGGGTCAACGTCACCTTTTGTCCCGAGACGTAAATCGTTGCAATGTTTGCCGCTGCAGACGTTGCCGTGACGGTCAAAATGCCTTGATCCGGATCGGTAAGATACGGGCTGAGATCTAAAGTTATCGGCGCATCGCCCACTTGCAGTGTTTGGGCGGGGAGCGTCCCGATCGCAAGCGGTTTATTAACTGTGACTTGGAACTCGGTCGTCGCTTCACCGCCATTGCCGTCCTGGGCTTTCAGCTGAATTGTCGTCATGCCGGACGCAAGAGCGTGTACCGCCGCCTGCGTTCCGTTAACCGAGACCGCTGCGAGACTTGGGTCCAGCGAGATCGCTTCGTAAGTTAGCGTGTCTTGGTCCGGATCGTCAAACACTGTCGACAAATCGATGATGTAGTCATCCTCCCCAACGGTGATCGTTCGGTTGTTTGGCGTTTGCTTCACCACCGGATTCCGGTTTGCCGCTCCTGTTACATACAATTGGAACGATTGAGTCTGCGTGCCGCCGCGTCCATCAGATGCTTTGACCGTTACCGTCGTGCTGCCGACTTGTAAAGGACTCAGCACTAGCTGATCTGCATTGAGAGTAAATGCGGTGATGCTGGGGTCTCCGACACTGATTTCATAAGTAAGCAGGTCATTGTCGGCAGCGGTAAAAAAGGAGTTCAGCGAAAGGAAAACATCGCCTGTACCAATCTCTTTCCTCTGATCCGGAATTCCGGAACCATGCGGAGGCGAGGCCTTGACAGTTACGATGAACTGCGTCTGTACCCTGCCTCCCTTGCCATCATTTGCCGTGACGGTGATCGTCGCCGTTCCGGCGTTAACAGAGGTAATGGACAAGCTTGCTCCGTTGACGCCAACTGCGGCAACACCAGTGTTCGAGGATACAGCCGAATAAGTCAGAGCGTCTTGGTCCTCATCTGCAAATACATCCACAAGGCTCACCGACTGAACACCGTCCGTTACTCCTGTGGTCACAGGAGAAATTGCTGTTTTCACGGTTGGAGCATGATTGGATGGAGTTGGGGTTGGAGTCGGATTTGGGCTTGGGCTTGGATTTTGACTTGGATTTGAAGCGGAAGTTGACGGCACCGGGTTCGGAGGATACCGATCATCAATGCCGATTTGCACATGTTTGATCTGTCCGCGCACCTGGTCCAGGTTTTTAATTACCTGTGACAATTTGACATCCTTAGGCAACTGCACTTCATTGATTCCTACGCTGCTGCCGATCGTCAGCTTCGTTTGCGAATTCGTTATCTGCAGGGTTTCGATTTGAGCTTTCCCTTTCAACTGAACGGCTTGTCCGCCGTCCACGATCAACATCTTGATCTTGGCGTTAGCCTCAAAATTGGTAAGTCCTTTCGTCAAAAGCACTTGACCCAGGGCGTCGCCTCTAACCGTGACGCCTTCCCCGGAAATCTTCACGCTTCCTCCGTATGAAGTACCGCTCGCATCCAGCACAACACCGTCCTTGACGATTTCCAGTTCGGACAGATCGTTTAAGTTATGGTTGGCCGACTTATATTTCAACACAGCCCCTTCCAGCGCCTCACGATTCCGTTCGCCAAGAAGCTGCTTCAACTTTCCAGCTACCAAATATGGGCTCCCGTCAACAAAAATCAGGTCGCCATCCACTTTGGTGATTGCTGTCGTCTGTTCTTCAGTATGAAAAACATCCAGTAAAAACGATGCAATGTCCTTACGTGAAACGGAACTCTGCGGGTGCAATTTTTCATCGGTCGCATCTATTAATCCTAAACGCAGTGCCGTATCAACTAAACTTGCCGCCCATGAGGAAACCTGTCCACTATCCTGTATCCGGGGGATTTGTCCTCCGCGCGCGTCCGTTCCATTCACTGCCCTTACGAAGACGGCGGCCAACTCTTCGCGGGTAACGGGATCATGCGGGTGGAACAATTCCGATCCTTCTCCTGCCATCAACCCGGCTCGTTTCACGGCCTCTATGTAAGAAGCGCTCCAGTTAGATTCCGTCACGTCGGCAAACGCCGGAGCGGGTGCATCCGATAAAGGCAAATGCAGCGCCCGTGCCAACAAAACAGCTAATTCTTGACGGGTTAAAACCTCATTAGGACGGAAATGTCCTGAAGAGTCTCCTTCCAGCAAACCCATGTTCACTGCCTTCTGAATGATGTCTTGTTCGGACGATGTCAATCCGTTCAAATCGGAAAATCCCGCTGGCAAAGCCCGATTAGTAAGCGGCTTCTCTCTCGTGCCAGTCAACCCCGAAGACAAGTGATCGTTTGCCTTGAACTGCTCATTCGCAGTCGATCCCTCTGCATATGCCAGTCCCGGAATAGAGCCGACAATCAAAGCTCCGGTAAGCAAAGACGTCTGCAAGCGGCGAACGTTTTTCTTGCCTGCATTGAACTGCTTCTGTTTGCCCATTGTATCCCCTCTTTAAATAGAAATCAGATCTGCTTTGTTTTGCATATTGTTCATTCGACAATTTTCATTTTTTTCCTTCATCGAGATTAGATTGGTATTAGGAATTGTGTTGGGTTACCATACTTCAATTCGGCAGCTGCTGTTTGCTTGTCAGCAAATAAATAAAAAAACTTCACACCTTATCGGCGTGAAGAGATCAGTTTCATATTCAGAATCATTTCTTTTTTATTTCTCTGAGCTGTTTAAATGTCCGATTCGCTTCATGCCTTACCTGGCTGCTCCGCTCGAATCCGGTTTCCGATCATGATATTCCCATTCAAGAAACCGGCGTCATCGTCGGCGTCTTGGGACCGCCGTGCAAAGCGCGGGTTAGCTGCAAAGTTGCGGCATAGGCGAGCAGCGAAATAAGCAGAGACCCAAGCAGTTCAATCGCCTGCCCCACATGCATCCGCGTAAAAAAGCTATGAGCTCCCAGACCGCAAAATGTCATGACCACGACCCCTGCCCCCACCTTAAAAAATATGCGGAAGTCGAAATAAATGCCGATCGTGCTGGCCACGGAGAAAAAATTAAGCAATGTCGCAAGCACCATGCCAAGCCCGAATCCAAGCGCAACTCCTTTGGTCCCGAAGTTGGAACCAAGCACAAAAATCATGCTCACTTCAAAAATATTCGTCATGATATGGTTCCACATCACTGTTGAAGCTTTGCCCAAACCAAGCAAAATGGCTTGCAGCGGCGCTTCAAAATAAAAGAAAAAGAACAGCGGGGCCACGATTTTGAGCAGCGCTCCCGCTTCCGGCGCGTGATAAATAATACCCGTCAGCGGTTCGGCCCATAAATACAAGATGACGGTGCAGGGCAGACCGGCAAGCAGCGCAATCCGCAGCGCCATATCCATATGCTTGTGCATGAGCTGGCTGTTATTGTCCACGCTCGCTTCGCTGATCGCCGGAATTAACGCTGTCGACAGCGACTGCGTAAAAAAGCTCGGAAGAAACAACAGCGGAATCGCGTACCCGGCGAGCAGACCAAACTCTTTGGTTGCCATCTCAACGCCGATGCCGTACAGCACCAGGCTTTTCGTTATGAGCAGCGGCAGAAACGCACGGTATACGGAATGGATTAAACCGCTGCCTGTCATCGGCAAGCCGATGCGCAGCAGGTCTCTAAGCGTGTGATCCTTTTTAGTTGAAACTCCTTCCGCAAGTTGCGGGTTTGCCTTGGCTCTTCCCCGATTGGACCATTTGAACATGGAGAACAAATAGAGTAAACCAAATCCTTCCCCGATCACGGAAGCGGCCATTGCCCCCGCAGCGGCGTAAGCGATGCCGTAAGGCAGCAAAATGTTAACCACGCCGATAATGACGATGATCTGCGCCAGATTCTCAACAATGTCAGAGATCGCGAGCGGATTCATGTTCTGCCTGCCGCGGAAGTATCCCTTGAGCACAGCTGACACCGCAACAATCGGAATGATCGGCGTTATGGCAACCATCGCATAAAACGCCCGCTGATCGGCTAATACAAGCGAAGCGATCCATTTGGAGCCAAAAAGAGCTGCCGAGGTCAATACAATACTGAGTGTCCCCGTCACGCTTAAAGATACGGCAAGAATCCGCTTGACCCTGGCTTGATCGCCCCTTGCCTCGGCCTCTGAGACCAGCTTCGAGATCGCAACTGGCAGCCCCAGCTCCGTCAGCGTAATAAACAACGGAAGCAGCGGATGAGCAATCATCAAGAGACCTACCCCTTCAGCTCCCAAAAAACGTGCCAGCAATATTCCGTTCACAAACCCGAGCCCTTTGGTAAAAAACGACGACACGGTCAAAATGAACGTCCCGCGCATAAAACTTTGTTTATTCATTCCCATTAGTCGCATCCCCACCCTACTGTCTGTCCTGTCCTACTTTTTAAGCCTATTCGGATCGTGGACAATACATGCAGAGAAGTATGTGAAATAACCCCACAAAGTGGAGCCTATGCTTCGATGCTTATTCCAAATACTTTGCGGGGACCCCCAAAAAAACTTATAAATTCTATACTGCTGAAAAAAGGGGGGGCTGTCTGCCACCTGGTGAATCGCTTTTAAGCATCGGAAGCAGTGTCCTTATCTTTTGCTAGCTCTATCAGCGATCGCGATTGACGAAGTAATTCAGCAGGTGACGGAGGAACGCAATATTGCGCGGCATGCCCTTCAATGCTTCCATCGCCAGACAGTAGTGCTCCCACATCTCTTTTCTGGCGCCCTCCCGGCCAAGGATGGATACAAAGTTCGAATTGTTGTTATGAGCATCCTGACCAACAGGCTTTCCAAGTACATGCGTATCCCCCTCCAGATCTAGCAAGTCATCTTTAATCTGAAAGGCAATCCCGGCATGATAGGCATATTTCTTTAGCGTTTCGATCTCTTCCCCAGAGATCTGAGCGAGAATAGCCGGCATGACAAGAGAGGCTTCAAAGGCGATTCCCGTCTTATAAAAGCAAATCATGTTCAGTTGGTCGAGATTCAGCGCCTTCCCCTTGGAATCAAGGTCCATCGCTTGCCCCATGCACATCTCCTCCGTCTTATGCGCGGAATATTGCATCAGGTCAAGTACAGCCTTCGGATCAAAAGACTTAAGCGACGACTGCTCTTTAATCGCCTTTTGAATGAGGAATAGTCCTGTCAATTCGGCTGTCGCAATATTATGCACCTGATGCAAAGTTGGACGGCCGCGCCGGATAGAGGCATTATCCTGTGAAGGCAGATCATCAAAGATTAAAGAAGCCGTATGCATATACTCAATAGATCGCAGAAGAGGTATAATCTCGGACGCATTCAGACCGTATGCGTTCACGGCTATAGCCCAAGACAGAATCGGACGCAGCCGTTTGCCGTCACCCTCCAGGCAGTAATTTGCCGCATCAATAAGCGGCTCTTTCATCGGAGAGATATCGTCTTCCTTTGCTATCTTTAAGACGCTGTTGATCTGATCGCGGGCTTTATGAACGGTGTCCAGGAATTCATCCTTCTCCTTCTGATCATGACGAAGGGCTGTAACAAGCTGGTCCCGGAGCAGCTTATCAAGGAAGTCCACATCATCCGCTTTCTGCACCATTTGCTGAACGAGCTTGTTCAATGCAGGAATTCCGGAAGCAAAGATATCCATGATCTCGTTGTATTTCTCCGTTCCTAAGCGCTCCTTGCAGCGCTTCAGGCCATTAATGGCACGATCCAGAATAACCTCTCTTGTGCTGGAATCGGAATGATGCACGCCATGAATCAGGTGATGAATAACCGCCCAGTATAATTCAAATGGATTGATGAGATCAGGACGCTGGTGGCGGTATTTTAAATAATAGGTGTACGGAGTGACCGCACCGTTGTCCATATCGTCAAACATATCGGCAAAATCATCCGCCAATTGATTGTAAATGCCATAGCAGAAAGTACGATGATCGAAGCCATCATCCACCGAAGCAGCAATGACGGATCGAATAATTTGCCGTGATGAAGAAGACTTCAGGATCACCGGAATATAGAGATCTTCATTGGTGTAGCTTGGGTAAGCAAGGTTTTTTGCACGATCCTGTTCTTGAGCTTGAAAAAAGACATAGGATTGCTCGAAGAAGATCTGCTTGGACTCTTCATTTTGAATATTCGCGATCGTTTCAAATGCCTCTTTAAGCTCTGCATGGATATATTGAATGAGCTCATGATTGCTTCCCGTCCATAATCCGATCTCCGGAACAATCCCTGTAAGCAGCGCGCTGCGGATCATGTGCGAATACTGCTCTTTCTCTTGCGGAGTTAATACATAGGAATCCAACAGATCGTCGATGAAGGGATAAGTTAGGCCATAGGAGTAGCCAAGCCGGATCGCTTCACTGAGTTTCTGTGCCCTTACAGCATGGGATACATCTACATCCAATTCTTCGTATACATGCATCATGACGCCGATGACGATCTTGATCAGCTTTCGCTGCGCATGTTCGGCGTTCATCCCCTCTGGAATATGGGCGGCCACTCCCTTGAGTTTGTCGATAAGCCAGATCGTAGATGCTTCAATGCCCAGTTTCTGCGACCAGCGATACAGCTCAGCCAAGTCCACCATCGCTGGAGGTTTATCGCCGTCTCCGGTAGTCAATTGAAGAACGTACCTTTTTACATCGGCAACAATTCTTTGTATACGGGTCTTCGTCTCAAGCGAATCCAAAGCTTTACCTAGATCTCTCATGTAAATGTATGAGACGCTTCGATCGAGATAATCTTCCAGTTTGCCTGTGTAATTCAGCCATTGAATGTATCGCCCATAATCTCGCGAATCAGGCCGTTTCTTTTTTTTGGAAAACAGGGATAACAGCGATGGCTGAGTAATATGACTTCTTTTCCAGAGCTGAATGTCATGGGTCAAGATGGGCAGGAAAGATTGATTCTTAACCTGAGCATCAAGAGTCGAAAAATATTGAGCTGCCTTCTCCTCCGCTAGACGATAACTGGTTTCGGGTTCGGCATGATATATATAATGTGCATTCATATGATGTTCCCTCGGTTTCTAAAAGAGTTAGAGCCATATCCGATTCATAACCCAGGAATTCATGATAATTTAAAAGGAGGAATGCTTGTCGCGCCTGCTTCTTCCATTCAAGTTCATACCTTTATACGAGGAAGAATGTTTGGGGTTGCAAGGAAATAATCCTTCTCAACTTGTCATGGCGAAGTCTAACAATGTATGCGGATCTAACGCCAGTTGTTCACGCTTTGACATAAGTCCTGTAATGGATTAGAAGAACAACATTAATAAATTTTTCAAACCCTTACTTTTGTGTGTTTTTCACGCTCACTACACCCATCCCGTTTCATTCCTCCGGCATATGATAATCCATATATTAGACATATGGAGATGAGCAAATGACAACCCCAATTGATGTGTTAATCCCAGCGATTGAGAAAGATCTGGCTACACTCCCCCATGTTATTGATTCAGTAAGAAAATATGTGAAGCATCCTATCCGCGAAATCATGATTGTAGCTCCCCGGAAGCAAAGAATTCTTGATCTTTGTGCGAAGAAGGGGTGTAGATTCGTTCATGAAGATACAGTTCTGCCCATAACGAAAAAGAACATCCATTATCAATCCAAAAGGTGGGATCGGTCCGGATGGCTTTATCAGCAGCTGCTTAAGCTGGGCGGTGATAAGGTGTGCTCATCCAAGCACTATTTGGTCATCGATGCCGATACCGTGCTTATTCGCCCGCATGTCTTCAAGGTGGGCAACAAAACGGTGTTTTACTGCAGAAACTGGAGCCAGGACGAATACTTCAAGACGTATAAAAAATTGATGGGAAAAAGCCGCTCCTCCCGGTCCTCCTTCGTGACCCATTACATGCTGTTCAATAAATCAAAAGTAAAGCAGCTAAAACAAGCGATTGAATCTAAACATCACAGCAGCTGGTACTCGGCGATTATGAAAAGCATGAATAAATCCAAACAATTCGCTTTTTCGGAATTTGAAACGTATGGGAACTTCCTATACTCGTCTGAGCCTGAAAAGATGATCTTAAAGCCTGCAAACAATAAAAGCTTGCATTCGAGTTTTTCGCAAATATCCCCTTCCAAGATGTCTTCCCTGACCAAGTCATATCGCTCCATTTCTTTTCACCAACGCAAAGAATATGTTAAATCTTCGAAGAAGGGAGCCAAATGAAGCCCTATCATGTCTACTGGAAGGGACCCGTACACAAAGCAAGCGGGCTTGGCCGTGCCAGCAGAGCGTATGCGCAAGCACTAAAGCGGCAGGGAGTGGCCGTTAGCATCGGAGCGTCAAACCACCGCAAAAACGGCGTCCAAGGCAAAAAGGTGCTGATTTATCACCATATTCCCAGCAGCATTCAATGGCAAAAAGAGCGCAGCGTATATGATTTCATTATTTTGAACACCGTTTGGGAAACAAGCAGGATCCCCAAGGGCTGGCTTCCCCATATGAACAAATTTGACGCGGTTTGCGTCCCCTCCCGGCAGAATAAAGGAACGCTAAGGAACAGCGGCGTGAAAGTCCCGATTTTTGTCGTTCCCCATGGCGTAAACACCAAGGAGTTTCATCCGAACAATAAGAAGATGTCTGTGCCGGGTGCGGCAGGCAGGTTTACATTCGTGTCCGTATTTGGCTTCCAGCATCGCAAAAATCCGGAGGGCCTCTTAAGGGCATATTGGGAAGAGTTTTCCTCTAAAGATAACGTCATGCTTGTGATCAAAACGAACGGATATGCGGCACATGAGAACGAAAAATGGATTCAGCAAAAAATACTGCAATACAAAAAAAGATTGGGCATTCAAAAGGATACAGCCCCCGTTGTCATTATCGGCCGCCGGCTCAGTGAAAACCAGCTTAAGGGTTTGTATACGCTTGGCAATGTTTTCGTCCTCCCCACTCGTGGCGAGGGGGTTGGGCTGCCTTTTCTGGAAGCGCTGGCGAGCGGCGTACCGGTCATCACCACAAGTTGGGGCGGGCAAATGGATTTTCTTACGCACAGCAACTCATTCCTCATTCCGTATCAGCTAAGGAGCCCGTCAAGCAGCATGAACAGAGCCATTTCGAAAAAATTCAGCAACCTGTTTGTGCAAAAGGGACAACTATGGGCGGAACCGGATCTGGGCAGCTTGAAAAAAACAATGAGGAAAGCGTACCAGAATCCCGGGCTTTGCAAACAAAAAGGACGCCAAGGCAGAAAGGATATGTTTCATTTATCCTGGGATCGGGCCGGGGCATTCATGAAACATGCGATTGAAGAAGTCATTCGATCCAAGAAATGAGAATGGAGGGTGATGTTCCCCCAAGAAAGGAGGAATCAGCTTGCGCATTGTACTATTGTGCGGGGGATCCGGAAAAAGGCTGTGGCCTTTATCCAACGAGGTTCGCTCCAAGGTGTTTCTTAAGCTTTTGAAATCCGAAGCAGGGGTCAGAGAATCGATGATCGAACGGATATGCCGACAATTGGATGAGGCGGGGTTGCTTCAATCCACATGTATCGTCACCCATCACAGTCAAGTGGAAATTACGCGCAACTATGTTGGCGAGCATATCCCGATCCTGGCCGAACCCTATAAAAGAGGAACCTTCACAGCTGTCGCCTATGCCGTAAGTTATCTTCATGAGAAACTGCAAGCAGATCCAAATGAAACGGTTTGTATTCTTCCGGTAGACACTTTCGCAGATACCGCGTTTTTCCGGCTGCTCCTTCGCTTTCCCGATGTTCTTTTGCATTCTAAAGCAGATCTTGCTCTCCTCGGAACAAAACCTACCCATCCTTCCGATCAGTTCGGCTATATCGTTCCAATTCTGCCCAAGGAGAATGACGAATATTTTTTCATCCGCCAATTCATAGAAAAGCCTAACGAACAAACGGCCTCTCGCTTAATCGGGCATCACGCGATGTGGAACTGCGGCATATTTGCATTCCCCTTGAAGTTCATGCTGGCGTATTTGAAGGACAAGGGGCATCCGACCCAAGTTGAGCATTGGCTGGCTAATTACGAACATCTTGCCAATACCAGTTTCGACCGGGAAGTCGTGGAACACACACTGCCTGCTGTTGTCATGAGATATGACGGCTATTGGAATGATTTGGGGAGTTGGATGGCGCTCAGCGGTCATTTCGAGAACAAAGTGATTGGATCGGGGCGAATTTCGGATGACTCCTCGAATACCCATCTCATTAACGAACTTCCCTATCCTATTGAAATTATCGGCGTCTCTGATCTCATCGTTGCGGCAAGTTCTGATGGCATCCTGATCGCTAACAAGGATAAAGCCAATCAAATCAAGGAAAGGCTCGAACATGTACCGCAGATTCCAATGTATGAAGAGAAAAGATGGGGATCCTATCGGGTCTTGAATTATTGGAAAGATGAAACGGGAATGGAAGTCATGATCAAGAGGGTTAAACTCACCCAAGGAAAATATACGAGCTATCACCGGCATCTGAAGCGGCAGGAAATCGTGACGATTGTAACGGGCAGCGCGGAGATCCTAATGGAAGGTAGGCTATATAAACTGCAGGCGGGCGATGTTTTACAAATCACAGCTGGATTCAAGCATGGAATAAAAGCAATTACTGATCTTGAACTGATGGAAGTCGTGTTGGGGAAGGATCTGGCTCAAGGGGATGTTCATCGTGTTGCGATGGAGTGGTAGGAAGGTATGGGGCCGCCCTCAAGATCTACAATCTTTGGGGACGGCCTCTTTTTTTGATCGCTATAGCGGACTCTTATTTTTTACCAGCCAAAAACTCGTCCAACTGACGCTGCACCTCGGCTACATATTCATCAATGCCTGCTTTCTTCAGCTTCTCAATGGCCTTGGGATACCCTGTTTCAAAGTCCACAAAACCGGAACGTATAGCGGCCAAGTCTTTGCCCGTAACTTCTTTCAGAGCCGTTTCGATCGATTTGACTTTCTCGTTATTAAATCGGAAGCCGAGTGAAGCGGATCGTATAGCTTTGTCATCCCAGCTCTTATACTTATCGATGGACTCTTGCGACACATCCGGCCCGAACATTTGGTAATTTTGGTTTCTAAACATCCATTCATAGAAAAATTCGTTAGAGGTCAGTTTTTTGATTCTTCCATCCACAATTTCGTAGTCCTTGCCTTCGACGCCATAGAGAGCAAACAAATAATTTTCCTTGGACTTATAAATCCAGTTTATAAACTTCATCGCACCTTCAGGATTTGGAGCGTTTACGGGTATGCCCAGAACCTCTCCGCCCGTGGCCGTAATATAACGCGGTTTATCCTCCGCTAACAGGTACGTTTTAACTTTGGCGTTCGGTGCATTGGCTTTGAGTGCATTAATGATTTCCATTTCCTTGCCCACGGATCCTTCAACCCATAAATACAAACCTGTCTGCATGCGGGAGTCTCTTTCATTGTATTTAATGGTCAGATCCTCCGTGTATAATCCGGCTTTATACATTTCACGGTTAAACTTCGCTACTTTCTGGAAAGCCTCTGATTCATAATAACTATATGCTTTTTTGCTGTCTTCCCCGAATACGACCAAATCCTCGGAGGCGATCCAGTTATATTGTTCATCGCCAAAATACCTTGTTAACGGTTTAAAAATAATGTCGGCTGGCCCTTTCATTTCAGGGAACTTGGCTTTCGCCTTGGTTGCAAATTCTTTCAGATCATCGGCGGTTTTGATGTCGGTCATCCCTACGGCTTCGAGGATATCCTGACGAACGGCGACCAGCTGATACATGGCGGAGGAAGGTGCGTACGCCGATGGAATGCCATAAACCTTGCCGTCAATCGTTGCGCCTTGAAGCTGTTCCTTCGGCAACACTTTTAACATATCCTGACCATATTTCTCGATTAAATCATCCAATGCCATCGCTTGCTTCTTGTTCACGATCGTAGAAAGATCCGGGAGACCATCCCAATACAGATCGATCGGTTCATTGGCGGCCAGCATAATATCTTTTTGCTCCCAATATTGGGCCCACGGCACAAACACAACCTCTACCTTCAAACCAAGATCGGCAGCCATTTTTTCCGCAAATTCATTTTTTAGAAATTCGCTCATCCGATCCGTTTCCTCACCAGGGTACAAAATCCGGATGGTTTTGAGTGCGGCATTCTCTGTTCCTTCCTTTTTGTCGCTGCCGCAACCTGCCATCACCGAAACGGACGCAATCAATAAAACCAAAAAGATAAGCATTTTCCTTGCTTTCATGAATGATGACCCTCCCTAATAAAATGGTTAATCTATGTTAAAAGCCTGGATCGGCCAGTAACCATACACCGTTTATTCCTTGACTGCGCCGGTCATGATCCCGTGCACGAAGTATTTTTGAATGTAAGGGAAAAGGAAAATGATCGGTCCGATCGTAATCACCGTAATCGCCATCTTCACCGTTTCAGCGGGCAAGGTGATATTGCCTGAAGCCCCTGATGGAATGCGTCCGGAACTAATGGCATTGACGTTGGACAAAATGTTATAGAGATAATATTGCAGCGGAAATAAATCGCGATCATTCACAAAGATCAGAGCATGCCACCAATCATTCCAGTATTGCAGTGCATACATCAAACCAACCGTAAGCAGCGCGGTCTTGCTTAATGGAAGCGCTACCTTAACATAAATCGTAAAATAATTGGCCCCGTCGATCTCAGCAGCTTCATATAAAGCGGGGGAAACGCTTGCAAAATACGTGCGCAGCAGAAACATATTCCACACGCTAAATATGGAAGGAAGAATTAAGGCCAAAATACTGTTCTTCAGTCCATAATAATTGACGCTCACGATGTACCACGGGATTAAGCCAGCCGAAAAGATAATCGTAAAGTTACAAATAAAGGCAAGTGTGTTACGGTATCTCAGCTTTTTGATGGATAGAGAAAATGCAATCATGCTTGTAATCAGCAAAGCGCCTGCCGTTCCCACAACAGTCACAAAAATGGTCACCCCGTAGGATTTCAATATTTTCATACCGCTGTTCACAAAGATATATTTATAGGTATCCACGCTGGGGCTAAGAGGAAAAATCGAATATCCGTTCCTCGCAATCGCCTGTTCTGAAGAAAAGGATACGCTTAGGGTTAAAATTAGAGGGTACAGACAGATAAGCGCAAATAAGCCAATGAAAACATAAGCTACGCCGATCACCAATCTATCGCCAAGCAACCTATTTTTTTTCATCATTAAAATAGACCCTCTCCGTCATTTATTTTCTTAGCAGATTGGTTCGCAGCCGTAATCAGGATCAATCCCATCAAAGACTGAAATAGCCCGATGGCCGTAGAGTAGGAAAATCCCAGCGTACGCATCGACTGATAAACATACGTATCGATGACCGTTACCTCATCCACCAGGACCGGATTGTTGCCGACGATGCCGTAAATCATGCCGAAGTCGCCATAGAAGATCCGTCCGATGCTCAGCAAGCTTAAGACGATGATCGTCGGTTTCAGCATGGGCACGGTTAAATGCAGGATTTGCTGGAGTTTGCTGGCGCCGTCGACTTTGGCCGCTTCATATAAGCTCGCGTCAAAGTTAGCCATCGCCGCCATATAAATGATGGAACTGTACCCACTCCATTTCCACACGCTCGACAAGATAATGATCCATTTCCAATACTTCGGCTCCGAGTACCAACTGATCGGATCCGCTCCAAAGAACTTCAGAATTTGATTGGCAACACCCACATCCGTGGAGAAAATGCCGTACAGGATCGCTCCCACGACAACCCACGATATGAAATAGGGAAAAAACATCATGCTTTGAGCAATCTTTTTGTAGGCTTTATGCCGGATCTCATTGATGAAAATAGCGATGCTGACCGGAATGATAATGCCTAAGATGAGGCTGAAAAAGTTAATATATAACGTGTTGTAAGTAACCTTCCAGCCCATGCTGTTCGCCGAAAAAAAGTATTTAAAATTGTCCAGACCGACAAATTTACTGCCAAAGATGCCGTCAACGACATTAAAATCGGTAAATGCCATCCATACGCCTGCAAAAGGGATATAGGAGAACATGATCAGAATAATAAGAGCAGGCACGCACATGAGATACAAGATTCTGTTTTTCTTTATTTCATATAGGAACCCCTTACCCACTGGATTCATTCCATCACTACCTTTGCATTGTGAATTGAGGATTTTGCAAGAATCCAAAGAGCGGCTATCAATCAGCAATATATAGGATGAAACGGTTTAGTTCGTCTATATATTGGACCCGGGAGCGGCCGGAATCGAATTTTGCAAAATCCTGAATTAAACGATTATGCCGTAACACTATGTTCAAGCTGCTCCTTGAGAAGATCAAGATCAATAACCGTGCCGGTCACCCTTGCCTCTTCCGCTGCATAAGCCATCAGATGACTTTCGACGGACATGTCAATGGAGGATCTGCTGTTGAAATCGGCCTTCTCCAAATTTTCCAAAAAGTCGTTCATCAGACCGGTATCGCCGCCATGATGCCCGCCGCCCATGGCTGCCGGCCGAATGATCGTTTGCTGGCTGGCCTCAGCCATATTGGAGTTAAACCTTGTGACTTCAATGATATTCGAGTAATCATCCGCGCGAATTTCTCCATGTTCGCACATGATTTTGAGCGTGCGGTGCATTTTATTGGTAAACCCGCTTAAATTAAACGTTGCCGTGACCCCGTTTTTAAACTCGATGACGGTCACCTGATGATCGCACACATCATTGTCCATCCGGTAAACGCAGCGTCCGTACGGACTCGTTTCCAGCGCCTGAAGCAATCCTTCTTCCGTCGGATCCGCCGAAACGACCGTAGCCGGCCATTGCCCTCGTACAGGCAGATATGCTTTTCTGGCATCGAAACGGCAGTCCGCAGCCACCTTGCAGTCCAGGCATCGCTCGGCGCTGCCGGCCGGCGCGTTTTCCTCTTTAAAATAAGCGAGGCTGCCATAGGAAGAGATTCGTTTGGCCCCGCTATCCACCAGCCAGGCTAGAATATCCATGTCATGGCAGGACTTCTGCATCATGATCGGACTCGCCAGATCGCTTCTTCTCCAATTGCCCCTTACAAAGGAATGGGCCATGTGGAAATTGCCGATGTTCTCGTTATGCTGAATGGTGATGATTTTGCCGAGCTCGCCGCTATCGATGATTTTCTTGATCTCCGCAAAAAAATTCGTGTATCTGAGTACATGGCATACAATCACTTTGCGGCCTTTTTCATTGGCTCTTTGTTGTATTTTCAAGCATTCTTCGGGACTTGGCGAAATGGGTTTTTCAAGCAAAATATCATAACCGATATGAAGCGCTTCCATTGTTTGCGCATAATGGTCCCGATCCATGGAAGAAATAATAACGGCATCGCAAATTTTACCAAGCCGGTAAAATTCGTCTACGGATTCGAATTGTCTCTCCAGAGGAATCTGAAACTCGTCCGCCGCCGCCTTTCTTCTGCCTTCATCCGGTTCAACGACCGCGACAATCTCCTCGCTTTGGTAAGCATGTCTTGTATAGATCATGCCTCGTTGTCCTGCGCCGATTAATGCTAATTTCAAATCCATTACCTCCAGTGAACTTGTATTTGTCCTATATAAGTTGAACCAACATTTATACGGATGGGGGCAGCCGGGTGAAATGTTCTTTCATTTCCACTAGTCTGCTTCCGGAAGCTTAGGGTCTTCCAATGGATAATACCCTTCCGGATCGTACGAATCCCATATATTCATCAGCGGATCTTCATCGGTGATTTCGACTTGGATCGTACCCATCTCATAATATCCATCTTGTTGTTGATTCCGTATATTCAGCGGGATGTAAGAACGGTCTTCGAAAAAGAGTCCCACACTGAGCGTATATTCACCCGCCGGCATATCCTGCAAAGGTATCATTTCGTTATGAACAAGATCCCCGGTTAACCATGAATCCGTTCCCCCAAGCAGCGGAAGCTCATAGGAAACCTCGCCCTGCTTTAGCTGCACCCATAATTGAAATTTCCGATAAATTCTCGAACTGCCCGTGTTGACAAACCAAAATCGCAGCGGTAAACTCCCGCGGCTGGATACGGTTTCCGGATAAGTCAATCTGCGCAAAGTCAGGTTATATCCAAGCCCTATATTCACGTTGGAGAGGCCAGCATGCCAGCGATATGCCTCGCGTCTGCTATGAGGACCGCAAGCGTCATCAGTCACATGGAGGACAACAGGATAACTCTTCCATACCTTCTGCAGATGGTTTCTGGCAAAAGCCTCGCAGCATTCGATCCAATTCTCCTCGCTGCATTTGACCAGCAGGCCGAATCCACGGCTGCGTTCTCTTAAATGCCGAATGAGTCTATCGTTCTGCAAGTCGGCAAGCAGCGTCTGCGTTTCGAAAGAATCGATATAAGCGTTCCATTCTTCCTTGCTGTCAGCCAAGGTCGAAATCACGACGGCTGCAAGGCGTCTGTCCGCGTCGATATAACTCCCGACTTTTCGGACCAAAGCCGCAAAACAATCATCGGCGTCATCCTTGACCCATCGAGGCAAGTCCGGTGTCAGGACTAGAGTAGGATTGTTTGCGGTATTAAGTGCTTCTTGAATCCCTTCAAGCCTATATTCTCCTCGGTCCGGCTCTAGTTCTTTCCACGAAAAGGCAACATATTCGAATAGGCCGTGGTTTGAAACATCACTTTTTTGGGATAAGGGCTCCGGCCGGATTTTTACGGTTTTATACTTCTCGTAGTTTTCGAGCGAATATCGGCTCATCCACTTACCTCCCTTAGATGGCTGTCAACGGTCTTGTGGAATTGCTCCATATCTGCGTCTGTAATATAAGGCATGCTGCCGATCCGTTCGATGTCTTCCTTCAATACAATCATGCTTAACGTGTTAAAGCGTGCGCCTGTCTGCATATAGGCTGCAGCCGCTTTTTGCAGCGAGGTTGTAAATCCGCCGGGGATGCGGACCGGATCGATGTTTCGGTCTCCAAAGACTTCATAGCGCAGCATCCCGTCCCCTTCCAGAGTCGGATAATTATAGAACTGTCGTTGAACGCAGACGATATTGCTTTTTTCGTTGTCCAAAATGAGCGATAACCGGGTATCATAAAGCCAGCTTGCGCTCCAGAAACCTTTGATGGGCAACTCCGGAAAATATTTATCATAGAATTCAATGGCCATGGACATGGAATTCTTCAGCCGTTCCGGCGTATATCCGGGCCCGGATGGAATGTGCAGCGCTAAAAGCATATCCCCTTCCCGAAGTGCCGGTTCCCATTCCTTTTTTAAGATCGACGTTGTTTCTCTTTCTACGAACCCCATCGGATTGATCCGGTTGGCTCTGATCGATTCACTGTTCTCCAGCCATTCTGAAGTGAAGCATCCATGCGGGTCATACACATCATTGATTCCATTTCGTTGTCCATCGCTGCGAAATTCTTCACCCGCGTGCCGAAGGGCAATCACTTCTTGCGTATTTACATGGCGGAACATGGTAAATGGATCCCCAAACCGGTATGGAATAAAATAAAACCGGTCCAACAAAAAGATGGAGCAAGTATAAAAATTCATCGCCCATGGAAAATCATGAACCTTGGCATCGCCGTGCGATACCATTCTTTCCAACTGAAGCTTCAGGGGCTGATGAGGGATTTGCTTATAGTACGCTTGGGGTACGGAACGTTTTTGCAGCATTTCCATGGAAGGGACAACACAGGCCAGCAGCAAAAGAAATGAATATAAATCTCCGTGTTGGTTCATGCATTCCGGAGTCATATTGGTATAGTGGGTCTCATCACAGCGATTGCGCGCAGAGCACATGTCCTCCACTAAAAATTTGGTGAAATGAAATAATACGGTATGAGTTTCTATCTCCTCAATCCCACGAATGATCCATTGCCGGGTATGTTCGGGAATTTGGTATTGCTCGAAGAGTTCGGACAGGAAATCGCGCGGAATGAGATGGGACTTGTCATCCGGATGATAGCGGTTATATTTGGCTTCCAACCCTTCAGGCAAATAATCAAAATTACAGATGGCCATACACTCGTTAAAATCTAGCTGCCTCTCCATTCCCTTCTTCCCTCCGTTCAACTAAGATCTTACCCATCGGGTAATAGCCTTGCGTGTATCCCTCGATCGCCAATCGGATATTTCCGATTTCTTTCACGCCGGTTTCGATGCCGATTTCCAAACGATACTCTCCTTCGGACATTCCGCCCGGCAGAGCGAAGCTTTCCTCCCAGGCAATGTCTTCGTCCGGCAGCCATTCCCGAATATCTTCTCTGCTATGCAGCGTATACGTTTGATCATGGCCGATAAGCCTTACCACAAGCGGATAACGATGATAGATCGGAGCCACTCCCACGTTGGCCCACAAAGCACGGATTTCCAGCTCTCCCCCCGCCTTCACGACAGAGTCATACGTAAACTTCCTTAGTTCGAAGCGGTATCCCATCTTGTTCAGCCAAGCCTTGACTTTCTCTTTCCACGGTTCCGGAACAATCGTCCCTTTGTTGTTAAAGGAGGTAATATGCCACTTCAACGTTTCTTGAATGATATAATCGATATCCCAGCCCTGCAGATACCAGTCATTCATATGCCAGCATGCTTCAAACAGCACCGGAGCCTTCTCCCAAGCATCGCCCATGTTAAAATTCTGAATATTCTGGGGGTAGAAATCGGTCATATGCGACCACGCTTTGCCATGAAATCCTCCCATATCCCCCAAGCAATCGACGCGAAAGCCCACTTTGGCTTTACGGTCCTTGATGATCCGGATCGACATCGAGTCATGCAGTAGCGCCTGAAGAGGCGTGATTTTAAACCCGTCGAAGTAGGCATCCGTAATTTGCTGAATCGCCTCCGGGTCTAAAAACTCGGTTCCCCCGCCTTCCCCCCAGGCCCCTACAATCGTCAAATCCACCGAACTGATGACCGGGTGCCCGTCAAACCGTGCGGCAAATGCCCTAATAAATTCAGACCAATACGCCACATACGGCGTTTCCTTCGGGTCTACTCTCCAGAAGGGAAAGTCGGGTTCCTCCGGATATTCCGCCCGAAACCATGCCGGTATATCATCCTCTTCGCTTAAAGCATAGGGCGAACAACGAACCACTGCCGTACATCCGATCGATTTGGGGTAGTCCAGCTTTTCCTCCAGCACTTCCCAGTTGTACACCCCTTGAGCCGTCTCCACGTCCCGCCAGCGCACGTTGCAGAAATACACTTTGCTGTCAGGATGGTTGCAGGTTTTGCTGTCTTCCGTGAACTTATATTTTCCCTGCTCTTCCCCCCGATTGTCATAAATACGCTCCGGGTCCCCCATTAACCCCGGTGCTGCCGTAAAACCAATGCCTGGGTTGCTAATCATGTCGTCTAATATCAATGGGTAAACCGTCACTGCTTTGTTCACGTTCTTTTCAGCTCCCTGCCATGTACGAATCAGAGATTGTATTTTGTTACGTTATTGTTACGTTATTAGTCGCGAAAACAAATATTTTGTTTAGTGATTTCATGTTATATCATACGTACGCAATCTTGCAACATTAATTTTAAAATATTGTAAAATTTCATGTTACATTCCGCGACACGGACAAGATATGGTTGATTTTAACCGTAAACACATGTAAGCTGTAAGAACGAAACAATATCACGCAACATTTCACGCAACAAATAAATAACAAGCAGGATAATTATTGTTTGAAGTGTAACATTCCTATAAACTCTAAATTAGTAACCTAAAAGGAGATTGTGCAATAGATGAGTACGATTCGGGATGTTGCCAAATTAGCCAATGTATCCACTGCCACCGTATCCAGAGTTTTAAACAATGATACGAAATATAAAATCACGGATGAAACAAGGGAAAGAGTGTGGCAAGCCGTTACGCAGCTTAACTATAAAATCAGTTCAAGCCCCAAGCGAAAAGTTTCAACCAAAGATCATTCCAAAAGCAAGTCACACATCAAAATCGGGTGCGTATTAAGCGTGACTAAAGATAAATACAATGATCCTTATTTCATGTCGATCTTATCCGGCGTGGAAGAACGCTTGCTCAGCGCAGGGTATAATCTTGACTTTATTCGGACCGGTATTGAACTGAATAACAATAAAATCTTATTCAATACCTTCAGTGAACCGATTACCGGTCTGATCCTCATGGAATCTTTGAACAACGAAACCTATGAGTACATCCGCAAGCAGGTGCCGTACATCGTGGGGATTGATACAGAACGCGAGGATATCGATAACGTGGGTTATGATCATTACCATGTTGCTTCGATGGCCGTCAACCACCTCATTGAAAAGGGGCACACCCATATTGGATATATCGGAGGAGGCGGATTAAGAGGCAACTTGAAAGGCAGCCGCCGCTATCAAGGCTACTATGCCACCATGCATGCTGCCGGATTAACCGTAAATCCCGATTGGGTGATGGATTGCATGTGGGATGAAACGGTCTGCATCGAACAAATCAATCATTTATGTCAAGCCAAGAACCTTCCCACCGCTTTCTTCGTCGGCAGCGATTTAATGGCCATGGCTGCCCTCAACGGCTTGTATAACAACGACATCTCCGTTCCTAATGAAGTGGCTGTTATAGGGCTGTCCAACATTGAGGTATCCAAATATTCTAACCCCCCGCTGTCTACGATCGATGTGCCAACCAAAGAAATTGGTATGGTCGCTGTCGATAACTTAATAGACAGAATAAACGGAAACCAGCTGCTGCCTAAGAAGGTTATTTTGCCTACCCGTTTGGTTGTGCGCAGTTCAACGTAATAACTGCAGCGAAACGCAAAGCGAACGAAGCGGCCATGGTCAAGCCCCCATTTAGTGGACACTGAAAAAACACCTCCAAGATTGTCCCTATATCTTACGACATAGTAGATTTCACTTGAAGGTGTTTTGATTTGTCTCACGCTATGGGGTCTTGACCACTATGCTTGCAATGTTTTTAAGGAAAACATAATCTATGTTCAAACTAATAGGCTTTATGGATTTCTCTTAATGTGCTCTTCCTAAAAATGTTAGAGTAATAGTCGACAAAGTAGAAATCTTTCTTGTTTAGGCAGCTCGTATCAATTCCTCTGGGAACAATTAACTTCGTTTTTTCTCCAACAGCATTAACTACCACAATACTATTCTTATTAACTTCAGCAATAGTAACTCCGGCTGTTGTACTAGACTCACTCATGATATACACATAATACATTGCAGTAAGACCCAAAACCACCAATAATATTAAAAATCTCCATTTTTTCAACATTTTAGCACTCCTTTATCCTGAAACAAAAAAACCATAACACTACAACAACGCAATTTATCCCGCAGTGTTTCAAAGGTTTTAATTCTTATTTCCTCAAATTTTTAATTAATTTAGTCCCGAACAATAAAATGGGCAGAACTCCTAATATAATAAAGGCTGATAACAATATAAAGAATAAAATCCGGAATTCTTCTCTAAAACTATCTTTAATGAATATAAGAGATGTACCCATAATCGCTAGTCCTGTATTTGAAATTCTTTGTTCAAATTTAAAATAAAACAACTGATAAATTATGCAACATAGCACAAATATCGAACTGCTGATTAACAAGCTATTCATATGGTGTATCAATCCTTTCATTCATTCCCTCTTCGGTCGATTTTCTGAACGAGAATTTTGGTTGGATCGGCTCCAAAAAAACGATGAATTGTTCTTCTCCAAAGGCTCGGGAACACAAGATTTTATATACAGTCCTCATCCAATATTTGGGCATTATCTCGACAAAGGTCCAGTTCGTATACCATCCTAAAGACGGTGTTACGACATGTCTAAGTCCATTAAAATGAAGAGGTGTTAAACAAATCCATATTTACACAAAGAGAAACAACCCCAGGGAAAAGGAGTAAATAGAGAGATGGAGCAAAAAAGAAGCCTAATGTTTAGACTGGTAATGATCCTACTCATCATGTTCACAGGTGATGTTTTAACACCTCTGCAAACGCATAACGTTCATGCGAACCCGGCGCAAACTATCGCCCATACAGCAAAAATCGATACTTATGTAGAATCTCTGATGAACAAGCTTCAAATTCCAGGTGTTGCTGTAGGAATTGTGAAGGGAGAGCAAGTGGTCTACTTAAAAGGGTATGGGATCTCCGGTCCCAATCAGCAACCGATTACTCCTCAAACTCCTTTTATTATAGGCTCAAGCAGCAAATCATTTACGGCTTTGGCCACGATGCAACTGGTTGAACAGGGAAAAATCAACCTGGATGCACCTGTACAGAACTATTTACCGAACTTTAGATTAGCCGATCAGGATGCGTCTAGGAAGATTTTAGTCAAGGATCTTTTGCATCAGGTCAGTGGATTATCCACCTATGATGGCCGACGCGTATTCTCGAACACTATTCCATCTATTGATGAGCTTATCGTTCATCTGAAACACACATCCCTAACCGAACCTGTAGGCTCCACATTTCAATATTCCAATTTAAATTACGATATACTTGGCGGAATTGTTCAATCTGTCTCCAATGAGTCCTATTCCGAGTATATTCAAAACCATATTTTCAAACCCTTGGAGATGAGAAATAGCTTCACTTCTACGCAAAAGGCAAAAAATGAGGGGTTAGCCACAGGATATCAATCCATCTTTGGCTTTATGGTTCCTATGAAGCAGCCGGATAATCCGTCCCTGCTTGCATCCGGCTACCTCATTTCCAGTGCAGAGGATATGGCAAATTATTTGATCGCCCAACTCAATAATGGAAGGTTTCGTCATACATCCATAGCGTCTGCCGAAAGTATCTCGCAAATGCACCAGCCATACGCTCCGTCAGTGAGTGGTTATTACGGCATGGGATGGGAAATTGGCGGTAACACCATTCATCACAGTGGGGATATAGAGAGCTTCCACTCTGATATGATACTGGATGGGGATACGGGCATCGTGGTATTGATTAACTCCCAAGATTATCTCGTTCGCGGTCGTCACCTCGGCATGTTTGCATCAGGAATTAATGAAATTATGAAGGGTCAAGAACCATCACAAGAGGGGATTTCCAACATATCCGGAACCTACGTTGTGATCGACCTTATTTGTTCAGGCATCATAACTTTAATGGGCATATCAATTTACAACCTCTTTAAATGGAGTAAAAAAGGTAAGACCAGTCCTTTTCGGATCTTTGTTTTTATAACCTGTCTTCTTATCTTTAACATCATTATTCCTGCTGCAATCCTAATCATCATAGAGAATTACTTAGCTCCATGGAGTATGGTCTTCTCGTTTTTACCAGGCATTGGACATCTGATGTTTACCCTTTGCTTGTTATCGTTATGCATTGGTATTGTTAAAGTAGTATTACTTATTCGCAAGAGTAAACTATTCTTTGTGAAGGGCGTTTCGCAATGAATGAAATAACTTGTTATTTCTGCTAACGCATAATGTCCGTCGGTTGACGCCAACAAATCCCCTGCTAGTATGTAGCCCGCAGGGGATTTTTACCGATGTTTTCGAAATAGCTTATTTTTTATAATTTTTTGTGCATCCATAAATGAAAACTAATAATGTAATTGAAAGATAAATAGCTTTAAGAATTCCTGGAACTTTTAACCCCGGGCTTATTATAAAAAAAATAGCTATTAATCCTATCTCCTCCTTTAAGTAGGAAGAGAAAGTATTCCTTCTTATACGATAAATAAAAATCGCAATATACAATAATGTAATAACGGTATACCCAATCGTAAAGAACATTCTACTCCCCCAATCTAACACAATGAGTCCAGATAGATATTTATCTGGACTCATTAATTTTATGATTTACTACATTTGACTTATCAATCCATATGCTTTACTTAAATCACTGTTACAATCACATGACTGCCGGATGGACTATAGGTCACTTTTTAATCCACAAACATAAGACACAGATAAATTCTCCCACTAATATGTACGAGGGGTATGATAATGGTTGCATAAGATTACCTATAGGTAAGTGAGTGAACCGAAAAATAATAAAATTTATTAGTACTATCCCTACGAATAGGGACATATTCAACATCTGGAAGTGTGTAATGACTTTAATATTTTTTCGAAAAAGAATATGAATGATAAGTATCGCAATAATGAATAAAAGTAGAAAACTGTATTCAAACGTTGATATCAAATTCCCAAGCCGCTCTATTGCAATAGAATCTTCCTGTGTCAAACTAGGTTTCGATATATAGATTTTCGATTTAATTAATCGATGACGATCCAACAATACATAACCATAATACAATATCAACATTAACATAGAATAAACAATATAAAATAAATTTAAAGAGGAGAGGGTTTATTTTCACTATTTTTAGAGAAAAAAAAACAATTTACCCACCCCTAAGATGCATTACCAATCTACTCACTTCGTAACTTCCCAAGCTCCTATAGCAATACTCCTGGATTAACATTTGCTTAGGACTCCTCGGATATAATATCGTTTATCCCATGTCCCAAATACTACCACATTTAAATCAATAATGTAAATATATACATATGCAATTAAATATACAAAAAATATATATGTAATAATTTTTCGTTATGTTTTTTAACTTTTTCTTATATGGAACTATTGCAATCATTTCCTCTTACTTTCCGCTCTACTTCGAGGAGATCGGGCCGAATAAAGCGGAGATGGGTATGTTGATGGCCAGTGGAACTTTCATCTCCTTAGATACATTACCAATTTACTCACTTCGTAACATAGTTGCCCATGATGGCTATCCAGCTCAAAAATGAGGGAAATCAAAAAGAACACGCAGTAGCTGCGTGCTCTGTTAATCCATTTTTCTTAGTAAGGTCACACCGAAACGTCAATATGTTTTCCCAAGTTGGGATCAATGCTCTTTTCCATCATCTGGACCAGATCCTGTCCTTGCAATTCCACCTGGCCTTTAGCCATGCGGAGCACCGATAGGCTTACCTGTTGAGCCAATGCCGCCTGACTCATGGAAGTAGACAAAGCCGCAATATCCATTATACCACCTCCTTTTGTTTTAATATCGGCATCCGATGGAATTCTCATCAACCTCTGGGCGTATTCTTCTATCGCGTCTCTTTCTGATGCTTAAATTATATATAAATCCCTTTTTCAGATTGCGGTAACATGCCCAAGTTACTGCCAGAGCTTGAGATTTTGCTGTGGATTTCAGCGATCATAATATCCCTCCTTTTCGGACTCAGTAGCACCAACCTACTGTTCACTTAAGGTGTGTATGTACTATCCAAATTATAACATCCTATGAAAACGGATTTATTAACAATCACATATTTCGTCCAATTCAAAACGTTCGCTATTACTGCCTTCTACGAATTCTGAAAATGGTTGCTCACCGTCCATGGCTTATCCCCTCGCGTTCCCTTAATCTCTCTCGTGCAATTCTTCGTCTCAATTACGAATATGCGATACGATCTTCCGAATCCAGTCCTCCTAACCTGCAAGATCTACGGTGGTATTGGACATTCCCTTCTTTTTGCAGGGTTATCCGGTCTCGCCGGCCAACATGGTCTTTCCGGGGTTTGCTTTCATGTCCTCCGTACGCATCCTACGGACTACGCACTGCCTATCAGCTACGCACTTCCGCCACCTCGCGGTATGCTGGAGACTTTTACTCCTTAGTCGGCGCGCTGCCAATACAAAAGTCCGCGAACTTCGCGGACTTTACAGACGTGCTATTTCATATTTGCTTAACGGTACTTTTGTTCAGGTAGTTGCTTGAACAAATTTATATGCATTTACAATTTCACGGCTACTCAGCACACCCTTGTAACGGATAATGCCTTGTTTGTCGATGACGTATGTATACGGCGCGACCTCAATCTTAAAGAGTGATTTTTGTTCTTTCGTGATGGTTTTTATTGGGAAGGAAAAATGTTTCTGTTGGGAAAATTCTTGTTGTTCAGATTCTGAATCTTGATATAGTACGGAAATATTTATACTCTGGTGCAACTTCTCTTTTTGTATCTGCATAAGCAGCTTCCTACAAGCGGAACAAGTTGGTTTGCCGAATATAAGAACTTGTGCTCCGGAAGGCTCGGAGGGAAGAAAGTCGGTAAAAGGAATAGGTTCTCCTACTGATATTCCTGATGTTCGAGAGTAAATCAAATTATAAAAACTGGTGAGTTGCTTTACCAGTTTGAAGACGACATAGCATAAAAAGATAACGACAATTATCAGAATACCTAGAATAACATTTAAGAACAAAATCGCTCACAATCTTTCTTTAAATAGTGAAAACGATGTAAAGAATTGGTTGAGCCTTAAAATAGCAAACCGAGTGATCATGAATAGCAGCGCTAAGAAGTTGGCGAAAAAAGAGGAATTGTCCCTGGGTAAAAAAAATGCAATGAGGATCAGGGAAATCCATATTAAGTTACTAATCACTTTGCTTGCATTTAGTTTTTCTTTATAGAACCTTCCGTAACATCCGCAGTCTTCACTGGATTTTCCCTTCTTGATTAGTATGACTACCAAGACGGTCAGGCCTATCATGAGCAAAAGAAGACTGAAAAGAACGTAGAACACTAAAATTCTGGCGTTCAGCAGAATACCCAGCAGCAACTCTATACCGATCAAAAGCATGACTGAAAGTTTGCCCAGGGCGTTTGGTGGTACTATCCTTAAATGAATGACATGTTGTATAAAATGCCGGTGGGAAAGTAGCTTCATTATTCCGCTCCCAATAAAAAACCAACTGAGCAAATCCAGCAGCAGGGAAGAAGCAAAGGACAGAGAAAACCCTCCTCTTTCTAAAAAATTATAAATACATTATTCTGTTGCCAGTATAAAGGTATTGCTATTTCCGTATTCATAGTGTGCCCTTCCCCATGAACCTAACCCGCAGCTTTATCTCAAGATTTCGATAGTCTATAGCCCTTAGCTATTAATTAATTTCAATGCTTGATTTAAATCTATATCTTCTTCAATATGTTTAGGTGTCCATTTTATATACATATGAGGTTGAATTCCTTTTCCGTGTATTGGGTCTGTTTCTGTTTTACGTTTAAGTCTTGATATTGGATAATATAGAGAAAACTGATTTTCCCAATTGACACTAACTAAGTCGCTATAATCATTTAGTCCCATGGTGGCACGTCCTACTATTGTTACTTTGGATGATTCTTTACTAATTTCCACAAGTTCCTCTCCGGCACTTGCACAATAGCAGTCTGATAATATAATTACATTTTTTGGATTATCCTCCCCCTCAAAATTGTTTTCTACTTCTGCAATATATTCCGAAAAGTCAAAAGCAACAAACCCTTGATTTTGATATTTTTTAAATTGATTTTCAGCAAACTCTAACATTTTAAGAGTTTCTCCATTATCTGTTGAATTTCGAACTTCCCTGGCCTGCTTTAAAAATAGTTCCACATTACGGTCAGAACAATTAAATTCTCGTACTTTAAGATCAGAAGTTGGTTTTTCTCCCTTTTTAAAGATATATCTTAATAAAGAAGAAAAAGCATGAGCATTGCCTCCACTATTCCTCCGGACATCAACAATTAAATTTTTACTTTCGAGCAGGTCATCCTTATGTTTTTCAATTAGATTCATTATTCTATCGGGATCTCTAAAATCAGAAAAGGTTAATAATAACGTATCTTCATTGATAAAATGAATAGCATAAGTTGACTTTTTAGAAGTTCGTCCGTATAGTCTTAATTCCAGCTTAACTAAATCTTTATTCTCATTAATAAGCTCAAAATACTTAGCTTTGTTCATAATATCATCCCATTCTTCTCTCTCAGGGTGAGATTCTCTAAGCATTTCACGGTGCATTTTTCTTATCGAAGAAATGGATTGTCCGTCAATAGAAACAATTTTTGCCCCTTTTCCAAATCTGTTCTCTTCATAAACCCCTGTTACGTATAATGTGTCTTCGTAGTTCCTTACGGTAAAACCACAAGTTTTCGGTTCTACCTTTTCTGAATTATGTAAGAGAAAATACATATGACGATCTTTGAAACAAATAAGATATTCATTCACAATATCAGTAAACAGTTGCGGTGTCATTAATTTACTGGTTTCAAGGCACTCTATTTTTTGGGTAAAATAATCAGGATTATCCCAACCTTTTTTTTCCTCAAATCCTGCATAATCCTGATGCATGATAGATACTATCTCAGCAAATATATCTACGTATTCCAAATTATATTTCCCCTCCGATTGCCTTATGGCAGTGATTTCTGGGGTTTACGCTAGCTAGTGTTTGTGCTTCAATACTGGAATCATGGGATCCACCTCCCTTTTATTTAATAATAATTAATCTTGCTAGAATTTCAACATTTTTCTTACTTTAATGAGAATAATATACATTTATTCCTATAATTAACCTTGGTAGATTGGACATTTTCAAAGTGAAAATATGGAAAAATTGCTGGAGGCCCATATATACGAAATTCGATAGAACTAAGATAAGCAGAAGCTGCAGGGGGATGACAAATAGAAGAAAACCCGCAATCAACTTGAACCGGATCGACTTGCTTGATAGCCGATGTATGAATTTCATCTTTCATTGACCTCCTAGCGCAATACGCCTCATATTCCAGAATCCGGATGTGTCACCTCCCCCTTATTCCTTTCTCCCCAGATGCTCTTGTTCATCTTTTTTCCCAAGATTATCTTTTTGATATTTATGGATTATCGTATAGATCTGATAGGAATTTGCGAAGTACACTTTGTGCTTTTATTAAAGAAGAGGGGATCTTATGTTAACTGGTCGAGTGTAGGAAGGAGTTGCTGAGGTGGAGGGGAGGTTTAAGAGCTTAAAATGGGATTGTGGTAAATGTTCTATTATCGGGGTAAAAGGTTGATTTTGTTGGTTATGAATTGGGGATAAATGCGGAGATTGAGCAAACTAAATTTTCGCAAATAAGCGCAACCCCTGAAGACTGCATAAAGTCTGAAGACAAGCCCCTGATGACAGCGCCCAAATAACATAAAGATCCCTTGAATGAGAGACCTCCTGTTCTTTTGAAAAGGGAGGGGGCGGCTCGACTATGAACGTGTACTCTCAGTGCTCTAAGAATCACCGTAACTGAGTAGAAGAGTTACCCCAGATTGATAGGTATCCTTGTTTATTTCTCCAACCCCAGTTGACTTTTCCTTACGTCAAGTTTATGTTACGTTCCCCCAGCACTTCTTCAACTGTCATGTCCCCTATTTCTTTGCTTCTTGCGCCCTCTAGTTATTTAATAGCGTATAGCTTATATTCACGCTTTTATTATTCGGCTGTATAAGATAAAAGCAACATGACTCTCGGTTGCCGCGAGTTAAAATAGGTTTTTTAAGGCGTCATGACGGGAGAGGTCACCAGAACAGAACATGTGTAATTTTCGAGCTCCTCCGGCCATGATCCTATCTGTCCGCTATGAGCCGATCAATAAAATTATTCAAAAACAGAATGGTATTTTTCAGTAGGTATAGGGAGTTGGTTTGAGAACTGAAGCAGCAGATCATCCGCTTTCTTAATTAGGTTCTTTAAATGTGTAGACTGCATTTTGCTGATCAGAGACCTCTCCTGACATAAATAGGATAAGGATTGTATAAAGATCAATGAATCCATCTTTATCCCTGAATCTTTAGAGAGCAATTGAAGCATGTCATCTGGTACAATGTTGTAACTGAACAGTCCTTTATTTTGCTTTAAGTATAGGGCATTTAACATACATTCTAGCGCTCTGTTGCAGGATAATAGACTTACATGAAGCATATTTTTCTCCAAGAAGTGAATAGATAAACTCATGTATTCTTGAACACAGTTGTTCAAACGATGGATCGTATCAAGATAACTGAAACCTAGCTGCTTCTGTTTGAGTGACGGGTGCCTAGTAACATTAGAATCATTTTTCACGATCGATTTCATGATTGCTTCAGCTCCCATTCAAATAAAAACTTACACCCATTTAATATATTTTCCAGTATCTGTATTGTATCACCCAAATCATTTTGTAGGCAATAGCCTACGGAAATTCCCTTATAGAACCGCATAAGATTATTTTAACTATCAATTAAGGGGTTATAACGTGGCTAATCATAGTGAAAAATCCATAGAACTTCTTGCCTTCGGCAGAGCTTTGCGAAAAATACGGAAGGAGAATAAGTTTACTCAAGATGAGTTAAGCATTTATTCTCGCGTCGATCGGTCGTATATTAGCGAACTAGAGAACGGCGAAAAAGCGCCCTCTCTGCTAACGATCACTGCATTAGCAAGGGCGCTTCAAGTTAAGCCTTCGGTTTTGATTATGAGTTATGAGAATGAGCTAGATGAATAGTAGATTGTTCCGTATTTTTACCGGTTCAAAGAATCTTCTGAACTTCCTTCATCAGATAGGTATAAGACATCGCTCTTGGAAAATGAGCGTTAGGGTGATGATAACGAATCACAAAGGTCTGTGCGTCATCCCACCAAATATAATCCAATCCGCCGGAAGTTTGCTTCCGTTCGGATTTCGAAGATCCTGTTTCTTTTAATACCTTTTGGACACCATGGAAAATCACATCTCCACAGCATAGGACCATACTTGGATTCAGAATCCGGATTTGTTGAAGGAGGAGCGGCCCGGTCGACTTTATATGACGTTCAATATCCGTGTGTACCGCCTGCGAACCACCCGCAATCTTCTTCACGTTGGCAAAATAAACCTGCCGTAAGAATTGATCCGCCTCTTCCTTAACATTCGCATAACGATTTTCAACTTCCTGGAATTCAGGATAACCATGCAGAATCCCATACGCCCACCGAATGAGTGCAGGCCATGTGCTGCTTTCCTTGAGATATCCCTTCTCTCTAACAAACTGCTGCAGATTCCATCCAGCATCAGAGGAGTTTACTTCTTTCAGCAATACCATCAGTTTGAGTCCAGAACCGGACCACGCTTCCTCGTCCACATGACCGTCGGGGATAAAAATCCCCTCTGCACACGATTCGTTCATCTTCCACTGTTGAAACAATTCATCGAGTTGGCTGTTGATGTCCATTATTCATTACTTCCCTCTTCCCTCTAAGCTTTCAAATCTATCATTCTTCTTCAAGTTGAAAATGCTCCGTAAGACGTTCAATAGTAAACTGGTTCAGACCGCCATACCAATAATCCACTTTAAACTGTTCCGCTTCCTTCTTTTCAGGAGGAGTCAAGTCGGAGGTGGTGACGAGCAGGGATAGAATACAATCATGATTTCTTTTTGCTGCAACTAGTTCGCGTAAGGTCATGACGGGAACCAGGACGATGAAGTTCCCCATTACGACACCACGACATCCAAACTTTAAGTTGAGTTACATTTCTGATCCCTAGTTGGTCCAAGACCTCCTTTACTGGAATACCAGCTAACCTCATTTTGATTGCCTGCATTTTCACTTCTACGGGGTAGCTAACTCGTGTTGCCAACGAAAAAACACCTTCAAGTTGTCCTCAACATCTTACGACATGGTTTCTTTCACTTGAAGGGTTTTAATTTTGTCTCACGTCAGTCCCATACTTTCTCATGACTTTTTTCCGCTTCACCACATACCCGTCCGTAGTGAAAATCCCTTTTAGAGATACGCCTTGCAATTCCCATAGTGTAAAAGAAAAGCTCCTCAAGTTGGCCGCGTCCATCAATTCATCAAAGTTCTCATAGATTCGTTCGAAACGGGGGTAGGCTGGTGTCCTTTCCCATTCCGTTTAGCAGATTTTCGATGCTCGCCCGCTGAAATGAGGCCAAAAATACGGCCAATGGTTCCTCCGTTCCCTCTTCGGATACGTCCAGTTCAAACACGATCAATATATCGTCCTTCACATAGATTTTCCAGGCGTTCAGTTCTGAACCCTCTTCGATCTCACACTCCCGATCAAGATGCATAGATCTGCAATAATCAGACAAACTCCACATGCTCTCATCGAAATTGGCCCAATACGGAAGCCGATCCTCAACGCCCAACTGAATGAGTGCCTTGCCGGCGAGAAAACGCCGAAGCGATCGATTTTCCAGCTGCCAATCGGGCAAGTTCCATGCGCATAAGTAAACCGGCGGGTCTTCCTCCTGCAAATCCTGCATTCGAATCCCGCAATAGATCACGGATTCCTCCACCTGATAGAAAACCAGGAATTCCTTATCCGTCGTAAAAAAATCATTATCGGGAATGAATATTTCCTCTAGCGGAAGGGGTTCATATTGGTTATTGCATCTTTGGGTAATATTCGGTGATCGTCCCAAAATCTTATAGTATTCCCGCAGCGCAGCCGGTAACGGAATGCCCAGGCTTTGTTCCTTAGCCCGGATTTCTGCCTCCGGAATGCCGTGGGCCTCCTCATGATGCTCTCCCAGTATAAGTAGAAGCGTTTCGATATTTGCTTTCATTTTATTGAGTTAACCTTCCCTAGCGTCTTTTTCAGTTGCTTTATGCTGGTTCATGTAAACTAACGTGTCCCGTCGTTGAGTCCCTTTAATTTGGTTTTGCATTGATTTCCGTTAAAGTTCATGCATCTCCAAGTCCCACCGAGTTAAGGGAGCTTGCTGCCGGCCGCGATGCGGTTAGTCGATGCGGATTTGTCCCGGCAACTTCCTTGTTCCGGTACCGAGAGTCGCCCAGACCCGGAGCGTAAATGCGGTGTTTTAACTAAGTCTTCTTTTAAACGTGACTTATTTATTGCCGAGTTGTTCCGCCAAACCGATTAGAAGTCCTTCATTGCTACGAATGTAGCAGAGCCGATACGAGTGCTCGTACTGAACCACTTCGCCTACGAGCTGAGCACCATGCTTAGCGAGTCTGGATACCATTTCGTCAATGTCTTCAACGGTGAACATAACGCGTAGATAACCGAGGGCATTTACAGGAGCAGTTCGGTGATCTGATATGGTAGGTGGGGTGAGAAATCGCGAAAGTTCGAGTCGGCTGTGGCCATCCGGGGTAACCATCATAGCAATCTCTACAGACTGTGAACCCAGCCCTGTTACGCGACCAGCCCATTCACCTTCGACAGTAGCTCGCCCTTCGAGCTTCAATCCGATCTCCCCAAAGAAAGAGATTGCGTCATCAAGGGATTCTACAACGATGCCAACATTGTCCATTCTTAGTAATTTGTTGTTTTCCATAGTTTGATCTCCTTATGTGTACAAATTTATTGCCCGATCATTTTCATGAAGCGGCTGATCGGCACCGGCAGCTTTATCCTGGTTGTTTTTTATCAATAGCTCAATGCTTTGTTGTTATCTGGTGAATTCGCCTTCTATGAAACACTAATCTCTCTTTTACTTAATTTCTTAAATGCCGAGTAATCCTGATCGGACTTAATAAAACTTAATATTTTTTCGGCACACTCTGTTGGACTCAACTCTTCAGTATTTACTTCAAGGTCATATTCATTAAAAGAATATATTTTGTCGTACTGGGAATTTGCTAGTCCAATCTCTCGATCTCCTCTGATTTGCTCTCTTCTTGTGAGTTCTTCCTTCGAGCATATTACACCTACAAATAATGTAGGATAATCAAAAAGTACATCAAGATAATCATTAAACCGCTTGTCATTGTCGATTACGGTATCGACGATTACATTCAGACCCATTTCTGAAAACAATTTAATTGTTGCATAGTACACTGAGACTATGGGATCAAAAATGATTTGTCCGATATTATCCACTTCTTTTGTAGGTTCGGTATCTGGAAATTTATTATTAATAAAATCAAAGTAATTACGAAAAAAAGCATCTATGGATAAATGATGAAAAGGAATCTCTTTCTGATTTTTTAGTTCTATAGAAATACTAGTCTTTCCTGCACTTGAAGTTCCGTTCAAGAACACAATAAGTCCTTGCTTCAAACGAATCACCCTTACCTATAAGATTTGCGTATCTTTCAGATAACGTTATATTCACAAACTTCATAAAATTATCCAACTCAGAAAATATTCGAGAAACGATTCAACAATCCTGCCCGTAGCTTAAAAGGCGATGATGCCGAATATATTAATGCTTTGCCTTCAACTGTTATTATTTTTCAGTCGCTTGATACACGGGCTGGCAAATACGTCTGCCCATCTATATCTAATGCTTGGAAGAAGCAATTGATTTTAAGCAAACTAATGTTTGATGACAGCTTTGGACCGTATAATTTTTTATTTTTATATTGAAAGAAACTAAATATACCTTATTCGAGTTTAAGTTCATAAAGGAGGCTCTTATGAAGATTACTTGCATGGAGTCGGACTATGCTCATATTGGTTATGTGTATCTACAACCACCATCCAGGAATATCCCCCACCAAACCAACTGCAAATTAAATCAATCCATTGATATTTCCCAGATCCAAATCCCTTTTGAAAGAAAACCGGAACTGGGAACCTGCCTCGACAACATGTCTATGCTCCCTTATTCGTTTAGAAGCGGTTATGAACAAGAAAAGGGTCGACTTTGACCATTCCGGATATATTACCGGCTATGAAATCGGGTTGTCTCCAACGAAATTTATTAAACTCATTGAAAGCCAGTCATACAGGCTATACGAATCGGTTTGGAAGAATCAAACCTACCATATCTTCTTATTTGATGAATATGATTCGGTATTTTCTGAAAATAATATGATTTGTCCCATGAACCAAAAGGACGACGCTTATCTCATTATTCAATTCGTCGAACCCACGGCACTCGGCGTAACCTTCTACACATCGGAAGAAAAGAAAATCGCTTTGATCAAGGGGCTTATTTCAGCGAATCCAGAGCTTTATCCATTGAGCTATTTAATGCAACCTGACTTTGAACTTATCGAAGACAAATAACTCTAAATACATGCTCGTATGCACGATTAGTTCATCCGACTAAATTTTTCTCAACTCTGGATTCACAATGAACCGGCAAAATCTCAAACGAAAAAAGCGCTGATCCGAAAGGTCGCGATGAATAACCCTTTGGATCAGCTTCATGAATTCTTTAAAAAAATGGACAACTCTATCCGAATCATACTTGCCCAGTTGTGGCACCAGCGCTGCCAAGCGGACTATGCATTAAATTGTTCGCTCTGTGTGTTCACTTGACTCTTCGTCGTCCGGAACGAATGCCGTAACAAGAAGAAACCGATAAATCCGCAGATCGTGACCCCATACCTCCCCACGTCAGACCATAAACGGCTTGCCCGCTGAGTGATTCGCCGGGCACAAGATGCGAAGTAAGCTGTGTCCCAATTGTCACGAAGACTTGACAGCTTTCATTAATTATAGCTATTATAGACTCGTAATATCTTTTATATAAGCGTACTCATTTTACTAAGAGATCGTTATAAGGAGGAAGGAACATGATGAATCGCAAAACTTCAAAAGACCATGATGATATCTTCGATGTCGCGGTGGTAGGGGCAGGAGCTGCAGGGCTAAGTGCAGCATTGTTTCTCACTCGAGCCCGTCGCCGAACGGTCGTTTATGATGGAGGACCCGTTCGCAATTCAATGATCTTTAAGATTCATGAATACCTTGGATATGAAGGAAGTACACCGGCCGAATTCCTGGAACGTGGGCGTTCCGAAGTGTTAAGCTACGGCGGAGAAATTCGCAGTGAGACCGTATTGAAGATCGAAGCAAGGCCCGATGGGTTCTTTGATGTCTGGGGCAGTAAGATGAAGATCGCGGCTCGGGCCGTAGTGCTGGCCACAGGGCTAGTCGATGTGCTCCCTATGGTGCCTGGCTTAAAAGAGGGGTTGGGCAAGTACGTTCATCTGTGCCCATGCTTCAGCGGATATGAAGTTCGGGACAAACCTTTCGTAGCCTTTGGACTACCGGAGCGCCTTGCCCAGCTTGGAAAGTTCCTGACCGCGTGGTCTTCATCCGTAACGGTCGTAAGCCCTCACGAGTTCGACTCCGAAACGCTGACAAGGCTTGATGGATTCGGAGTTAAAACCGTTCAAGACGAGGTGACCGGTCTGGTAACGGAAGGGGACCAACTCGTCTCCATCGCCACAGCGAGCGGCACGGAAGTGCCATGTGAAGCAGTTTTTGTGGCGGCCCCATTCAAAGCCGCGTCTGAACTGGCTGCCTCTCTCTGTGAAGTAGACGAAGCCGGTTTCGCAGTTACCGATACGTACGGAAGAACGAGCCGACCAGGAGTATGGGCGATCGGGAATGCTACTGATCAGCTTGCCCATCTCGTTCATTCAGCTGCATCCGGTGCTAATATTGGACCTTGGGTCGTTGACTATTTGCTTGAAACATCCCTGAATCCGAAAAAGAAAGAATAGGCACCAATAATTTTCTTCCGCGCGCCCAGGTGCTGACGGTGAATCGGCTGACGGCTGCGCATTTTGGAAACGTAGACCATGCACCGATGGTGAAATTAATCAAGTCGCTTACAAAAGTCCGCGAACTTCGCGGACTTTTCGGCATTTATATTACTCGTCTTCAGTTGACTGATTTGTTGTTGTAGCCCGTTGTTTCAACGACTTAATTAAATTGTTCGATCTGTGTGTTCACCTGCTTCTCCGCCGTCCGGAACGAATGCCGTAACCAAAAGAAACCGATAAATCCGCAGATCGTTCCCCCGCAACAAATCCGGTACAATACGGAGGCATCCAGATTCTCGAACATCCAGCCGCCGAGTACGCCTGCGACAATGCCGGATACACTCCCCATGTCAGACCGTAAACGGCCTGCCCGCTGGAGCGATATTCGCCGGGCACCAGATGCGACGTAAGCTGTGTGCCAATGTAGTAATAACCTCCGAATGTAATGGAATGCAGCAATTAGATGAATATCACCTGTATGGCCGAAACCGCTACGGACATCAATAACCAGCGCGCCGAAAAGAGCAGGCAGATAACGGTCAGCCAGGTCAGCATTGTACGCGAATTTTTCTTCAAATACCGATCCAGCAATAAAAAAACGGGTACTTCCAAAATGGCCGTGGCAAAGGCAGACCAACCGACGACCGTATCCGATCCGCCCAAGCCCTTGATGTAAATACTGAGAAAGGTCGATCTTACTACTTTCTACGAATTCCTAGCACACTCTTCGCCAAATCCACCTGCTCATGATCCAGCTCCACTCTAAAGGCACCCGCACATCTTTATTCCCGCTATTTTTGCAAATCCTCATCCGTTACCAATTTGAGCTCTACTATTTCCGTGGCCCTGTCGAAAATACTGCTGTCCCATAGAATCAAACACGCAGACGCGATACCCTCTTGCTCGGCTTCACTGACTAGCTTGCATTTTAATTAGTGAAAGATAGAGCGATACGACTCGGAAGGATGAGATCCGACCCTGGCTGACAGGTGAAGCAGTACATCGTCCACTTGGTTCAGCAGTTTCTGAAGCTGCGAGGGGGTTATATTTTGCAAAAAGGAAATGTCATTGCAGCCGGCTAGAAAATGGATGGTGCACATGAACAATACTCTATCCAAATCCAGGACTGCGTCCTGCGCCGTTAACTGGAAGATATCCTGAAGCGTAAATGAAGGCGGAGGAAACATGCAGTTGTTCTTCTTCATATACAATGCTTTAAGCATGTACTCGAAAGCGCGGTCACTAAATAGGATACAGACATGTGCAGAGGTTGGATGCATCATCCGCGCGGCAGAGTTCATGTGGCTCTGTGCGAGATGTTGCATTTTGATCATGCCTTTGGCTTCAGCCAAACTTCGTTCCTGGATTTTTAACGGCTTATTCCTACTATCTCTGGCTTTGTCGATGGAGGTTGAATGATTCACATGCTTCAGCTCCCGCTTTAGTTATTGTACGACTCATACTGAATACATTGCCTCGACTGTTATGAATTTATGGATCGTGGAAATACTTATATTTACCATTATACACAAAATTAATATCTATAGATATTATTTATGATATTTAAACGCTAGTGTATAGCAGTTGTGATTTTATCTACACTTTTTAGTAGTGAGGTGTGGAATGATGACGGATAAAGAGATCCTACTTCGAATAGGTGCTCGTCTACGTGATTTGAGAAAAGAAAAAGGATTAACGCAAGAAGCTCTCGGGGAAAAAGGCGGGTTTCATTTTTCATATATCGGACAAATCGAGCGAGGAGAAAAAAACGTTGCTCTGTTAAATCTTGCGAAGATTGCTGAAGCATTAGAGGTAGATATATCCCAGCTCTTCACCTATACCAGTGTAGGGAGTAACGAAGAATCAGAAGCTGATCTTCAAGAAATAATGCACATGCTCGAACAACAAAATCCTCAGCAAATCGCTATGGCAAAGAATGTGCTTAAAGCAATTTTTAATAATAAGTGAACATTTCTTACATAGCAAAAAGGCTGATTGGAATTCTAATCAGCCTTTACTTTTACGAGTATCTAAATGTAAATGATTAAGAACATAATGTATTTTTCATTGATTGCTAATCGCCCTGAGTATTGCCACTGTTAGATAGTAGATACTTTATCATGTAATTTATTAAAGCTTCATCAACAGAATCTTGGTTATTGCTTATACTGGATAAAAATTCTTTTAATAGTTCATTGATATCGTTATCCGAAAACAATCTGTAATCTAGCGATGCAAGCAGGCCAGAAAGGTTTAGGAGAGTTTGAGGGGGCAAAAGCAAAAGCGGCAGAAGCAGGTTCTGCGAAATTAATATACGAATAACTAAAAACCAAATCAATAATCAAATAAATAATATAGGCTTGAGGGGATCGTTTAGCCTTACAACGATATCCTCAATTTCAATGTTATTCAATACATGGATACTCGAGTTATCTCCTGCTCGAATTGTTTAAACTCTATTTCCATCATGTCTAACATAGTACTTAAGAATGCCAACCTTAATATAATTTTCGAACATTTTCACTGAGCCAGAATATTGGGCTTAGGCGCTCCCGATTTTTTTCAATACGATTTATTGACTTTACTGCCTCAACATGTGCTGAGATACAATGAGTACATCTAAAAATTTGAATGAGATTTACTCAACGTAATCTTGTTTAAGTATTGGATGCGAGTTCCCAAAAATATAAATACATTAAATCAACCTCCGGCCTAGGTATATAATCTAGAACAAATGTAGCATACCCATTCCCTAAATTTGTAATTACTGAACCATCTAGAGAGTTATCAAATTTCCCATAACGCAAATAATACCCAAAGCACTCCAACTCTTCAGCTCCCATAGCTTGAACACCTAGATAAGATTTGATTCTATCCCGAACATATTTAATAAAGTATCCCTCATCTCTATCACTAGAGATTATTTTATTAAAGATATGCTCCAAACTAAATATATCAATAACCCAGGGATAGGCTTTATCATCATCTTCAAATTTAAGGTATTTATTAACACGATTAGAAAGGTTTAAGTAATTATTAATAGTTACACATACCATAATCACCTTCGTGTAATCATACTCACTTAAATCCAATACCATCTTTCGAGAATCTTTCTTATCATTGTCGTAATACTTACACATTTTATTTCTAATGTTATTTTTAACCCTCCACCCTTGCTTATAGGCCTTTTGAATAACTCGATTAAAATTTTGTTGCATTCTTTTTTCAGATTTATTAGAATCTCTAAATGGCTCTTTTAACACTTCAGATTTACACTCAAAACACAATATATATTCTCCACTGAGAACAATAATATCTTGTTCAGCACCATTTTCATCGAACAAATTTCTATATATATGCTCTACTCCAAAAAAGTTTACCAACAACATATTAGTGTAATCTTCAACAAAATCATCTTTCCTACCAATCATTTCTTCACGTTCTAATATGTAATTCCAGAACTCATCAAGCACAAAATTTGTACGTGGGAAAAATACTCTTTCATTATGACAAATCCCTACGGAGAACTCTTCTTTATAATATTTATCAGTTGGATAACTCACTTTTATCTCTTTTTCATTTCTTAGGAGTGGGAAAAATCTACCAATGAACTCTTTGTCCCTAATTCCAAATCTTCTTAAAATCTGCGAAAATTGTTTAATGGAAAAGCTAGTCAAAAAGTTTTCGAATTTATATTTCTTTTTTTCGTACAATAAGTCATTGAGTAAATTTTTTTGACAAACTCGATAAATAAAATCATATAAAATGCAAATTAGTAGACCTTTTTCAATTTCTAGTGTTGTCAGATTATCATTTTCAAAAATTTCATCAATAACTTTACGGTTGATTTCTAAAGCACGCAAGTATTGGAACCAAGAGGTATTAGGATAATCGAAATGGTAATTTATAAAATTTTGGGAGTGGAAATTTCGTAAAGACATATGAATATCTTCTTGTTCTTCTTTCTGATTAAACTGTTCCATACAATAATAGTTTACTATTTTAATAAACTTTTTTCTCAACCACTCTATTTCGCTGGGTCTATTCTTAATTTTCATTTTGCTGCTTATAACTGAATTCTTTTTATACAAATAAAATAATCTATTTACCAATTTTGGAGAAACCCGTTTTTCTCTGTTTTCAAAAGCATATCTCGTGTTGTCCATAATCAGACTATTTATTAACCAAAAAACCTCATATGGTCTATATTGTCGAAACCTATCAATAATTTCTGCTATTTCAGCTTCAATATCATAATTTTCAAGTTCAAAAAACTCTTCAAATAACTTTCTTTTATTCTCCATAGGTTCTCCTCCTATCGTAATGTTTTTATTTTTCAACTGCTAATATAGGTTTCTAATCATTCATACAAACTATATCGGATAATTTTCTAAAAATTAACATTTAATTCGTATGTAAACGATAATCAGGAAAAATAAGCAACAACCACAAAACAAACATAAAAACTCAAGTATTTTACAACTTGAGTCATTAATAAATATCAGGTAAAGTTTCTCTTATTCCATTATTATCAACCAATACACTATACTTAGCATACGCAGTACACTATGTTTCATCCGTTTTACATGATTGGGAAATCAACTAAAAATCAATAATACATTCAGTCTTTGCTTTTTACTTAATTACATTTTTTTATTATATTGTGATAAATACGTTGTCAAAATGGTTGTCAGGTTAACGCAGAAAGCCTCGTGAAAATCACTTTTTTACTGTGAATACATGAAGTGATGTCAAGTGTACTAAACTACCTTTAGTTCATTAATCTTTATTGTTGTTCTTAACTGCGGAATGGGTAGTGTTGAAATGTAAGAAAATACTCAGTAGTAACAAATGTTTATTGATTAAAAAAATAATTTCGTTGAATTATTCAAATTAGTCCATTAGAAGCAAGATAGCTGCTTAAGCACTAAAGCTTAAGCCAAGACTGTATAAAAATACTTCTCTTTACACAATCAATTGTGCCTACTCCAATTTTGCATACAAACTGTCAGGGAATTTCTGATTGTCAAGAAGATATCGCGCAAAATTAGTCATCCCACTTTCTACTTTTCCTTCGTATCGAATTGGGAAGCATAATATCAATCTCGTCATCACTGAACGTCTGCTCTTCATCAGTCTTCAATGCTTTTTGAGCTTCAGCATAGCTTCTAGCATCTGTTCTTGGCGATTGGGCATATACCTCTGCGGTTCTATTCTGAAGTTCATCTCTTTTGGTCATTACTATAGTATCATCCAGTGACTCAAAGTCGGTTAAGAGAGATACATACTCTTCCCGTATTATCCAAAGTGCATCTGCAGCTTTTTGATGACTTTGAGCAGTTTCAACTAAATCAAAATTCTTTGTGTAAGCGTTCAAAATTAAAAGAAAAATAGAAACCAGAGCGCCTAAAATACTGGCAATCTTCTCATCCGCGATAATTGTAACTATGAACCCGCCTGTAGTTAGCGCAGAGAGTACTATCTGCAGTATTTTAATTTTTTCGTTTTTAGTCAACATTCTCTGAGCAATTTTATTGTGACAAGTAAAAGTATAAACTACCCGACCATATGCCTCTCTAATCTGCGACTCCAATTTATACCCCTGACTAACTCGGGAACTTCGTTCCATAAATTTTCCTCCACGTTAGTTTCGCAGTTGAAGTCTGATTCTTACTTTCGTGCTCAATAGCAGTTATAGAATTATTATACGCTGTTGCAGCCTTACTTTGAAAATTTTTATCTTTCCAAACATAACGACCACTTCCTGGTGCCAGCCAATAGTTTTGATCTGTATCTGTATCTTTGAGATATTTAAAAAAGTCTCTACTCATGTAGTCATAATATAAATATGACTTATCTTTATACTCCCACTGGCCTATGAACTTATACGCTAATGTGTCAATTAGTATGCCGCTCATTGGTACATCACAGTACCCTTTCCATGCACGTGCCATACGGCAAAGCCTTTTCAAGTTCTTATTAGTATCCTTATTCCTTTCATTCATGGCATCAATTTCTTTTCTTGGATCAGTGGTTTTCCAACTTCCTCCGTTATTAGTATCGGGATATGTATAACTTCTATTATCATCGTTAATGAATGCTGGTACTATTTCAAAGTTAATATTGTCTGTAAAATTTATTCCAACAACCTGTCCGTCGCCCTTAATGTATGAGCTACTATATGTTTTTTGAAGAACGCCTTTTACTTCTTGCAATAATGCTGATTGCCCATTTCCACTATAATTATTGAACTTCTTATATGTGGCATAAGGTAATTGCACGATCATATCTATATCACTCGTCCAAATATCTGTTCCCCGTCCGTAGGAACCAACATATAAACTATGAGTTGTATCAGAAGTGCTATTCCAATAGTCAATATTAATACGCTTCGTAATTTGCTTATATCGCTGTTGTATCGTACTGACAGTAGAATCACTCATTCTAAGATTTGAACAAAACTGACTAAAATAGTCGCTTACGGACATGCTATACCCCTCCAGTTCTAAGTTTAATAATTTTCGATGTCTTTAGTAAAAAGCCGAAATGATATATAAGATTTTCGGAAGTTTTTCTTTGCCTATAACACGAGATTAAGGAAAGAAAACAGTACAATTTACCTATGTTAATGATAGCCCATTCTCGCTGCAAAATCCAGGAAATATTCCCAATTTCGACAGACAAAAAGACCTTCCAACAACAAGATCCCAGTCAAAACTGTACACAATCACCTTATTCGCATCCACTTAATTACCGATTTCTACACCCACCATACCAATGAATTGGCTACAACTTGAAGCAGGTCTTGAAAGCGGACCCCCAATTTATAAATTTCGCGCTCATGCACGACATCATCATAAAAAGCTTACCGCTTATTCCTCTTCAAGCGGCGATAATGTCTGCACCGGAAAATGGTAAAATGCCATGGCATCCTCACCGTTGGCAAAACCGGCCTGTGCCATCTTGTCGCTGCCTCCACCTTTGCCGCGATAATCGGCCAGATGCTGCTTAAAAAACGCACCGCAGGCGAGTTCGCTTTTCCCTCCTTGGATGAGAAGCACCTTATGGTCTCCGCGACTGGTACGAACGATAACGTCAGCTTGGTCGGTGAGTTTGCTGCAATCAATTCAGCCTGGAGCTGCTTTTCACCCGTTATAATCCTCCACTAAATCAACCTTCACCTGCTTCGCCAAGTCCACATATGCATGATCCAGCTTAACCTTCACTTTCCCGGCCCGCCGTTTCTCCCGCCATTCCTGCAGCTGCTCTTCCGTCTCCAGCTTTAATTCCGCGAGTTCCCGGGCCCGGTCCAGCATATACTTGGTAGTATACAAAACCGTATAGATCCCTATCCCACCTAATTGAATAGGTTGACCAAGCTTCTCCCAGGACTCCACAGTAAATCTGACATACAGCTCATTTTCCTGACCAGGTATTGCCGGACGTTCCTTAATCTCCCCGCGGCGGACCACCTGCCAGTCTTTGATTTTGCCATAATAGTGAATGCCCGTACGACCTGTATGATCGAATTTCTTCCGAGACTGGCACATCGCGATGTACTCCAGCTGCGTCAAAATTTTGGCGTCAGATAGATTTTTCAACGGCATGTGGTAGATATTATGATCCAGCATGACCTGCAGCTGGGAGACCTCTCGTAGAGAGCCGACCAAGACATTTTTCCCACTAAATTTATTCGCAAAATACTCCTGGGTTCCCCGCGGTTTCGTGGATCGTTCATACGCTTTCTCCGGACTGTCCAAAATAATTTCGTCCAAGAACTGCTCCACCAGCTTCGTCGATCCCGGCAAAAAAGGGAATGCCCCCACATTCATCAGCTCAATGCTTTTATAGAAACGGTGCTCTTTGAATCGGCCCTCGTCATGATAAGGGAACAAGACGTAAGCACCAAACATATTCCTTTCATATTCTTGAGAGGATGCATTCAGGCTGACAATCGCATCCCGATAACGATGCATCGTATTGATGTCATCTTCCACTGGTCCCGGTGCACGATAAGCATTGAAATAAGCATCACCTTCATAAGCCGGATTCAAACGATATTTGGCGTCAAAAATATATTGATACACCTTCTCTCGCCCTGCATCTTTTTTACTTAAAGTCAGCACATTGTCGGGGCGCTGTGAGAGTGTTGGGGTTTGGCTTTTTCCGAAACTTAAATTATAGTAGAGGGTGAACACTTCACCCGTCTTTGGATTCACATATTCCATCTTGGCTGTCGGTTTCTTATCTAAAGTTACATAAATGCCGTTCCGATTTACCGTTACGATATCCTGGCTCTTGAGCTTGTACTTTCTGCCGAGAATTTCATTGAGCTTAAGAAAACACCAATATTCATAAAGCTGCGCCACGTCTTTCATCGAGAGGCGAAGCAAATCATTTTGAATGGACAAACCCTTCAGCAGCATCAAATAATACCGGTAAACATCCCTATACCCTGGCGCCATTTGCAAAACCAAACTGACCGTGAAATGCTGTAGCTTCCCCACCTCACGCAAAAAGCTCGCATGTAGCACCTGTTCCACTTGGCCCGCCATTTGATCTAAACGACGTAATAGCAAAACATCTTCTTTCCGCTGCTGCATCCCTTGCGGTTCTTGCAAACGACGTTTTAGCTTTAATAGGTTCCCTTTGACCCGTTCCAGCATCCACTTTACAAACCGATTTTCATTCGTATCATAGGAAACTTGCTTCTTGGATTCGATCAAATGCGTCGCCTTATAAAGCCGATCCTCAATCCGGACATATCCATGCATGGGATCTTCAAACAGCCTGCCTGCCCTCTTGTTCAAAAAAGCGATGTTCTCCTTCCCCGCCTTCCGAACCTTCTCAGCAGGTTTTACTTGACGGTCGGTCACCAAACGATGATGCGGCTGCAACGTAATTCGTCTTACGGCTTCCAGCAAACGCTCAAACACAAATTGCAGAATCGTATAATACTCCGTCAAGCTTTGACTCTGCGTCTCTCTTAACCCGGTTAACTGATAAGTCCTCCTCATAAAATCAAACGAGAGGTTATAAATCTGACTGTTCACTTCGTGCAGCAGCGTCATATAGTCTTGCTTGTAATCCAGCTTAACGGGGAAAATTTCAAGTTCAAGCCGAAGCACCGTTTTTCCCGCCAAGCGGAATTCAAGCTCCGTGTAGCCGACTTCATTTTTAAAGTTCAAGATGCCGGATAGAACCATTCTCCCTACGGGTTTAACGCTTTCCCGCAAGCTGATGTTGTCATGGTAAAAAGTCAGGTCCAGCGGTTGCTGTTTCTTCTCTACAATGAGCTCATAGTTTCGAGTCTCGTAAAAACAAGGAAAAGCCGGCATGCCCTCATGCCAGTCCACTAATCCCCCTTCTAACGGGGAAAACATTTTGACTTCCTCAATTTGCAATTGAGAAGCTGGACTTGAAACCTTAAGTAGAGCATTGATCCATTGCCCTTCCCCATCCCTATGCAACTTTAGCGTTTCGACCGTAGGATGAGTTGGACGTCCTTTTAGATACAGCGTAAAAAGATTAGTCTCCACGCATAACAACTCGATATCAGCATTAGGAGAGCCAGAAAGAGGTAAATCCATCTTCCTCTAACCTCCTCAGCATAAACGCCAACTTCCGTGCGCTTTGGGGATATTTCGCAGCTGGTGCTTCTTTGCCGGCATCCCATCTGGAGTACAAGGAGGAGGCGTCATCCAGTAAATCGTTGACCTTAAGTGATTCCCCTTCCAGACAAACTTTTAGAAGTTTTAGGAGCACTCTTTTTACAGACGTATGACTGCCTTGGATACGAGGTAAAATCTTCTGAAGCAGCTGCAAATCGAAAGCTTCATCCTCCGTTAGTAGCCCAAAACGCTCCGCATAAATGCTATAAAAACTGATCGAATCACGGATTCTAAACCCAACCTGGGCATGAATTTCCTCAAGTATTTGGTTTATTGCGACTAGCTTGTCGGTCGTACGCTTCACCAATTCTTTATTTTCGGCATCGACGTTCACCAGATTCAAGTAATCGGCACGAAAAAAACGTTGAGAAACCGGCGCGATTTCCACGATTTCCTGTTCGTCATCGCCTTCTGACCATGGCAATTGCGTTAAGTCGATATGATTAAATTCCAAGGTGTTGGCTCGGTCGAGCACCTTTTTGCTGAACGGGTAGGTCGTCTCATCCATGTTCACCGTGCCAATGAGATAGACATTTTCAGGAATGCCAAGGTCCCCATAGAGCTCTTGATCTTCAAGCCGATCCAGCGAAGCATTGGGAATAAGCGGTTCGGTGACGATTTGGCCGTCCATCCAACGCTGGGTCTCCAGCAAGCTCAGAAGGTCGCTGAAATAATGTTCCACCCGAGCCAAATTCATTTCATCTAGACATATAAAATACGGCTTATTCCGGTTCTCAGGCAGCGAAGCGGTGACCAAAACTTCGGTTAACCTGCCCGGCTTAAAGCGGCCGGATAAATCCTGATAACCAATGAGATCCGAAGGATCGTTCCAATCCGGACGTACCGGGATCAGCGTAAATTGACCGTTTTCCCTTGTAGCTCCTACGCTTTCTGCGAAAAGCTTCACGAGTTTAGTTTTACCTGTCCCAGAAATACCTGCCAGGATGACGAAGGGTTTGGTTTTTAGGGAGAGGTAGAAGTTTTCGATGAGAGGGTCGGGGTAGTGGAAGCCGTTTTGTTTTATAAAAGCTTTTATTTGATTCAGCTTAGGTTTAATTAATTGCGGGTCCATTGGCTCAATTCTCCTCATCATCTGTGAGCTCTGGTCATTCTCCGAGTAATCAGTTTGCCGATCGACATAAAGTCTGTAATTGTCCATTACATTCTTCAGGTCCGTTATTAATTGTTCATCGTCAGGTAGATTATTTCGGTCATAACGATAGTAAGCAACTGTTGATACTTGATAATCCCTTCCTAACCCGCTTGAGGTAAGAAAGATTTGATCGTCCGTTTTCATTCCCTGAAGAGGGAGAAGTCCTCGCATCTCAGCTACCTTTTGCTCTAAATAGTTGTATCCTTGTTTTTTACCTAAGTCTCGAGTAGGAACCGTTACACCCTGGGCCAAGGTTAAGTAAACCGAATTCATATCTTCTGAAAATAAATAAACGACATACTCCCCTTTTTGAGTGGTGTCGGTTACCCGCTTATCCATGATTGCAAGCCATGGCACGGTTGCCCAATTCCCCATACCGATTGAACCTTGTATTTTGTAGTGATCATTCATAAAGGGTAACTTTTTAAGTTCATTAGGCAAGGTTTGTCTGAAGAGAGTCCCGAGTTGATGGCCTGCAAATGACTGGGTTTTGGCCTCCAAGTAGCTATTAAACACTTCTTGAAAGACTGCTTGCAGCGAAAAGTCCAACCAAATACTACTGGAAGGTAGTTGATTGTTATAGCTCTCCAATTCACGTTCGGCATATTCCTTTAATTCTTGAAAAACTTTTTCATTAAGCAGTTGTTTTACAGGGGATTTAAAGGATAGTGTTTGTTGCAAACTGTTATATTCAATTATGGATGAAAGAGCGTCTATCGGTGTTTTGAGCAAGTTTCTAATTTGGCCAAGGGAGCATTCTTTCCAACTGGACGATTCGCCTTTCGGTGGTAAGTCTATTTTGAAGCCCAGTTCCTCCTTGCCTCGGTAATAATCAAGGAAAGATTCTGCAATCTCATTTAAAGTCACCGTCAGACTTTTTGTCTTTTCGTAATGGTTTATAAAAGATAAAACAAGCACCATTTTGTATGATTTTTGTTTGTTTTTAAATATTGTAGCTAAATCATTAGGTAACAAAATTAGAGGACCTCCCATTGTTGTTTTGTCATTTGAATGCCTCTTTCATACTTTTCTAGTCCCTTGACTAGATACTTCTTGTATTCCGACACTTCGGAAAGTTACTACAACCCCAAAATTCCGTGCCCTGTTTTCCTTTTCTTCTAACCATTGGGGCCCCACATTTGCATGTTATACCGCTAGTCGCCGCCACCTCTCTTTTTGTCTTAACTATTTCAGTTTAGCCGCGGCTACACTTTTTTCAATTGGACTTCGTTTTTTACTAGGCTGCCACTTTCCCCAAGCTCTGAGCTTATGCTCTACAAGACCGCCATGCCAATAATCCACCTTAAACTGTTCCGCTTCCTTCTTCGCAGAGGAAGTCAGGTCGGAGGTTGTGATAAGCAAGGATAAAATACAATCATGATTTCTTTTTGCTGCAACTAGTTCGCGTACGGTCGTGACGGTAACCAGGTTATGGTCCGCATAACATTTGGCTTGTACTGCGGTCTTTTCACCGCGACGGTCAATAATGACTAAATCTACTCCACCGTCGTTTCCTCCCACGCCGACCTCCTTAACGGTATAACCTTGATCGCGGAAATAAAGAGCAAGTAATCTTTCGAATTCAGCTCCAGTTAAATTGTCTAGTCGGCTTGTCAGGATAATCTCGTCTGATCTCACTGAGTTGCTGGCACGTCTTGTTGCGGTTGAACTTTTCTTTTGACTTGGTTTAGCAGAGTATTGCTTTTTATTCGTACGTCTCTTCCGTGTCCACATCGCACCCAGAATTTCTGCTGCCAGAACAGCAACAAGAATGATGCCAAAGAAGAAACCCCAATGTAATCCTGGAATACTAAAATAAAGCGCAAGTCCACCGAGAATAAATAAACCTCTCAAAACGTATGCAATCTGCCTGCCTTCTGCTTTGTATGTCCTAGCCATTCGTTACTCATCCTTCCGGTTATGTATACATCCATTTTTCGACAATTGCTCCTATATTCCCTCTAATTTAGGTAAAAAGAAATGCACCCTTCAATGGGTGCATTGGTACTAAGATTTTATTTCCATCTCTTTAGGAACATCGTTGTTCACATTTCATCCGTTTAATCAGGGAGCCAGTTTACTACGCATTATCAGACTCAGTTTTCGATGTAATTTCGTTTACTATCTGCTCCTCGCGGAGTAGCTTCAGCATGATCTTCGTTTTAAACTCCGAGGTGTATCGGTTCTGTTTTTCCATAACTTCATTATAACAAATTTATCACTATCCTGTGTCTTAACCTATACTACATTACGGCGCACCAGACGCTTATTTGCGGAAGAGGGAGGGTTTGCCGCTACTCGACTGGCATGTTGATTAGGGATAAATAGATCGGTACGACTCGGAAGGATGGGATGCGACTATGGCTGACAGGTGAAGCAGTACATTGTCCACTTGGTTCAGCAGTTTCTGAAGCTGCGAGAAGATTATATTTTGCAAAAAGGAAATGTCATTGCAGCCGGCCAGAAAATGGATGACGCACATGAACAATACCCTATCCAAATCCGGGACAGCGTCCTGCGCCGTTAACTGGAAGATATCCTGAAGCGTAAATGAAGGCGGAGGAAACATATAGTTATTCTTCTTCATATACAATGCCTTAAGCATGTACTCGAGAGCGCGGTCACTAAACAAGAATGCAGACATGTGCGGAGGTTGGATGCATCATCCGCTCGGCAGAGTTCATGTGGATCTGTGCGAGATGCTGCATTTTGATCATGCCTTTGGCTTGAGCCAAACTTCGTTCCTGGATTTTTAACGGCTTATTCCTACTATCTCTGGCTTTATCGATGGAGATTGAATCATTCACATGCTTCAGCTCCTATTGCGATTATTGGCGATTCCTCAGCTGCGATTGTTTCGCTTTATTGACCTTGCCAAATTTGCGATGCACTAGAAGTATACGTATCAATTAATCACACACATCTGGAAAACAATAATCATCATTCATGAATAAATATCCTAATTTAGGATAAAATACATACATAATATTACTATATAGTAGTAATTAATTCAAATAACTTATTATCTATATATTATTTGTATTTGAAACTTTCCCTACACTTCTATTAAAGAGAGGTGTAACGATGTCAGATATTCTAAAATTAGTCGGAGCACGGATAAAGGATCTTCGTAAATTAAGGGGATTGTCTCAAGAAGCACTGGCAGAGAAGGCTGGCTTCAATATAAGCTACATCGGATTTATTGAACGAGCAGAGCGCAACATTTCCATGAAGAATCTGGAGAAGGTTGCTAGTGCCTTAGACGTTGGAGTTTATGAGCTTTTTACATATTTGAAGGAACAGGAAGAACTGCCCGAGGAATCGACTTTGAAAGAAGTTATTTCTTTACTGAGAGAACGTGATCCAAAGGATATAGAGATGGCAAGGAATGTGCTGAATGAGATTTTTCGGCGGATGGATGGAAAGGGTTAAAAAACTGATCGGATTTGAAGTTGTCCCTGTTAAGAGTCGCAAGTAAAAAAGAGAATTAATACAGCCTTAGTTCGGTACTCTACCGTGCTAAGGCTGTTTAGTTTAAACTGAAATCGCTCGTGGGAATGGTTATAGAAGTTGGCAGATATATGCGTCTATAAAATTATCTACAAATACATTTTTATTTCTACAATATTGAACATTCCGTTAATGGTAATATATTTTAGATAGCAGGCGATGTTTTATTGTTTCTTAATTTTCAGCGGATCTCGGACCAACATTCAGTATCTACTTTATAATCGATTCACTGTAGACGAACTTTTTTTACTAGATCTCTAATGTCTCTGTGGGAAGACTCTCGAAGTAGCCCAAATACGAAATTGGTACACCTGGATGAATAATTACAATTTTCGCAGCATTAATTATACCCAAAAAAAGATTCTAATATTTGTTCCAGCGAATTATCCACCTTTACAAATTCAGCCTCCTTATCGAAATGGTAGGATACCCACCGAACACCTGATTTATCCAAACTATTATAGAAGTAGCAAGCATTTTCTTCAGAAGACTGACCGAACTTAAATTTAATAAACGGAAGTAATTCGAGTGGCTCCGGATTTCCTTCGAAATACAAATATAACCTGTCGCTATCCAGCATGATATTCATCTGGATGCTAATTTTCTTGAATATTTGCCTTGTTCCCATCAATGAATAGACCTGTATATGATAGATCCCTGATTTGAGCTTTCCGTTCTCCGGGCGAATAATCTGATTTCCCGCGTACGTGTCGACCATAAGCTCGCGCAAGGCGGCAAGCTCGGACTCTAATACACTTAATCGTTTCTGTGCTTCCCGTTCGTTCTCGATTCCGCCGTGCCCCTTCCATTTGTTACGAAAATCGGCAGTCCTCTTCAGCACTTCAAATGTTTTTTTACTGGATAAGGAGTCAATGAGATCCGAACGGCCGGATCGAAACACCTTAAGGCATCTTTCCCTGCCATTCCTATTCCCCATTTCGGTACGGATGAGTTTAGCAATCCTTTCGCCAAGCACAATCCAAGTACCAAACGTTGAACGGTAGAGTGACTCCTTTTTGAAGTCCTTGAACACAATCTCTCTTTGTGCATCAAACAGGCTGGAATCGGACTTCAGACCACTGAGGAGTAGTATAGTGTTAAACTGAGCAACCGCCTCAAAAAAATGGAATAAATGTTCCTTCTTCAACCGGACATCAGATTCCGCATTGTACCGCCACAAGATGGAAGCCAATGGAAAGGGGAGCGTCTCCGCCCATTCCTCAAAACCGCTTTCCCGGTTTAAGTTCTTCAGCGATTTTAGAGTGTATTCCACATCATTGGGCTTATTCCAGAGCTGTTGCTCAATCGAATTAATCATAGCTCGCAGCTCCGTTATTTCATTCTGGGCATTGATCAGTTCGATCTGCGTCTCAATCGAAGGAAAGTACAGCTCGGATTCCTTCAAACTAGAGACTAAGATCCTGGGATTTGCATACCCTATTTGATGATATTCTCTTATCATTCTTCCCAACTCGGAGCTAAAAAATCGAGCCACATATTCCGCATTTACTTTCTCGCTATTCATAACGATTTGCACATAATTATGAGGTTTAAGCTTTAGGTCCGAAAGCCTTGTGACGGCATCAGATTTACCGATAATCGGAAGGTACACCGCATCCGGGAGATCCTCAAAGCCTTCCTCCAACTTACCGTTCGACTGATTGATATCTTTGGCGATAGAGGCCAAAGGTACCGGCTCGAGGTTCATCCGTCGTGAATATTGATGGATATCGCGCGATAGCCGAAGCGACCTGAAGGATTTGAATGAATGAGGGTTCACATATGAACCGAGTTCAAGCGTTTTCCCTTGTCTACCTGAAGTCATGTTGTGTATAACTGGCTGAATATCATCCTCTGATCCAATCTCCGCGAGGAATGCCAACTTGGGGACATCTATTCGCCTCAATACAACAAGATAAGTACTGATGTAAGTGTATGGTGCAAACGTTCCCGGAGGGAAATGAACTATCGCCTCTAGATGTATACCGATCGACGATAAATGACGAAAGGAATTTGAGCCAAAGAAACGAGTTGCCACAACGAACAGGGCCGTCCCTTCTGTGCTTAGTCTGGTACATGCCTGCAAGAGAAGTAACAACTCCATCGAGTCAGAAACCGTCTCTTTACTATCTTCGGCTCGAATCATGATCTTATCACGTTGCATTCCAAAAGGGGGACAGGACACTATTAGATCCCAGTATGTAACCTCCTTATCCAGGAATTCAATCGGATTTCCCAACATCAATTGAATATCGGAATTATCTTCAATTGCGCTAAATAGCTCTTGATAAAGAGAATTGTATACAATGGACAGCCGCACGGACTCCGGATTTGCCAATCGTATGAGTCCACCCAGCCTATCCCACGGGTCAAGTACCCTTTCGTAGGTCTGACCTTTGAGAAACGCAGATATGGTTTTTCTCACTAATGGCGGAGGAACAAGAAGCTCCAACCGCTCCGTCTTCCAGGCCAACTCTGCTACAGTATCAAACGATACGGTTAAACCTTGGTTCTTGGCCTCCCGTAATAGGTCATGCAATGTAATTAAATCTCCCCTAGCGCGCAGTTGATCCGCGAGCCTCCATATTTCCTCATTAGAACTCATCTCGCTTCACCTCAGAAAAAAGTTATCAATTAATCCCGTGATCCCATCTAGGTAAATCAAGGATTAGGTATTGAATATTGAACAAAAAAACTCGGGATTCACAATCTTGAGAATCATAGTTTTATCCATGGATCTAAATAAACTCTGACAGTAAGGGTTATCTCCCCCGAATCCCCAGCACCTCTCGAGGTGAGGTTAATACCATCATCCTTATGCATACCTTCAAGGGGAAGAAGTTCGCGAAGTTTACTTGCCTTCTTCTCAAGATAGTTGTACCCTTCTTTCTTTTCGAACTCATCTTTGGGCACAGTAACCTCTTGAGCTAATGTTAGATAGACAGACTCCATGTTCTCGGAAAACAAATAAACAATATAATCACCATGCTGCGTCGTATCGGTAATTGCCTGTCCATCACAGCAATCCAAGGAATGTTTACCCAATTACCTTGGCCAACTGAACCTCGAATTTTGTAGTTTGGATCGATAATGGAAAGCGACCTTATTAGCTCAGGGATCGTTTGTCTTAGAAGGGTACCTAGCGTGTGCATACGATTGGTTTCTAGCTGTTATGTAACTGTTCATGATTTCGGAGAGGGCATTATGAAGGGAGATCATGGGCTTTTCTATCTTATGGTTATATTGATGTAACTGATTCATAGCTTACTCCTTTAACTCAAAGAATAACGTTTTGTATTATATACAGAGGAAAAAAAAGCTTATAGTTAACTTCCACTAGTAGAAAAGTGGTAACTCTAAAATCAAGTTTTAAAAATATTTATTTTGAATCAATAATATCAGCACAGAGTTATACCGATATAAAAATTACTAAATTAGATTTCGGAGGAGGAGGCCCCAATTATAACCATAATAGAAGGCATACTCAAGTCTACTGTCTTATGTACTGGAGTTCTTGGATTATTTGCTGCCCTTGGTAAACAATCAAAAGAAGAACAACTGTTTATGAACAATACTAGTCGCAGTTTTAGAAAGTTAGTTTACTGGATAGTACTTACTACCACATTCTTGTTATATGCTGTTTTCGTCACAGGTTTCAATGTAAACGGTAATTATACCCTGTTTACTAAAATACTATTTTTTCTGATTCTAAATCCTATTTCGGTATCATTATGTATTCTTTTATTTATTATTATTATCTTAATGTTTTCATCAAACTCAAAAGACTTCATAATGAAAAAATTGTCAAAAAACCGTGAAGAGAAAAAATTCACCTATGCAACATTACTCTTTACAATTGCATCTGTATTTAGCATATTACTTTCACTTTATTTTGCCACGGCTATTAATTTTATTCTTAAAGATATAAATTCTATATATAAAATTAATGCAATAAGAACTTACGATGTTATATGGTACTTTAATAAAATTAAGAACTATCATTTCTTTTATGTTTTAATAATAATAATTTCGATCTATTCATTTTTAATTTTTCTTGTAAGATTATTTTTTTCTATAATTTATTTCGAAAAAATATCAGTAAGTATTTATTTAAAAGATGGAACTGTATTTGAAGATAAATTTATCATAAATCATAACATTGATGGTGGAATCATAATTGGAGATTCATATCTAAAAAAAGCTGAGAATAAAAAATTAATACCAAAATCAAATATTCTTTATATTTCATTTAATAAAGTTGATTATTCTTTTGGGAAGAGGAACGAAAAGTCAAAAATTATTATTCCGAATCAAATTTTAGAAAATGAACTCATAAAAGAATGGCGGACAAAAACCTCCTCATAATTTCATGAAAAAAAGAATAAATACTATTCTCACAAAAATAATCTCTTCTAAAGTTGTCAAAAAACTAAAGTACTTCTAAGTTATAACAACTTTTTTTGCCACAAGTTCGTCCAGCACAATGTGGGAGCGCCTTTGCAATTATCATTAATAAGCATTTTTCTCTCCCCCTTTTTAATTAAATAAAAAATAGCCTGTAGACCTATTTCTAAAAGGACTTAATCTACAGGCTAATACCACAAAAAGTGTCCAATATTCATTAGTGTTTTTTTATTTTCTCGTTATAATAATTAACTGCTTTGTCGACAAAACGTTCTAAATGAGGCTTTAGTTCAAGGGCTTTTTCCCTTGCTGAGCCAGCTTCGTAACCGGAATCAATTAAGAATGCATATGTACTGACCATTTCAAGAAATTGCGAGCTCTCTTTAGTCATTGAGTTCAATAATCGCTCATTTAAGTCAATACTATATCCCCCATCATCTTCAAGAGTTGTTTTAAAGTTTCTTCCTCTATCAGTTATAACATATTCATATGCTTCATCGTGTTTAATTTCGTCAAGAAACCCCTGTTGCACAAGAAAGCCTATCTCCTCTTGAACTTCAGCAGAGTAGGGACCATAGTAATGATATTCATATTTAAAGGGCAATTCAGTTCCTGACGTTTCAAGAAGGTGCACCATTTTTTGTACTTTTTTTCTTCCATAAACTGAATCTACATTATCAAATATACATAACAGACTATAGGCCGCTTTAAACATGTTGATACCCTCCTATAATTTCGTTCTTATATTCATCTGGAACAAAATATCTTTCAATTGATATCTTTTTGTTCCTTAAACCATTCACTATATCAGAAATATACGACAATTCAGTACCATTTCCATTTTTATCAAATAGTACAATTTGTTCGGAAGCTTCCCGTTCAATTCCTTCCTCTCCAATTTTCGGTGTCTGGATTAGATACGAATCTTTGTAGGAGCTACTTTTTGCTTCATCTCTGAGAAAGTAATATTCTCTAGAAATCCCATACTTATTAGATATTTCAATAACTCTTTTCCAATATTCTAATGGGTCTAACTCGGAAGAATTAATCGATTTAAAAAATCGCCTTTTATTTAGTCGACTAGAAAGGTCATTTAATATTATGTCGTTGTGGTTTGTCCAAATATTTACAAAATGCCAAATAGTATTGTCTGTAAGATTAATGTAGTTAGCAACTGTTTCATGGAGTTGACCCTTTCTTGTTAATATGCTAACAAGATCATCAGGTAAATCAATATTACCTTCATTATATAGCTCAAGCGCCCGTGAAAAAATTTTGTCAATCAGTAATTCAGCACTTCTTGTTGTCTTATGGAAATATACATTTGTGTACATATAGTATCTCGCCATAACAAAATCCTCGGCTATACTAATTCCTTTGTCGATATCTAAGCCAACTTCAATCTCACCATTGTGTTCTCCGATTGTTAATACATTAATCATCCATTCAAGATCAAAAGTTCCATACCCAGCACCAGTCATTTTAGAATCCCTTAAAAGATAATCAATTCTGTCAGTGTCCAACTGGCTGGAAAGTAGCTTGACGACTGCCTTTGAGGGATGTGTTCTTTGTATAACATCTACTACTTCCTGCGGATTTATCCCATACTTTTTAAGTACACTATTAACTTCGGTATCACCTTGAATAATTGCTATCGTCCATTTTTCATGTCTAACACCAGTTGTTTTTTCTAGGGCATGAGAAAATGGTCCATGTCCTATATCATGTAATAAAGCGGCGCTTAATGCAAGCGATCTGTGTTCACCAATTTCTTTAATATAGGGAATAAAGCGATCTTCTTTAAGACTGCAGATCTTGTCAATGAACCTTTTCATAAGGTGAGTTACACCAAGGGAGTGAGCAAACCGAGTATGTTCAGCACCTGGATATGTAAAAGAGGCGAGTCCTAGTTGTTTAATGTGACGTAAACGTTGAAATTCCTGCGTATCGATTAGGTCAAGTAACAATTTATCATTATTCTTATCGAATTGAACAATGTTGTGAATAGGATCGCGAATTGTTTTCATTTCAGCCCCCAAAATAAGAACATATGTTCTTGATAATTATAAACTATATTAGAGTTATTCTCAAGTTTTTAAAATTCATTTTGCTTTCCTAGTAATTCCAGGGCGTGCTGTCTGTCCAAACAACTACTGCACAACAAACAATGTCGTTCTCCTAGACAATTACAAGAAAATGTTTTTTCTATTGGAACCTTCAATCTTCTAGCTTCGTTTATTACAATTTCTCGGCTTTTATCAACAAATGGTGCAATTATTTCGAAAAGTGATAACGATTCAGACAATGTAGAAGCAATACTCTTGATAAAGGAACTTCTTGTATCGTTATAAGAGTTTTCTCCTACCACTCCAATAGCTAGGTTGCTGATATTCAATTTATAAGCGTAAGAGGCTGCTATAGAAATAAGAATCATATTTCTGTTTGGAAAAAACTCTTCTCGAAACCATTCATCTAATGAATAGTTATTTGTTTTAATTTCACCGACAAGTGAACCCGAGCCTACTTGTCTAAGACCTGGAACATCTATATATAATGGCGGTCTGTTTAGCTTTTCAAAATCTTTGGCTATTTCTCTTATGGCATTCATCTCACCCAAGTATGTTCTTTGGCCGTAGTTAATATGAATAGGGAAAACATCATAGTCAGCATTAATTAGCCAATGATAAAGAACGGTTGAATCAATCCCGCCAGAGAACAGTAACACAACTCTACCTTTGTCCATATAATGTCCTTATTAACTCTTCAATATTTCCGGTTATTTCTTTACATCCAAATTGAATCATATTATTCAGATCGGTTTGAGACGTTTTGAAGCCATATACGGGTATTCCTTTTTCAAACGCATAGCCAATTTCAAAACATGTTCCTGCGTCGTCATGATCCAGTAACGCAACTACAATGTCACATGAATTTAAGAGTTCTATATCTAATTGAAAAATTTTCTCCCTTTGTTCAAATGACATACTCTTAGAAATAAATCCGTTCTCTCTTGAAGGAGACAGAACGGTAAATTTTGCATTTTCCAATCTATCACTAACATGCTTTACCCATTGAATTTCTTGGTCACTAAAGAAAGGGCCTGCCAAATATATCTTTCTAGATGGGACATGATCGACAACAAACTTCTCACGCAAATGAATATCTTTTTCTACACCAGCCTTATCAATAACTGTTTCAATATCAAGATTTTCAATAAAGTTTGCAGCAACACAGTTCGCAATCTGAACACTATACTCAATATCTCCTGTTTCTAAAAATGTTGCTGCAAGAGCACCTCCGAAAGCATCTCCTGAACCCAGAGTACAGATAACATTACTTTTATAAGCAGGAACCTCAATTATTTTGTTACCATAGGCCAAAATACAACCCCTATGACCTTGTTTTATAATGATATATTTAGGTCCCTTGTTTTTTAGTGTTTCAATGGCTTCATTAATATTTGTAGTTTCTGATAACAATAAAGCTTCTTCTTCATTAACTAAAAGTGCAGTGGTATATTTGAGAATATTTCTAGCCTGTCTAATAGATTTTTCGTTAGGCTTCGGATCTAAGAAAATTGGAAGTCCTATTTCAAATGCTTGCTCACACAAAGACTCGGGGAAAGAGTGATCTACCGGAAAAAGTAATAACCCCTGACATACATTGTTTAAAGAAGGGCTATAATTGATTCCAATTTTCAAGTCAGTCATTGGGGTACTAATTTTATGTTCAAATGCTTTATAACCAGTTACTATATATCGGGGCACGCTGTAATTTTCTAAATACAGTGATTGCTTTGTTGAAACACCCATAGTTCCCCAAAAATCTATGCTGTACTTTTCAATTTCCGGGCCATAAACAGTAAGTAAATCTACTTCAGCCCCCTGCTTAGCCGCAGTAACAGATGCATACAGACCAGCTCCACCAATTCTATGAGTTATTTTAGTATTACTTTCGAGCAAGAAATCTATCCCAATTTCTCCATATATAGCGAGACTCAAACACGATCACCTCGATTCGCGTAATCAAGAAAGCCATTTCTAGACAATAGCCATAATAAGTAATCCATTTTCCCTAACGACACCCCTACGTTATTACACACTGTTCGTAGGGTATCTTCCAAATTTAAATACATTTTTTTGGTTAGTGGTTCAGGAGTAGAAAAACCTAAATAACCTAAAAATCTTATTATATGCACATCAAATACAGCACAATCCTCACTAAATCCTGTATTCCGTAATAACCAACTTGCCGACTTCATCCCAATTCCAGGACAACTACATAACCATATTCTCGACTGAATTGTGTTCATATTTTCAAGTTTATCGTAAAGTCCCCATTCACAACTTTTCCATAGCCAATAACCCGCTTTGGAGATTGTTCTGGGTTTCGACTCGATATACCTATACTTTCTAGATTCCCCATTAGAAGTAGTAGGAGAGAATTGTTTTATAGAAAATTGCTCTCTAATCTTTTCTTCAATTAAGTTCAATCTTTTTTGTTCTTGATAATGTTTGTGATTAAAAATACCTTGCTTCTTAAGAATCTGTAGGCCTGATAGATTCAATTCATAACTTATTCCGAATCCACCTAATAGTACAAAGAAGAACTCATCAAGCACCTGTTCTTTCGTCTTCGTTAATGAACTATACTCCAACTCTATTGAGCAGCCATAGACATCCCATAATTCTTTTAAAATATTGCTTGCTTGATTATTTATCATTCTATTTCACACCACTAAGTTGAACAGTTACTCTCGGATCATATTCAGTGCCTTCTTTTTTTAAAATGACACCTTGATACTTCCAGCCATTCTCAATACAATTAATTACCCAACCATAACTTGGCGGAGCCACCCCAACAAGTGTATTGTCGTCGATCTTTAAAACTTCTATTTTAGGTAAAATAGAAGTTTTGTTTAGATTTATGTAAACATCGTCACTTACAGCAGTGTTGTACCAAATGCTTCCCTGATTCTGATTAACAATAATCTGTATAATTAGTGTATCTCCGCACTTATTAACTGCACCTCCTCCTGCTCCTCCATAACTTCCTCCAGAATATCCGCTGCTTCCCATATATAGGACCTCCAACTAATTTATATAGGTCTATAGTATCCCAAATTGGGTATACAAGTAAATGGAATTGTCCTCTGACATTATAGATTTAAAACCCGTTTTCCAAGTCTTTCCAAGTCACTTTATATATAATGTTTTTTATATATTCTTTAAGATAATGTACCGATAACTGAACAAGAGAATGCACACTCATGGTACCAAAGGAAAAGTAACAAAAGAATTGTTAAATGCGGCGGATATAAATAATGAGGAGGCAGTAAAAGCATACACATTCCCTGCATGCTACGCCAGGAATAGCATAATCGTCCCGATGCCACAGTAAGCATCAAAAACTGTCCCCTTCCCAGTCAACCGAGCATACTCCACCGTCTTCCCATAAAGCACCTCGGTCTGCGCCGGATTCACTTGATGAAACGATCGCAACGCGTCGCTGATGGTCTGCTTCCCGATCCAATGGCGCTCCCTTCATTACCGAAGCGATGGTTCCCAGTCACCCGCGGTAGAGCTTTTTAGCGCGAAAGGAAATATAAGTGCCGAATAAGTGGGTGAATCTCAACCATAACCCCCCCTCACAGTACAGGCGAAATCATAAAACCTGTCTCCGTAAGGGGAGAATCTCAAAAGCTCTTATCCCTTCAATCCGCCTTTTCCAACAACGTCTCTGTGCTCAGCGTAAAGCCCTCGATGACGGCATCTTCGTCAACCTCAATCATGATGCAGCGTTTGCCTTGGAAGCTCACCTGTTTAATATACCTTAAATCCTGTGGGCTTTTATCGTAATCGTGGCTACCTTGGTATCGATCTTGATCGATTTGGACGTGAATTTCGGGATCACGCTTTTCGCCTTCAGTTCATAGTTCTTATCGTCAACGATGGTTTCAAACGCCCGCTCCACAGCTTCCTTGGTCACATTTTCTACGCCGCTTGCGGTCAGCACGCGTTCCACATCGGAATAATCCAGCTTCGGAGGTTCTTCCTCGTCCTGGTGGGATTCAATCACATGATGAATTTCCTCGTACACGTGTGCGATCGTGGCTGAATCCAGCTGTTCACCCGCTACTTCCTTCACGATGTCTTCAAAGATCGCTCGCTCTTCCAGCGCCGTCACAGACCGTTCCGCATTCAGGACCTCAGAGATGAAACGCTCATTCGGATCATTCGATTTCCCCGTACAATAGAGGACCCGGTTCACGTCGGAATAATTGTCCGTCACGCTGGGATAAAAGAACCCTTCCTCCGCTGCTTCTCCGTAGAGTTCACGCTGCATAGAATGAACGAATGCCCGAACACTTCGTCGTTCCCTGTCTCCTCGGCTTCCTCATTCCTCGCCTTGGTTGGCCGATAGTATTGTCCGCGTACGAACGTAATGACCGTATCCCGTTTACGTCGTGTCCGCCATCATTTTCTCTACGAGCAGCAGCATCAGATCCTGCCACTCCTCCGGATCGCCCGTCTGGATAGCTTGGTGAAGCAACACCCGCGAAGGGTCTTTCTGGTCTTCCGCTTCCTTCTGAAACTTGAGCTCGAACAGCTTATGATCCAATTCGCTTGGTCAGCAGCTTTTTGAAATTGCCCATGTACAGCTCCTGCTTCTCCCGGTCCACTAACCCAAAAGGGCTCCGCCCCCAGTGATAAATTTCGTTCGTTTCCTTCATCGTGTACACGTTCAGAATATCGTAAATTTGCATCAAATGATTATCCAGCTTAAACTGCTTGCGTATGTGGGCGACTTCTTTCTTGTTCATGGTTCGTCAGACAACTCCTAGAAAGTAAATTGGCTTTATAACTATAAATGATATTAAAAGAGGGGCGTCCCTCAGTCGTCATCTATGATGACTGAGGGACACCCTCCGGTATTACTCAGGTGGTTCAATAGATCTATCAAATTACGCATTTGTAATTTAAGAGTTGGTAAGTTGAATTCTTTCCAATAGATAGTTATGAAGGTTTTTATCTCTACAGTAAACGTAGCACCCCTTCATCCCCCGAGATAATAGCACTTTATATATATTTTTGACCAGTTCGGTTAATTTTGCGGGATCTTTCTTTAATCCCTTCTTGCCAACCGTATCTTTATATTCATCATAATCGGCATAAAGAGTCATAGTTTGGGGATCAAACTTAAGATCATTGCCAATAATGACACCAACATAATCAAACTCAAGGCCTTGGGAAGTATGGATACAACCAATCTGATCGATACCATCGGGATGAACAGCCCAAGTAGTTGAAATCGCTCGCCCATTCCAAGGCATGCTAAAATCATGCTCTTCGATAATGACGTCATCGATTTCCCCGTTACGGTTTCCTTCATCTTCTTTTGTCCATGTCCAAGCAAATCCAGCCAGCATTCGAGACTTCATTCCGTTACTTTCCTTTTCCTTGACTTGCTTCAACAACTCATGGGGACTATCGAATAACTGAAAGTCAAAGGCAGATTTATCCCAGCCATTAAAATTAGCTGTTTCCTTAATTTGAAGAACATCATCAATCCAGTTCAAATAGCCATCAGCCCCTGCACATCTAAACTGGGAAGTAAGTTCAATTTCATAAATTTCCGACTTGTGAAGCGCTGCTATTCTTTTAATCTCCTCGACTGAGCCGATATCATCTGGCCTAATTCTTTGATTATCATCTATGAAAAACACATTTAATTTAGAGGCTTTAATAATATCTTCGATTTGATTGACACCTTTATACTGATAGGCTCCTTTCCCCTTCAGTCTATGTGCTTCATCTACGACTAAAACATCGTAAAAATTTGATTCACAATCATAGAACTGTCCAGATCCAGCAAATAACACTCTAGTACGTGTTTTGTCTCTTACTTGCTGCTTAGCTAGCGTGTCCACCATTACGGTTCGGAAAGCAGCGTTAGGAGCTATAAATTTAACGTTTTTCTTTTTAGAAAGTATTCCCCCAAGTGCGTTCATTGAGATCACGGATTTACCTGTTCCTGGTCCACCTTTAACGATAATAGTCCTTTTAGATGTTAGATCTTTAGTTAAGGACATTATTGTTTCATAAGCAACCTTCTGTTCATCCAACATGATAAAGTCTGAATTACCTTTGAACAGTCCGTTTATATGATCAATCAATTTTTTCGAAGGACGTATCTTCCCATTTTCAATTAAATATAGAAGGTTAACCCCATTCCCTTTACCAACATGTTTATACAAAAACTTCTGAAGTTCTTTTGTATCATCTGCGTAAAATAATGGGGCTTCCTTAATAATAGAACTGTAGACTTCGTTTTTAAGAGGATCATACGTTTTAGGTTCATGGTAATTATGTAAGTAAGCGCATGAGTGTCCCTTTAAGTCATTGTTTTGGATGGCTTCATTCATGTCTGTTAAATACTGCCGGTAGGACCATGCTTGGTAAGAAGGGTGAGGTGTTTCTCGGTTTCGGCTACGAATAAATGCAACTACAACATCTTCCTTCTCCGTAGCTTTAGCAGAATCCCATTGTTTAAGCTCAATAATGACAAAATTATCTTGTTCGTGTACATCTTTACCTGCAATAATGAAGTCAATTCTCTTGCTTGTTGAAGGAATATTATATTCGATTAGAATACCGCAATCATCGGGTATTTCCGAGTTTCGAATCACTCGCTCCATAAATTGCATGGAATTATTCCATGCCATCCGTTCACCTTGGATTGGTCGTTTCCCCATTTTCTGAATATAAGCCTGTTCAATATCTAGCGTGATTTGATTGGTCTCAACAGCTTCTCTAAATTGTAGAGCGTTACTGCTGTAAATAATCATAGTTGTCGGCACCGCCTTAATGCACTTTTATTTTCTTCATGTTGTGTTGCTAAAGAAATAAATATTGAATAGATTAATAGTTCCGTTTTAATAAACTACACACTTCGACAGATCATGGAGATATCCTCCAATTGTACAAAGAATAATACGGATTGCATATTAACCCTTCATGAGTGGATAACCAGGATTTACCATTACCTGAAACATACTGTTGAGCTCCTCGGGACACGGACAAGCCGATTAACCTGCCATTACTCAGCAAGAAATGATGACGGCAATTTCCCGAGTAGTAAAATGATATTTCCGATCTACATATAATCCGAATATGGTTTCAAAAATAACCAAGCCTTAACATTTTGTCACTCATCTTTGCTACCCTCAAGATTTCCTTTGTTTTGTTTAATAATGTTGTAAAACTTAACCATCTCTTCCATGCCCTCAAGTGTTAACGTAAAAGAGTGTTTCTCCTCGCTATCAGTTTCTTTACTGTTAAATGTCACTTCATATTTAGATCCATCTATGAACTTTGGAAACTCAATTGAGACTGATTCGACATCAACTACTTCATTATCTGTATGGTTTAAACGTAAAATATGAGAAGCCATAGTATTCCCTCTTTTCTTTTTTTTATGATTTCCTTTAAACAATGCTATGCAGGTTTCTAAACCAATAAAAGTTACGAGTACTTCTTTACTGATTTCAAATAAAGTATGTTTCTCATCAGAAAAATTTAAAAAGTTAAATATTATATACACCACTAAGAAAAATATATAAGTAACTCTTTTCAATTTTTTCGTTGAAAAATAACTATTGGCTTTTTCTTTCATTCTATCCGAAAGTGGAAAATTATATTTTATAAACAACTTTGTGATCCACTCAATACCGTAAGTAAAAAGCAAAACTACACTCAGTTCAGCTGCGTAATAAAATCCGCCAATATATCTGAGCGGTGCAATATTATTACTATAGAGAAGTATCCAGGCTAAAAAAGGTAGGAGTATAAAAATCATAAGAATAAAGATAAGACCAATCATTGAGAACCAATTCATTATCCGATCAATCAAATTAACAATAGGATTTATGAAATCAAGAATTCTTCCTACAACTTTCTTAAATCTATCAACTGTCCAAAGACAAAATAAAACTAAGAGGCATCCAGCAAAACTAAGGAATATGCCTAGGAAAAAAGTCAAACACTTATATATAATTTTTATAACTTGGTTATTTAGTTTAAAATTCAATACATTAAAAAATATGTCAACTATGAAAATGGTGCCACTAGATAAGAAAAAAACTGCTACTAAAGCAATAAGTAATATAACTAACCTAGTATGTTTTGAAGTCTGTTTCATCAAGCTACCCTCTTTTAATTTATGCTGAAATTATTTTTTCTGTTTTTCAACCAACATATCTTTATAATTCTCTAATATGAAGGAAAAAGGATTAATGGTACCTATGCAAAGAGATCCAACTATATCTGGATTACAGACTCATTAAAACGTTTAAGTTCCTCTTTTGACTGCATTGGCTTATCACATATGATTTTCCCAATAATCTTCACTTCAATTTCTGTCAATTGATTTTTATTTTCAAGTACATGCTTTACCATTAACCTCCCTGCTTTTTTGGGAATACTATTAACTTTGCGAGTTACAAATAGTAGTCCAAACCCATTTTACCAGGATTCTATCATTACAGAGATTGTAAAACAGTTTTTTTGAAAAAAATGGGTAAAATATGGTTTTCCCAGTACTATTATTCCCTACTAAAGTAGTAATTTTAGAAAATTCCACAGAAGTCTCTGATTATCCGAACTTCAGAAGTTTTTAATTTTCATCTTAGTAACTTGCATTAAAACTCCCCATATAGATAAACTTTAGCAAGGGTAATGAGTTTTTGTAATAAATTGGTTCGTTTCTCGTTCAAATAAATGGGCCTATACTCTCATCCCTAATACCAAAGATATACTATCTTTTCGACAAGAAGTAACATTAGCCTTCCGAACAAACGTTCCAATTCATTTAAAGCTTGGATACAGGAACAGCGGTAGCCTTGTCTAGTAATGATCAGTTAACTGTCAATAATGTTTTGAATCAATAAAGTACTTAACCCCAAGTTTACTTAAAAATAATTAACTAGGGTATTTCGTTCGAGACTATCAGGAATTAACTAGTTTGTTTGGCATGGTAAAATAGAAGAGATCGAACAAGAAGGAATAAAAATATGAAAATGATTCGCGAACCTTGTACAAGTTGTAGCCAAATAATTGAACAATTCAAAGAAAGGTTTCCCAATATCAAGGTTAATATATACTTCATTAAAAAGTTAAAAAGATAACATTGGAGGAATTTGAATGTTAGAACCGATGACTTATGAGGAACTAATGAAATATGTTCCAAACGATTATCATAATTTTGTTACGGCATATCTCCCAATCAATATCCAGATTGATAGAAGAATATGAAATGCAAACCGATTCTGTCACAAAAACATTTAAACTTTGCAAAGGTCTAAAAATCAAACCATCCGATTTTTTCAAGCTTGTTGAAAGTTAATACGAGAAGATCCAAGAGAAAGACGGAGAAAAATAAAGGGACACAAGCTAGAGAATGCTGTGTCCCTCTTTTATGTTTCATTGTTCTTCTACCAAGGAAAGAAGTTCTGGCTGCAATAGTATCATCCCAATTACGAAATTAATTATTTCATCTTCAAGCTCGGTAAGACTTTCACAACTACTAACTTTTTCACCTATTGTCTGTAGTTTATCAAGAGTTTTGCTAGCCGATGCTGAAAAATCAATAAACATTTCAGTTGGATGCTTTACCATTATGTCTAGCGGCTTAGATATTGCGTCTGAAAATTTCTCCAATACATCAGATAACTTCGGCCACCAATCATTAATGTATTGAATAATACCACTTGAATAAAAAATGTCCTCATCAATATGCTTCAGTACGTTATTATACTGTTTGATTAAGATCCTTGCACCCGATAAAAAACCGATAGCTTCTGTCCACAACGCCAATTCATCGCATTGACTATGTAAGGAGAATTCAGTTGATTTGGGCAGCTCAGCAGGAAAAAGAGATGCGGATATTTCATCTTCTGGAGTATCTAAAATTCTGAATATTGGTAACAAAAATCCACTTCCAACGGGGATATCTCCATGTGTATATACTACAATAAAATTAGGATCATATGTCTCGAGATACCAACGCTCACTCGCAAATTCAATCGCTGATTTATATGATTCTCTCAACGTCAAAGCTACTTTAGTATATTTATCTTCCAAGGCTTCACCGTCAAATGGAATTATCAGATACGTATGCTCATCAAATACTACACTCCGTGCGCTAATTTTGTTGATTGCATCCTGTAACGATACCTCAAGAGAATCATGACTTTTTCTATAGCGTTGTTTTGCATCATAAGCTATTGCATACCCTTTGATCGGATTTTCATTAATATATGCCCACATATTCAGCAAAATAATATAATTGTCTAGCTCTCTTTGATTGAAATCCACACCAAGTGTTCCATAATTTTTAAATAACATCATATATTCTTCTTGCATTGTTACCAGAGCATTTGCAGAAAAAAATAAATTAATGAGAGCCAATCTAGGATTATTGATTTCATCTAAATTCTTTTTGTTGATTCGTGCAAGTAGAATTGAACTGTATTGATTTAGGAAATTCTCCAGGTGTCGATAAACGTCAGAAAAACCTTTCCTGAACATTTTGTACTTTGAATAAGATAACAAATGAGACACACGTTCTAATTCTTGCGTTTCGGAACTTAGAGAGTTCATATCTTCTCTAAACAAACAGTAGGGGTCAACTACAGATTTGGGCAATAGTAAAGGAGAAAAAGTTAGTACCTTAAACTTCTCAGTACTTTCCACAACTTTAGTCCAACGCCCTTTATCAAGATATTGCTTTTTATATAAATGATCAAAACATGATATCATATTTGTAACGAGAGTATCTGCCACTTTACGCAATTCATCAATTCTAGATACATACTGTTTCCAAGTTTCGGGACGATAATGATAATCAATACGGGACTTTATCCATGAGTTTACTTCTGTTATCCAGTCATCATATCGATTGCTTTTAGGTATGCAAACTGTATGATTTATTGCATCAATACCTAAATCATCTAGAAGATCAACACCTAATAATTCAATTTCAATATATTCTTTGTCATAATACGCTCTCTTCAGCACATTATATAACTTTATTTTCCAGTAATGATTGAAATTTTGTTCATTGTTTGTATTTTGTGTATCATCAAATAAAGGGGGAACAAAATGGCATTTAACTTTACTATCTGAGATACAGAAATTAATCACACAGTAATCTTCGACTATTCGAGAGTTAAGCGATTCAATAGCTGCTTTATAGTACTCATCTTCCCCTTTTTGCATGTAAAGTCCACATATAGCATCCGCCTTAGATTGAATATCACCAGAAAGCATCTTTTCATGAAATTCATTTGGAAAGAAAGTAAGTTCAATTTTATGTCCACGTAAACCAAGCCAAAAAAGAGCATAACCAAATAGTGACCATTCAGTATCAGTATTGGGAATATCAACTGGTATTTTACTATGAGTAATAAAGAAATCTGTAGTTTGATAATCCATTTGTAATGAGGTAAGAGACTCTTTGACCTCGTTAATTGCTGTCAGTAGTTCGTCCTTATTAACGTTCTCTAAATCAAGACTCTCTATAGACAATAAATCTTCAGCGATTATTTTATTAGGATGTAACATACCCGAAAAATCCATCGGCATATAAGTTGGCCAACCATCACCATTCTTTGCGATGAGGTCATCAATTACGGATTTATTTTGCTCAACATATCTTTTCACATCAAGCCATAGCATTGTTTTAAGCTTCCCAGCATAAGAAATCCAATCAGGACACTCAACAGACACAATTTTTTCGATAATATCCATTGAGTGGGAGCTCTTAGAAAAGAAGTCCATCAAAAACAACTGGATATACGCAGAATCCATGCATTTTATAGCTGATAACACTAAATCCAAACTGTCTTCTCCGAGAGTCTCCCTAAGAACTTCACAGATTATCTGGGCCCTTAATGGATGTAACGGTTCAATATATTGGTTATCATCAAATGTTCTAATCAAATATTCATTGCTAAGGCGATTTATAGCAGAATATAAGTTATCACATTTGACTTCTTTCTTTACTCGATGAATATGGAGAGGACATCCTGTTTGCCCGGCATAACAGACCAAATGTAATAATCCAAGCCAAGAATCCTGTATTCCTTCTTGCAGCATCCTATTAACCTGGCTTTTTATACGTTGTCTAAGTGGCTGTTTATTTGTAAGTAAGTAGGCAAATTCAATTAACGGGCCTTGTTCACCAAATTGACTCCATGCTTCCTCAAAACTTCGCAGTTGCTGATGAGGGGACATAGATGTATAGTTTTCATAAATATTTCGAGCCTCTTGCTTAGACAGTTCTACTTCAACAAGTTTAAATTGAATAACGCTTCCATTTATTTGAGTCATGTTAAAATCTTCATCACGAATGGATAGAAGAACTGGAACTGATACACCTCTGGCTTGAAGTTCTTGTACAAGTAACCACCACTGCAATTCACCAGAATTAACATCAATATAAATAACCATATTTTGTGTATGTTTTGCAATACCACGTATAGCTGCTACAAGATTTTCTGCTTGACCTACTGATGAAATAGAACGCACACAAAATACTAGGTCCTCTGGATATTCATTTAAGAGATATCTATAACAAAGGGCCGTTTTTCCTTGGCCCGATACCCCCCTTACAATAGCAACACCTGTATGGCTGATTGCTTCTGATATTTTAGTTATCCAAATTTCTCTAGGTAAATCCAAATTATTCCTAATATGAGAGGGCTGTGTCGCAATTCCTTGTTCGAATTCAATTCGCAATTGGTCAACATTTTTATCTGAGGTTAGGTCACTTAGACGAATAAGAGACTTTTGGTATTCTTTGTAGTAACCGTCTATGGTAGCAATATCTGTTCCAATTTGGTGCATTTTCTCTTGCCACTCTTGTAAAGTAGTATGACCTTTTGTTCTCGACAACTCAGAAACATGCTGAACGAGTAATGTCTTCGCAAGATCTGGAGCAGCCATAACAGGAACATATGTACTCAACTGGGTGCGGATGCTATTCTCCATTTCTTCGGTATTGACTTTTTCAAAAATCAAAGCTGATAGAAGCCACTTTGCGTTTTCAATTGTTAGTCCGTGATTATTGGTCAGTTTTTTTAGCAATTGTTCCTTAACTTCTTCATCATTATTCTCTAAGCTTCTAAATTCACTGCCAAGAGAATTAAAATATACAACACGAATGCAGTTAAGCTCAGGATACAAGGCGTGTAAACTGCAAACTCTATTAAAAAAGCCTTCACCATATTTTGAAGACTTTGTGGAAGATAGAGAAGAAAGCGTCAAATCAGAAGAGATATTTTTAATTTGAATAGCCTCAATAACAACATCTTCTTTTTTTATTACTAAATCTTCAATATCCTCCGGATAAAACACAAACTCATTTGTATCTTTAATAATTCGAGATGATATATATAGAGTTTGAAATGAAAAACCTTTCCAAGCAGATTGAGCACCTAGATCAGATTTCGAAAAGGTACTATTAATGTGAAAATCTTGATTAGATATAATACTCTCTCCCTTGCATTATTCTTCATATTATATAATGTAGCATATTTGGGTGTTATTTACTTTAAGTTCAACGAGAGAAATAAATTCGTTTTCCCTAAATAACATGGGGGCTATTAGTTCCGCGGATGTTGAACGGCTGATATTAGAATCTGCACTTTTTCCACTCATTTGTGAATTTGGCGAACAGAGGTCCGGTAACAACGGAAAAGAGGATGTGCTATCTATAGTCTAGACTATGGTCCAGAGAATCGGTTTGGAAGAGGGCGATGAACATGAAGTTGCTCCGATGGCTGGCCAGGTCCAAAATTGCTCGAAGCCACCAAATGCCCGAGTTCTTCTTCCCACCCATTGGAAAACATCAGCAAAGTACCTTGATCTGTGGCCGTCTCGGCACGAACGGATGGAGTATCTTTAACGGAATCGAGCTCGGTGGAGGTTGAAACCGATTCGGAAACTGGCTGAAGAGCTTGCCCGGAATTTCTGTCCCGAATGAAACTGGGTCGGCTTGAGAGGTAGGATTCATCATTGAAACTTCCGTGGAACGATCTAGCTCAACCTGCGCCTGTTGAGTGCAACCCATAAGCAGCCCCAACCATAAAAGAGAAATATAAAACCATTTCGTTCATATAAATTCTCTCATTTTCGCTTACAATGCGTTACGTTCCCTTCATTGTACACGCCGAATATAGAGAAGAGGGACATTCAGCGACCGTTTCCGTCAGCTTCGGTGAAGTCTACAAAGGTCGTCGTCAGGTTAGAATAGCTCTAATAGCGTCATTTCTATTTGAAATATACAAAGAACTGCCACTGAAGTCGTGGCAGTTCTTTTATCGTCGGGCATGACATGGCGAAACGACTTAACCGCAAGAATCCTGGAGGCTTTGCTTTATTTCCCGCGCGAGAGATGGGCTGCCAAGTATGTTCCGGTGTGGGAGCCTTTGATGGCGCCGACTTCTTCCGGCGTGCCCTGAGCGATCAAGCGGCCTCCCTCTTCGCCGCCTTCCGGTCCGAAATCGACCACCCAGTCCGACTCTGCAATAAGGTCGAGATTGTGCTCGATCACGATCACTGTATTGCCGGCGTCTACCAGACGGTTCAGCAGAGAGCAAAGCTGGCGTACATCCCAGGGATGGAGCCCCGTCGTCGGCTCATCCAACAAATAGAGGGCATGTCCTTGGTTTTTTTTGCCCAGTTCCTTCGCCAGTTTGATGCGCTGGGCTTCTCCGCCCGACAAGGTGGATGTTGGCTGTCCCAGCTGCAAGTAATCCAGGCCGACCTCGCACAGCAGTTCCAGCCTCCCGGCAATTTCCGGCTCCCCGAAGACCGAGGCATTCTCCCGGACCGTCCCGTCGAGAACATCCGATATGCTGTAGCCGTTGTACTTCACTTCGAGCACTTCATCCGTGAACCGCTTCCCCCGGCAGGCCGGGCACCGTACTTCCACGTCGGGCAAAAAATGCATATCAAGCTGCAGCGTGCCCATGCCCTGGCATTTCTCGCATCTGCCGCCTGGAGTATTGAAGGAGAAATGCTTGGACGACAGTTTTTTCTTTCTCGCTTCCGGAAGGCTGGCGAACAGGCTGCGGATCGGCGTGAAAAGCTCGGTATATGTCGCGATGTTGGAGCGCGATATTCGTCCGATGGGGGACTGGTCGACAGCTATGATTTTATCGATATGCTCCAATCCGTCAATGCGCTCATGCTTGCCTGGTATGACGTTCGTTCCGTGAAGCCTTACCCTTGCCGCAGGCTCCAGTATATCGAAGAGGAGGGTGGATTTGCCGGATCCGGATACACCCGTAACAGTGATCAGGCGGCCCAGCGGAAATGCAACGGTCATATTTTTCAAATTATGGGCGGATGCATTTCGTATCGTGATGCGTTCTTGATTTCCGGTGCGTCGTTGCCGTTCGGGGAGCCCATGTTCCTCTTCACGCAAAAATCGGCCGGTTACGGACTCGGGACTGGCTTTCAGCTGATCCAATGTTCCGGTGCCGACAACAGTGCCTCCGCGTTTGCCGGAGCCCGGTCCGATGTCGATGATGTGATCAGCTGCTCTCATCACCTCCGTATCATGCTCGATAACAAGCACGGTGTTCCCCAAATCGCGCAGCTGCTTCAAAACACGGATCAATTTGCCCGTATCCCGCGGGTGAAGCCCGGTGGTGGGTTCGTCCAACACGTACAGGACACCGGTCAGGCCGGAACCGAGAAGCGACGCAAGCCGGAGCCGCTGGGCTTCGCCGCCGGAGAGCGAGTTGGCCTGGCGGTCCAGCGTTAAATAATCCAGACCGACATCGATCTGGCGGCGGATCCGTTCTGTCAGATCGCTCAAGATGGGCTCCAGGATCAGCTGACCCTCTCCTGTGAGCTGCCGCCTCATCTCCTCAAGCCAGGCAAGAAGTCTGCGCAGAGAATAGGAGGCAACTTCGACGATGGACAAGCCATGGATGGTCACTTGTCGGCTTTCCTGCCGAAGCCGCGTTCCCTTGCAATGGGTGCAGATTTGTTGAATGAAATAACGGTCCGTTTTGCCGGAAGAATGGAGTTCGCCGTCTTTCTCGCGATGTCTCCTTAACAGTTGGGTCACAATTCCTTCAAAATTGCCTTTTCCGACGGATTTGGGGGGCCGTATATCCGGAAAATGAGCCTTGAACTCCTCGCTGCCGGCTCCGTATAACAGAAAATCGCGCGTGCTTGCGTCGAACCGTCGAATGGGCATGTTCGGCTCGAATGCAAAGCCGTAATGCTTAGCGGCGGCGGACAAAACATCCGTATAATAGTCGCGGACCCAATTTTCCCAGATCAGGACGCCGCCCTCGGGAATGCTCTTGTCTTCATCGAGCAGTTGTCCGATATCGACGGTGGTTATGATCCCAAGTCCGGTGCATGCCTCGCATGCTCCTTCGGGCTTGTTGAAGGAGAAATGGGCCATTTTCAATTTCGGCATTTGCGTTTTACAGTGAGGACATTTCACGCCGGGCGTTTTGGTGCTCTGCTCTTCGAGCTCTTCCTGGTCCATATCCATGATGGCCGGATCGCTTTCAAAATCGGGTGGAACCGTCCTGCCGCATGATGGACAAACGCGAACGCCAAGCTTGGCATAGAGGACACGCAAGTAGGTGTATACCTCGGTAACCGTGCCGACCGTTGACCGGGGGTTCCGGTTTGAACGATGCTGGCTGACGCTGATGGACGGGGACAGGCCGCGAATAGAATCCACCCGCGGTTTGCTGATGAAGTCCGTCACCATCCCCATGGACTCCATATATTGTCTTTGGCATTCCTTTTGCAGCGTATCCATCGCAAGGGATGATTTTCCCGAACCCGAAAGTCCGGTTAACACGATCAGCTTGCGTTTTGGAATCCGCAGGGAGATGTTTTTTAAATTATGCTCTCTCGCGCCTCGGATTTCGATATATTCGGTCATGGCTGTTTCCCTCATTTCATCTAGACTGATTTTACTATCAGTGTAAATCTCAATTACGACATATGTTGACGTAGTAGAGAGATGAGGGATTCATTGGTCCAAACCGTCCTTTCCTTTGCCACTGAGAGAGTTAAGAAAGGGGCAGCGCTTCCTCCCATCCCTCCCCGAGCATTTCATTCGCTATGATGATAAAGTCCTCCTGACTAATCTCCAGTTGCCCGAACCTAAATGAGTACCCCCAGCTAACTTTCCCTTTGGTGAAGCTCAGCTTGTCCAACAAACCGGCAATTCTCACGCTACGGCAAGGGAAATAACGTATATTCCGGCGATATGGGATAAAATCCTCTCTCATTTTAAAGGAATAGACCTCATCGTCCACGACCTGACCGATCGCCGTAAAAGATTGCAGCGCTTGTCCGCCTTTCATTTCATACGGCCTGCATTTCCACCTAGGTAAAGAAATTTTTCCTTGGCCTGTTTATCAATCAAAACGTACCATATGAAATAAGAACCAAATATTTAGCATTCTATAGATATATAGTCCTATAACTGATAGAATGTAATATATTAACTTTACTGGGGGTTAGGAAATGAAATACAGACTGTTGATTTTGGTGGCCATATGCATTCTATCATTAACCGCATGTTCATCAAATACTGGCGGAAACTCAAGCGAGGTTGGGACAAAGGTAGCAGAACTTGAGCAGAAGGTGAAGAGTCTAGAAGCGGAAAACAAAAAACTAAAGGATCAAAATGCAGCAACAAAAACAAGTGGCAATAATACTGAAGCCACGAGCCAAACAAAATCGGAAGAACAAAATAAAAAAATGCCTTTATTAACAAAAAACAAGATGCAGTTATTTGACAATTTCGCTGAGATAACTATAACTAAAACGAAATTCTCTAAAAAAATTGAACCTTCATCCCCATCATCTTTTTATACCTATTATGAAGCCAAAGGCGAAGATACTACATACCTTGCACTCTACATTAAAATCAAAAATCTGAATGAATCAGGAACAACCGCCAATAAATTTGCAAATGTTATTTTTAAATATGATGATAAATTTAGTTACGATGCCTTCAGCGTATTGGAGGAAAATGGCGGAGGGAATTTTACTTATACAAACATTACAGACATTAACCCTTTGAGTTCTAACACAGTCATTTTTTTGGCCGAAGTTCCAAAGGAAGTTGAGACAGGAAACAAGTCAGTTACGGCTGAGGTTAAAGTCAATGGGGAAACATATCTCTATAAAATAAGATAGAATTCAAAACAAGCCAAACAAAATGAACCCCCTCCCGGCCAACGTGCTGGGAGGGGATTCATTCTCTATAACGCTTGGTATTTACGCTTTTTGAATGATTACCTTGCGTTCCTTACCGTTCCAGTCGATGACTTTTCCGCCTCGCCGCGACGATAATTTCATTAAATATAGGGAAGTCGCAACCCATTAGCAAGGGAGTCTAATACAGTGCAACTTCGACGATGGACAAGCCATGGATGGTCACTTGTCGGCTTTCCTGCTGAAGCCGCGTTCCCTTGCAATGGGTGCAGATTTGCCAGTGAGTGAGTTAAGAAAGGCGCAGCGCTTCCTCGCACCTTTCCCCAAGCATCTCATTCGCTATGATGATAAAGTCCTCCTGACTAATCTCCAGTTGCCCGAACCTAAATGAGTACCCCCAGCTAACTTTCCCTTTAGTGAAGCTTAGCTTGTCCAACAAACCGGCAATTCTCACGCTACGGCAAGGGAAATAACGTATATTCCGGCGATATGGGACAAAATCCTCTTTCATTTTATAGGGATAGACCTCATCGTCTACGACCTGACCGATCGCCGTAAATGATTGCAGCGCTTGTCCGCCTTTCATTTCCGTCCGTGGAGAATAATAAATGAGCCAATCCCCTTGTCGCATTCTGCGGAGCGGAGCGGCTTTGCCGTGGCAAAGCTGCGCGAAACCGCCTTCCTCTCCATATCTGACATGAGCTTCGGAGACGACGCCAATCCAATAACGCCGCTGCTCTTTGTTTTGTTTGGACTTATTCACAACGTTAGCTTCACGCATAAAGACACCTCCAAAAGTTGATTTGTAGTATCGGTTGGATGCGGATCCATATAGCCAGTTCCCGTTTAATGGTTTAATGATATAAAAACGCTACTGACAACGGTGTGTCAGTAGCGTTTTTTGCCGCTTGCCACGATCTATACGGGTGAAACTCCATGCAAATTATGAGTAAAATCTGACTGCTGGGATTTCATTCGTGTAAATTATGTGTTCGGTTAGATCCTCAGAACAATTCCGTACGGATTTATTCAGGGGAAATCCAGACCAGATAGTATAGTTTCTTTTCAATTACATCAATACTTGCATGAACTTCTCTTGTTATAAATCCATGTGTTTTTGCTTTTATTAATTCAAAGAGAAGAGAGCAAGCTAATTGGGGATCCGTTGTTTTATAACCATTATAATTGTGAAGAATTTCAGGATAAATTTCACTTGATATATATTCCTGTGCTTCATACATTGACGAGAATGATTTTTTTTCTTCATACCAGGTTACAGAAAAAGATTTATTCTTTTCAAGAATCCTATTACTTTCCGTATTTGTAAATACAATTTCCCTATAACTGTTTATTGGAAACTCATTATTATCATTAGACATAGATAACACCTCTTTTATGACATATTTTAAAATCGGGTACGAGGGGACTCATCTGAATCCCCGTCTACCCCATCACTACCATACGTAACGATCCCGTTTACGGCGGTTCGCTGTCCATCCATGACCATAAAGATGATGGGATTAGTGGAGGTTTATGCCGGGGTTGATTAAGTCCACTATTATGAGCCGTTCAGGCTTCACCTGTCTTTCTTATAACGTGTTCCTATATGGAATTCTACATCAACTCACGAAATCCACGCTTATTTCTCCACTGTTTGACCTTAGAGTTGTCGCCTATTCCAGGCGTAAAAACAAAAGAAAAGGGCGTATATCCGCCCTTCTCTTTTGTTTGTTATAATTTCAATCTATTTTACAAGAAAAGCTAAATATACCAGATGGTCTGGTTGCAGCATACTTCTAAAAATTCGTTGACATTCATCGCGAAAGCTTGCATCATCGGAATCGAAGAAGCTTAAGTCATTTTTATTCCATGGTAAGTGGGATGAACAGTTCCTGAGCAAATCAAACGCGTAATAGCATATCAGGGTGGCAAGTTTTTTGTGCCTTATCCATCCCTACTGATTACGGGAAATCGGATGCTCCAATTCAGAGTGCCCCATAAAACTTTCTAAGGCTTTTCCATCAATAAGAAGATCTAAGTTATTTATCTCCTTAAATTGAAACATGGTCTCTTTTAATGCATCCAAGGCTAACAGTTCACCGCTAGATCCTAATCTTGCCTCATCAGGGATATGAACATCGATCACCAGCACTCCTTCATGGAATTTCATAGCGTTTAGCTCGATTTTGTTCCATAAAGATACAAGATCAGAATGACTGTTACTTTGCAAAGCTTTAAATGCTTTCTCATACTTATCGATGTCATTCGTATAATTTATTTCTGCCTTAATCTGTTTTAACTCCGTTACTTGAGAATCGACGAGGTAAACAACAATCTCCTCCGTTTGATTATTCACTTGCTCTGCTTTCTTATCAGTTCCATCTACTCCAGAGTTCATCTCCTGTCCTGAAGCTGAGGAACCCCCTGACTCTGTAGCAGGCTTACTTCCACAGGCTACCCCTACCATTGCTATGATACATAACAAAATAGAAATGCATACACTTTTTTTCATACTAGCACATCCCTCACGGTTTTACTTCTTTTCCCAAATATTCTTTGATCCCATCAACAATCGCTTGCGCTGCTTTATCTTGAAAAGAATCTGACAGCATTAGGGCTTCTTCCTCAGGGTTGCTTAAAAATCCAATTTCCAGAAGGACTGCCGGCATCGTTGTTTCTCTAATGACCTGCAGGCTGCCATTTTTCACGCCACGATCTTTCAGCCCTATCGCTTCGATCAAGTGCTTGTGAATAACATTAGCCAAATCTTTACTGCTGCTGCGTTGATAGAAGAAAGTCTCCGTACCTGTTGTCTGGGGTGAAGTAGGTACGCTATTACCGTGTATCGATACAAACACATCTGCCTTTAATTTATTGGCCAACTGGACACGCTCTGTACGAGTAGGGTATACATCTGTCTCACGGGTCATGATCACTTCGATCTCAGGTTCCTTTAAGAGCAGTGCTTGGACTTTTAGAGACAATGCTAAAGTAAAGTCTTTTTCGTATTTTTGGGAATAACCGGTTGTCCCAGGGTCGCTTCCACCGTGCCCGGGATCGATAATAACAATTTTTTTACCTAAATTAGGTGGTGTGGGTTCAGTATTACTGATCTCGCCATTAAAATTCAAATCAAGAATCAACTTATCTTGCATAAACTGTGGAGTATACTGGACTGCATTTATATTATTCAACTCAATGACAATTCGAACCTGAGCTGGATCCTGATTAAACAAGGAATACCTTACTTCCGTCAAATTAGGTATCCCACCTATATCTAATTTTCCTATTGATTTTGAATTTAGAGATTCAGCCGCATGACCACCGAATGCAGTATTGGGCAGATCAACGACGATCCGATCCGGATTGGTCAATTTAGAGATTACTGGAGTGACCTCTTTATCTAAAGAAACAACCAGCTGATTGTTTGCAAAATTAATTTCATTAACATGGTTTAATTTAGAATCATTTTCCCCACCTGTTGCAGGAGGAGCGGGCTGTGTATCGTTACTATCCAGAGTGACTATTTTGTCTGCGTTGTTCCAGTTTACTTTAAGTCCCATCTCTTCACTAACGAATCGTATGGGGACAACGACTGTATTTTTTATAATTTGAGGGTCAATATTGAGCAGCTTCTGATCTTTATCAACCATAGCTTCTTTTTTACCGACTGTTAAAGAGATTACTTTGGAGTTTTGCTGTATCTTCACATTTTGAGTTTTTTGATTCCAGTCAACTTTAAACTTTAAGTTTTCAGCAACTACGCGAATGGGGATCATCACGTTATTTTTAACGTTTACGACCTCAACATCCTCGGGTAGAACAATTTCCCCGCCATTTAAAATAATTTTAGATTGGTTAGTCGCAGCAACACTATGATGCGGTAGCGCTATTAGAAAAAATACACTAAATAGAATTAAAAATATGAATTTCTTCATTACTACACCTCAGTCTGATGATCTGTTTCTTAATTGCTTTTGGATGAGCATACCTGCAATTATTAAGTTAAAAATACACGACTCTCGTCGCTTCTATTATGTATTTGTTAGTAGATTATCTACCTCCTAAGTAACGAAAACCATAAGAACCTTAAAATCCAATTAGAGGATGATCCTTACTTGCAGAAATAATACATAATATTAGACGAGTCAGAAGGCAAATGAGTTGCATTCTTTATTTGTTGTAGTACTTTGACTTTGTTTAGAGACATATCCTGATGTTGGATAATAGCAAACTTTAAATTTCACGGTTTTTATCACGCTTCGGGAAAAATTCTGGTTATGATCTCTAAATCTGATTTTTTGGTTGGCCCTTGGTGCCTAGTACAACCACCAGTGAGTTTGATCATTTTTGCATATTTTAATTTGGTCCATGTGTTTTATCGTCCTATTACCTAATTTCATTTATTCGATTATAGTATCTGAACATGTAGGCTCCCATATCTTACGTTAGCCCTAATCAGCAACCGCAGCACAAACTGGAAGCTCTCTCCCTCTTTTAGACTACAGGAACGCAATCTACCCCTTACCAATCAACCAATAAAATCAGCTTTCTCGCTACAATGAATGTCCAAAGTCTGACAAGTGATGCAACTGTCAACACAGAATACTCCTGCATAGTTTCCCTCTAAAAATCGTTGTCGTCACTCATGCGAGTCTATCGGCAAAAAGTAAAGGAACAGCCCGAATTTGCTGCTCATCCATAACGTAACCATACTTGGTTTTTCAACAAATAATTATTTATATAAATAATGAGGTCGTTGGCTGGCCCTTCCAAGCCAATGGAGGATATTATGTTGTGGCAATATGAACATATGCTTGAATCCGTACGGAAAAATGGAGCACGAAGTGAGCAAGAGGGACAGCTTTAACTGGCCCGATGCGTGAATGCGGTGTTATAAGATGTAATCGCTTCTTCGAGTTACTAGGATTAATTTATCTATTATTATCCGTTGTTAGTGGACCTTCTTAGTAAAACAATAAGACAATTTATCATAACCTTTGGACTCATAAAAATTATGTGCCTCTGTTCGTCGAAAGCCACTATTTAATATGAGAAAAGAAAGCCCCTTCTCTAAAGCATAATCTTCAGCATGTTTTAAAAGTTTAGATCCTATTCCCTTTTTTTGAAAATCTCCTCGTACAGCAAGACCATTAATTTTTAAGTATCCAATTTCGTATTCCAATGCCATTGTTTGTACGACCGAAATACAACCTACAACATTATTTTCAAACAATGCTACGAATATTTTGTAGTTTTCATCCTTATTCATTCTTGCAATCCGTTCGGAAATATTATCAAGATTAACGTTAGGACTTCCCAATTCATTATTCCATATCGATACTATTTCAGAATAATCACTTTCTCTTATCTCACGAATTTTAATATCCATTTATAACCTCCGATTTCCTTTATCACCAAACATCTCCAGTTTATATAAGGCTGGGGCGTTTGTTGACTGATTCTCCTCCATGTTTATACCTCTGTCAACCCAAGGGCAACAGACCTACAGCGTGAATACATTGTTATAAGATGTTGGCGTCTTCTTGAGAACCCTTAATTATTTTGCAAAAAAGCGTTAATTTTAAATATTGGGGGCATATCATTTATAAATATCTCCTCTTGGGCCAATGCGTACAACCAAGATTATTAACTCTTCATTTATAATTTCATAGATCAACCTATAGCTTCCTACCCTTAATCTATAAACATCTTTCTCTGTCCCTTTCATCTTTTTAGTATTGGCATGATTCCAGGGATCATTACTTAATTGATCTAATGCATTGAAAATTCTTCTGGTCATTGGTTTATCCAGTTTTTTCAAAGCTTTCTCAGCCTCGCTTGACAAGATTACTTTATATATCAAGCTCACGTCTTAGTTCCTCCAACGATTTGGTTTGACCATTCTGATACTCAATCCTTCCTTTCTCGATGGCTTCCAGATCGCTAACTGTCAAATATTCATCCTCTTCATCCATTTGCTTCTCCAGTAACCATGATAAGAAGCTTCGGGCAACCACTTTATTCTTATCGTTTAAATTCTCTAAGATTCGCTCTAATTCTTCATTTGGGACACTCATCATTCAAGCCTCCTCTGTCAATTCATTCTTATTATACGCTAATCATTTACGATGCTCCAGCTTCTTATTTTATTGTAAATCTTTCATAAGAACCTTTAATAAACGCTCTTACGCCAATTTCCTATAACATTTCTGTATTCACGAACCCGAGAGGCTTAAGGGAAGCGCACGCGACCGGGTCCGATGGACTTAGCCGTATTTTGTATAGCTGCGCAACCAAATCCTTTTTCTCCGAACACTTCTAGCGAAGGCCAGTTCCCTTCGATTTCCTCAATGATGTCATCCATCCCGATGATATGCTGCTGCTTCAGCAGTTCGAGATCAACCGGCACGATATCAGCATCAAGTGAAGGTTTCACATCTTGCAGATCATGAGTAAAGGTCATGCGACCGCTGCGGATCGGCAGTAAATCCTTCATCAAATGCGGCAGAGCCGTTTCCCAGGCCCCGTTATTGGGATAAAACAGTACATAGTCCAATGCTTCATTAGCTACAAGCTCCGGCATCATTTCTTTTGCAAGCACTTTATTGATTTCTTCAAGAAAAGGAATGTTCTCGGGACATCCCCCGACAAAAAAGCCTTCCTTATTTGCAATAAAAGCCGTCTTCCCGTCGTTAGACAGAAAAACTCTGCCGGCCACATCGCCCGAAAAAACGCCTTTGATGGATAAATGATGATTCAGATCATCAAACAGGCCCGATGCTTTGGCAAATTGTTCACTCGTGAGTTCTACTCCGTACTTTGAATCGATTACATATTTCATTGTTCTTCTACCTCCCACAAGCCTATGAGAGGTTCATCCAATTATATGTCCAAACCTCTCACTTGCCTTTTGATTTGTTTGTTCGTATTCAAACATCATCACTCCTTCACTTATGTAGTTGAAGCTTATACTTAAGATGCAGCTGCTTTCTCCCTTAAATGATGGTGGAAGCATCCGGGATAAACAAGGGAAAGTTCCACTATAGCTGTTTTCTCACAATGACTTTTCAAGCACCCGCCATAAAAGCTCATTTTTCATTGATGAACCAACATT